>JAAXIH010000097.1 GCA_012270465.1 Synechococcus sp.
AATCCAACGGTGACCGAGCCACCGGCTGGAATCTCAGCCCCCCAATCAGCGCCACTGAGGGTGTAACGAATGAGGCCGTTATCGAGGGGCTCAGCCTGCAACGTGGCGCCCCACGGCGCTGAATTCAATTGATGCGGACTATCAAAGCTGTAGCTCCAACCGCTGAGGGCAGATCCCGATGTATTGGTGATCGTGATTTCAGCTGTAAATCCACCCCACCAAATCTCTCCAGCCACAGCAACGCTGAGGCCTGATGGTGTTGATAGCGCCATGGCTTAAACCTGAGATTCAGCAACATCAGCAACCTAAAAATGAGCTGTTGCTGAATGAACCCGTCAGCTGAAGGGTTTCACCTGAGGATTCTCTGAGTGTTGCCTGAGATCAACCGGGCTGAGGCAGGCGAGGGCAAGCCTCCACCAATTCACGGGTGATGGCCGCTGCTGGTGCCTGCAACATCACATCGCCGGGACCTTCTTCCACGATGCGGCCCTGATCGAGCACCACAACGCGGTGGCAAAAACCACTGGCCACCCCGAGGTCATGGGTGACAAACAAAATCGCCACGCCCAACTGTTGTTGCAGCTGACGCAGCAGTTGCAGCACTTCGGCCTGCACCTCGGCATCGAGCATGCTCACCGATTCATCACAGAGCAACACGGCCGGTTGCAGCACCAACGCCCGAGCAATCGCCACGCGCTGCTGCTGACCGCCGGAGAGCTGCCGGGGCAACCGTTGCGCCAAGGATGCATCGAGCCCCACTGAGGCCAACACCGTGCGGGCCTGCTCGCGCGCTTGGCCCGGTGAGGCCAGGCCATGGATCAACAACGGATCGGCCACCGCATCGATCACGGTCATGGCTGGATTGAGGCAAGCCAGCGGGTCTTGGAACACCATCTGCAACCGCTGGCGGGCCTGACGCAACTCCTGCCCTTGCAAGCGCCGCAAATCCCGGCCCTGCAGCATCACCTCACCACCACGAACGGGGTTGAGCCCCATCAAGGCGCGGCACAGGGTGCTCTTGCCGCACCCGGATGGACCAACGATGCCCAGGGTTTCCCCGGCATGCAGGCGCAGGCTGATCCCATCAACTGAACGCAACCACTGCGGCTGCCAGGGCCAACCACCCAGGCGATGCCAACAGCGCAGTTGATGCAGCTCCAGCACCACCGGTGTGGCAGGGGCCTGTGGGGTCGCCCCACCTTCCCGTTGCCGGGCCGCCGCCACCAGCCGTTGGGTCAGCGGTTGCTGCGGCTGAAGCAACACCTGCGAGGCCGAGGCCTCCTCCAACAAACGGCCGTCTTGCATCACCGCCATGCGCTGACACCAGCGGCCCGCCATGGCCAAGTCGTGGGTGATCAGCAACAGCGCACTGCCCGCCTCTTGGCACAGCGCCGTGAGCTCAGCCATCACCTGGCCGGCCACCGCCACATCGAGGCTGGTGGTGGGCTCATCGGCGATCACCAGCGGCGGTTGCAAGGCCATGGCCAGGGCGATCGCCACCCGCTGGCGCATGCCGCCACTGAATTGATGCGGATAACTGTTCATCCGCTCCGGGCCGATGCCCACGCGCTGCAGCAGTTCCTCAGCCCGCGCGGCCTGGGCCCCATGGGCCGAGAGGGTGTCGCGCAGGTGATCGCCAATGCTGATCAGCGGATTGAGGCGGGTCATCGGGTCTTGAAAGACCAGGCCCACCGCTTCGCCCCGCAGACGGTTCAACGCCGCTCGCCGCAGACGCCGGGGATCGCTGCCCAGCAATTCCAAGCGCCCCTGACTGCGGCTTCCTTCGGGCAGCAAACCCAAAACAGCTCTGGCAACGGTGCTTTTGCCGCAACCGGAGGGCCCCACCAAGGCCAACCGCTCACCGCGCTGGAGGCTCAAGGTCAGCCCATCGAGGGTGGGATCCGCGGAGCCTGGGTAGGCCACCACCAAATCCTCTAGCTGCAGCACAGGGGCTGACTCCATGGCGAGCTGCTGACCACGGTTGGGATTCTGCTCGCCGCTGAATACCATGGCCTCAGTCTGACGGGGCCATGCTGGACGCCGCCGACCGGTTTGCCACCTCCGCAGCGTCAACGCTGCCTGGACGAGCCGAGTGCGATGCGCCCCAACTGCGGCCTGAGATCTCTGGCCCCGATGACTACGCCATCGATCTGCCCGAGTGGCTGAGGCAATGCATCGAGCATGTGCCCCCCGGTCAGGGGGAAACCTGCCCCACCGACCCTGAAGGTCTGCTGGCATCAGCCTTTGATTTCGCCTACCAGCTCCACCGCCAGCAGGTGCGAGCCACCGGGGAGCCCTACATCATTCATCCGGTGGCCGTGGCGGATCTGCTGCGCGACATCGGCGCCAGCGCGGCGGTCATCGCCGCTGGTTTCCTCCACGACGTGGTGGAAGACACCGATGTGAGCCTCGAAGAGATCGAAGGGCACTTCGGCGCGGAGGTGCGGCAACTGGTGGAGGGCGTCACCAAGCTGGGCGGCATCCATTTCACCAACCGAACCGAGGCCCAAGCTGAAAATCTGCGCAAGATGTTTTTGGCGATGGCCAGCGACATCCGCGTGGTGCTGGTGAAGCTGGCTGACCGGCTGCACAACATGCGCACCCTCGGTGCACTGCGCCCTGAGAAGCAACAGCGCATCGCCACCGAAACCCGCGACATTTACGCGCCCCTGGCCAACCGCCTCGGCATTGGCCGCTTCAAGTGGGAGCTGGAGGATCTGGCCTTCAAGGTGCTGGAACCCGATGACTTCCGCTCCATCTCCCAACAGGTGGCCAGCAAACGCAGCGACCGCGAAGAGCGCTTAGGCGTCACCGTTCAGCTGCTGCGCGACCGGCTGGAGAACTCAGGCGTCCATGAATGCGAGGTGGTGGGCCGCCCCAAACACCTCTTTGGCATCTGGAGCAAGATGCAGCGCCAGGAGAAGGAGTTCCACGAAATCTTTGATGTGGCTGCGGTGCGGATCGTGGCTCCATCAGTGGAAACCTGCTACCGCGCCCTGGCCGTGGTGCACGACACCTTCCGGCCCATCCCAGGTCGCTTTAAGGACTACATCGGCCTGCCCAAACCCAATGGCTATCAATCGCTGCATACCGCGGTGATCGGCCGGCATCGGCCGATTGAAGTGCAGATCCGCACCGGCGAAATGCATGAGGTTGCCGAGTACGGCATTGCCGCCCACTGGAAATACAAAGAGGGCGGCTCACCAGCTGACGGCGATGAGATGGCCCGCTTCAACTGGCTCAGGCAGCTGGTTGATTGGCAAAAAGAAGAAGGGGGCCAAGACCACAACGACTATCTGCGCTCAATCAAAGAAGACCTCTTTGACGACGAGGTGTTTGTGTTCACCCCCAATGGCGATGTGATCGGCCTGCGCAAGGGGGCCACCGCCGTGGACTTTGCCTACCGCATTCACAGCGAGGTGGGGAACCACTGCCAAGGCGTGCGCATCAACGATCGGCTCTGCCCGCTCGCCACACCACTGCAGAACGGCGACTTCGTTGAGATCGTTACCGCCAAGACCGCTCACCCCAGCCTGGACTGGCTGAATTTCGTCGCCACACCAACGGCACGCGAGCGCATTCGCCAGTGGTACAAGCGCAGCCACCGCGACGAAAACATCACGCGCGGCCGCGAAATGCTGGAGCGGGAGCTGGGCCGTGATGGCTTTGATGCCCTGCTCAGCAGCGACCCAATCCTGCGGGTGGCCCGCCGCTGCAACCTGACCGGAGTCGATGACCTGCTGGCCTCCCTCGGGTTTGGCGGCGTCACGGTGCATCAGGTCACCAATCGACTGCGCGAAGAGATGCGGCTGGAGGAGGAATCCAGCAGCGAAGCCCCCAGCAACGAAGAGCTGGCCCGCAACCTCAGTGGTCAAGCCAACACCAGCACCGCTGATCCCAGCGGCAGCCCAATTCTTGGCGTTGAAGGACTGGAATACCGGTTGGGGGGCTGTTGCAGCCCCTTGCCCGGCGAGCCGATTCTTGGCGCCGTTGCCCTCGGCAACCACGGCATCACCATTCACCGCCAGGATTGCGCCAACGTGGCGCAAACACCGGTGGAACGGCGCTTGCCCGTGCGCTGGAACCCCGTGGTTAGCGAACACCGCCGGCGGTATCCCGTGCTGCTTCGCATCGAGGTGCTCGATCGCGTTGGCATCCTCAAAGACATCCTCACCCGGCTCTCTGACAGCAGCATCAACGTCAGCGATGCACGGGTTCGCACCGCCTATGGCAAACCAGCCCGCATCGATCTGAGGATCGAATTGAGCAGCGCTGACCAGCTGCAAGCCACCATGAATCAAATCCGCTCCATGGCGGATGTGCTGGACCTGGCCCGCTGCGGCAGCGCCTGAGCAGAACTCCGACCAAACTGGGGCCACATTGCGGAACCGCCGATGAGCAGGCCAGTCTTCACGCCTCGCGACCGCTGGCTGGCTGTGGTGGGGTTGGGGGCCAATCTGCTCGGCCTAATTGCAGCATCTGTGGTCATCGGCCTGCCTGACCCTTGGCACACTGCAAATCTGGTGCTGGCCATTTCCGCCTGGATACCCACCGCGGTTGTGGGAATCATCGCCTGCATTGCCCTGATCGGCCGGCGGGGCTGGGGGAAAGTGCTGGCCTTGGTGGCCCTCAGTCTTCAGCTACTGGTGCTGGTGCCCTACGGCATCGTGCGCCTCAGCCTGCTGGCCTCTGAGCGATCTCTGGGTCTTATGGCTGTGATCTCACTGGTGGTGGCCGTTGTGCTGTTGATCGTCTACTGGTCGCGAGCCCTGAGGCGACAACGCCCATGAGCCTGGCGGCGCGCGACGACACCATCGCAGCGATCGCCACGGCGGTGGCTGCCGGTGCCGGCAGCGTGGCCATCGTGCGGGTCAGCGGACCCCAAGCTGAAGCCATTGGCCGTCAACTGTTTCAGCCAGCTGGCCAGCAGAGCTGGGAGAGCCATCGGGTGCTCTACGGCCACGTCAACGATCCAGCCAACGGCGATGTGGTGGATGAGGTGCTGCTGCTGTTGATGCGCGCGCCACGCAGCTTCACCCGCGAAAC
>JAAXIH010000121.1 GCA_012270465.1 Synechococcus sp.
TCTCGAGTCGCGGCGATGTCTTGGGGGTTCTCACCTCCTTGACTGGCGGCCAGCTGCAGTGGCAAGCCGGCAGCATCGACCTTCAATTGCTCATCCGTGGAACCCTCGCAAGCCCACTCGCCAACGGATTTTTGAGGGTGCGCGATGGGGCTGTGGTTGTGGCTGATCAGGCCATTGATGGTGTTGAAGCCACGGCCTTTTTTGATTTTGAACAGCTACAGCTCGAGTCGTTTTCTGCGCGCTCCGGTGAAGGGCGTCTGGAAGGGAAGGGCAGCCTGGCGTTGAGCCAGGAGCGCAATGAGCCGGGCCTGCGCTTTGCAGCCACGTCATTTCCGATTAAGCGCCCCGATGCTCAGCTGCAGGCTGATGGGGAGGTGTTGCTGCAGGGAAGCCTGCTCAAGCCGGCCTTGGGGGGCGAACTCAAGCTCAGTGATGGCTCGATCACGGTCTCTGCTGCGGAACTCAGTTCAGGTGGTTCCCCTGGTCGTCCGGTCAACACCGCAATGCCTGAGTTGGATTGGGATTTCCAGCAGCCGGTGGTGGTGCGTGGCCCGCAGATGGAATCCGCAGATGCTGCAGCGTTGCGCAGCCGGGTGCCGAATTTTGGCCCGCTGGAATTCCGCAATTTGCGCCTGGGTCTTGGGCCCAAGCTGCGTATCGCCTCCCCGCCGGTCGCCGATTTTCAAACCAGTGGTTTGCTCACGCTCAATGGGCCCGCCGGCCCTGATGTTCGGCTCTCTGGTGTGGTGAAGCTGCTGAAGGGGCGCGTCAGCCTGCTCACCAATGTTCTGAAGCTTGATAGCAGTAACGCCAACGTGGCGATCTTCACGCCGTCGTTGGGCTTGCTTCCCTATCTCGATGTGGTCTTCACCACACGGGTGTCTGATCGCGTGGGTGGCAGCGATGGCGATCAGTTGGTGAGTAGTCAGGAGCTCCAGGGCAATTTTTCGAACTTGGATCGCCTCAACTTGATCAAGGTGATCATTTCCTATGCCGGACCTGCTGATCGCCTCTCGTTTGAGACGTTGTCGCTGCGCAGTCAACCGCCTTTGCCGCAGGAGCGGTTGGTCGCCCTTTTGGCGGGCAACAGTTTGGCTGGGGTGGCAGCAGCCAATGCCGGCACAGCGGTGGCAACGTTGTTAGGTGGAACGTTGCTCTCTCCGGTGATTGGAGGTTTGAGCAACTTGTTTGATGATCGGATCACTGCATCGCTCTATCCCGCCTACCTGGAGCCGTACGTGCAGGATTCAGGCAAAGACAGCAACAAGGGACGGATTCCTTCTCAGTTGGTCCTCGGTGCTGAAGTGGGCGTCGATCTCACGGATCGCTTCAACTTTTCGGTGTTGGCCGCCCCCAACCGCAGTGATATTCCGCCTGAAGCGGTGTTGCGTTATCAGGCCACCGACAAGGTTGGGGTGCAAGGCGCGCTCGACCAACAGGGTCGCTGGCAGGGACAACTGCAGCTGTTCTTCCGCTTCTAAGCCGGCTCAGGCTTAATGGAGTCAGTGGTTTGTGGTGGCGATGCCGAAGCCGCACCGTCAGGTGATCGGGGTGGATATCGGTGGCACTGGCCTCAAGCTGGGTCGCTTTGACAGCGATGGTCAGCTCTTAGCCGAGCACCGTTGCCCAACGCCCCAACCACCAGCGCCTGGTGCTGTCACAACGGCGGTTGTCGAAGCCATTGAAACCCTCGATCCGCACCGCCAAGCCGATGCGGTTGGCGTGGGGTTGCCCGGTCCGATGGACCGCAGTGCCCGGGTCGCCCAGGTCTGCATCAATCTCCCGGGTTGGCAGCACGTCCCCTTGGCGGACTGGTTGGAATCACGGTTGCAGCGGCCAGTCACCCTGGCCAACGACGGCAATTGCGCTGTTCTCGGGGAGCAGTGGCTCGGAGCCGCCAAAGGAATCGATGACGTGGTGCTGTTGACCCTGGGCACTGGGGTGGGCGGTGGCGTGATCCTTGGCGGTCAGCTCTTTCTTGGCCGCCGCGGTGCGGCGGCGGAGCCTGGATTGATTGGCCTGGATCCGGCCGGGCCACCGTGCAATAGCGGCAACGACGGCTCCATTGAGACCTTCTGCAGCATTGGTGCTCTGACCCGTTGGGCTGGCTGTCCACCCGATGAGCTCTCGAGGCGTGCCGCAAACGGGGATGCTGAAGCGCTTGAGGCTTGGCGGCGCTATGGCCAGCTGCTGGGCTGCGGCATCAGCTCATTGGTGTATGCCTTCACCCCAGAGCGGGTCTTGTTGGGGGGCGGTCTGAGCGCTGCCTTTCCCTTTTTTGCCGCCAGCCTGCAGCAGGAGGTGGAGCGCCGCGTGCTGGCCCCGAGCCGTCAGGATCTGGTGATTGCACCCGCCAGCCTGGGCAATGGCGCTGGCCGCTTGGGCGCCGCTCGCTTGGCGTTGGAGCGTCTGCCAGGCCGCCAGGGATGATGCATGGCAGTCCCCCTGCCCAGGCGTTGAATCAGGCCGTTCCCGATCCCTCCCCTGAACTGCTGGCCCGCGCCTCGAGCCTGAGGCGCCATGCCATTGATCTGGCGCAGTGCAGCGATCAGCAGCGTCAGGACGCCTTGCGGGCGATGGCCGATGCCCTTGAGCAGCAGCGGCAGGTGATCCTGACGGCCAACCAGGCGGATCTGCAGGCTGCCGAGCAGGAACAGCTCGCCCCTGCCCTGCTGTCGCGGCTCAAGCTCGATGGCGCCAAGCTCGATGGGGCCATCGCCGGCATTCGCCAGTTGGCGCAGCTGCCGGATCCCTTGTCTCAGCGTCAAGTGCACCGGGCCCTGGATGAGGGGCTCGTGCTCGAGCGCATCAGCGTTCCCCTGGGTGTGGTGGGGGTGATTTTTGAGGCCCGCCCTGATGCTGTGATGCAGATCGCGGCCCTGGCGATTCGCTCCGGCAATGGCGCCATCTTGAAAGGTGGGCGCGAGGCCAACCGCAGTTGCAGCGCGATTTTGGAGGCCCTGCAGCAAGGCCTGGGGCGCTCAGCGGTGCATCCCGAGGTGTTGACGCTGCTCACCAGCCGGGAAGAAAGCTTGGCGCTGCTGAAGTTGGACGGACTGGTGGATTTGATCATCCCCAGGGGATCCAATGCCCTGGTGCAATTCATTCAAGACAACACCCGCATCCCCGTGCTGGGGCACGCCGATGGCATTTGCCATCTCTATGTGGATCAGCAGGTGGACCTGGATCAGGCCGTGGCGGTGGCGGTCGATAGCAAGGCGCAATACCCGGCGGCTTGCAATGCCATTGAAACCCTGCTGCTGCACAAAGACGTTGCTCCCGCCTTTTTGGCCGCGGCACTGCCTGCTTTTGCCAAGGCAGGGGTGGAATTGCGAGGTGATGGGGCGGCGATGGCGCTGGGGGTGAGTCAACCCGCCAGCGACGACGATTGGGCCACGGAGTATCTCGATCTGGTGCTCAGCATTCGCGTGGTGGAGTCGATGGATGAGGCGTTGGAGCACATCGCCCGTTACAGCTCGCGCCACACCGAGGTGATCTGCACCACCAATGGCGAGACGGCCGAGCGCTTCTTGGCGCGGGTTGATAGCGCTGGGGTGTATCAAAACTGCTCATCGCGCTTCGCCGATGGTTTCCGCCATGGCGGCGGCGCGGAGGGGGGACGCAGCACCCACACGCTGCCGCCCCGGGGGCCGGTGGGCGGGGAGGGCTGGGTCACTTACCGCTACCGCCTGCGCGGTGACGGCCACATCGCCGCTGATTACGCCAGCGGTGCGCGCCAGTTCACCCACCAAAACCTGCCGCTGTGAGCGATCGCATCGTTGTTCGGGATCTGCGGCTTTGGGCCCATGTGGGCGTGCTGGAGCAGGAACGCCTGTTGGGCCAGTGGTTTGCCCTTGATTTTTGGCTCGCCCACGACCTGCAACCGGCTGGCCGCAGCGATGCCTTAGCCGACACCCTCGATTACGCCGAAGCTGTTGCGTTGATTCGTGAGCTCACAGCGTCGTTGCGCTGCCAAACGCTGGAGCATTTCTCCGAGCGCATTCTTGAGCTGCTGCAACAGCGCTATGGAGCAATCCCCATGGGCCTGGAGTTGCGCAAGTTAGCGGCGCCAATTCCTGGATTTGATGGCACGGTGGCAGTACAGCGCCAGCGTCATGGGGATGCATCAGCAGCGATGGGATATCGCCAGGATTCGCCGGCGTCATAGGGCTTACCGGAATCTGCTCCTGTTGGAGCTGCTGATGGTTTGGTTGATTCCCTTCTCCCAGCGCTTCCCGCTGATCATTGATCTCAGTGCCGTCGCGCTGGAGCTGTTCTTTCTCCACCTGGTGGTTCACCTCTCGGTGCTGCGCTCAGGCCGGCGCTTGGTCTACGCCCTGGGCGGCTGCTCGTTGCTGGTTGAGTTGTTGTGGATCGGGTCCCGCCATGGGGGCGCTGCTGTGGCCATCCCAGTGCCCTGGATCGGCAGTCTGGCGTTGCTGCGCTTTGTCTTGTTTGTGCTCTTTTTTGGGCTGGTCATGGTGCGGCTGGTGCGGTCGTTGATTCGCGAGCCCTTTGTCACCACATCGGTGTTGATGGGTGCCGCGGCTGGCTATGTGCTGATTGGTTTGTTGGGTGGGGTGCTGCTCAACACCTTGTATCTGCTCCATCCGGTGGCCTTTGGAGGGCTTCCCTCTCCCCCCGATGCCACGCTCACCATGGCGTCTCTTGAGTTGCTCACCACCGTGGGCTCCGGTGCCCTGGTGAGCTCCAATTTGGCGGCGCAGGCGGCCGCCTTCACGATCACGCTGACGGGCCAGATGTATGTGGCGATTTTGATTGCCCTGGTGTTGGGCCGGTTTCATCGCCGTGTTCCCCATTGAAGAGGGAACGCCAGAGCCGTTCCTGCTCCATCGCCTCTGCGGTTCCCTCCAGCGGGAAAGCCGCCAAGAAATCTTTGTCGGCTAGGGGCTCATAGGGCCCTTGTTTGATTTCAAACATCACCGAGTCAGCCTCCAGTGCCACCAGCGTGTGGAACAGCCCTTCGGCCAGTTGCACGCCGCGCACCTCACCGCTGGCTTC
>JAAXIH010000111.1 GCA_012270465.1 Synechococcus sp.
CGGTCCGATGGGGCGGCAACCCTGGGCAACCACTGGCTCCAGCGTCCAGGCTCCTGAGATCACGCAGCCCACGGCGCTGTGGTGGACCTGATCACCCAACAGCAGCGAGCCGTGGTTCGCGCTGTGGTTCCCCGCAATCCCGCCCAGCTTGGCCATGGCTGGAAAGGCGTAGTCCAGCCCGCTAATCAGATCGTTGATGCCGCTGGTGCTGGGGTCCAGCCACAACAACATCGCGCCACCGGCTGCTGGGTCAGCGCCCACGACCTGCTGCCAGGGCAACGCTGGGCCATCGAGATCAGGCAGTTGGTTGGCATCGAGCGCAAAGCTGTTGATCTGCGCGCCCGGCAGTTTCAGCAGCGTGACGCTCAGGCCGCAGCCCTGCTCCAGTTCCAGGGGCTGGTTGCCGGGGTTGGTGCCCACCACGCCGCCACCACAGGCGCCCAACCAGTGGTCGGCTTGCAGTTTTTGCTGCAAAAGGGGGAGCAGGCGGGGCAGGTCACTGGCAAAGCTGCTGCTGCAAAAGACCAGCGCTAAGTCCGCCTGGCCCATGCCCTTGAGGCTGCCAGCCACCTCATCGATGGCTTGCTCCAGGGAGGGTTGAGAGGAGAGGGCCGTGCGAGCAAGCGCATCGGAACCACTGCTCTTGAACCAGGGCAGCATGACCTTGGCGGTGCTGATTGGACGCTACAGCTGCGGCGCGGATAATGAGGCACCTTTTCCCCCCGGCATGCCACTCCCCTTGCTGCGCAGCCTGATCTGGCTGGATTACCGGCTCGCAGTGCTCTTTGCGGTGGCTCTGCCCCTGGTGTTGCTGTTCTGGGCGCTCTCCCGGCGTGAGCAGGCCTTGGTGCGGCTGCTCACTTTGTATTGGCAGGTGGCCAGCTTGCTGGGGATCACCGTGCTGTTGATGGTGGATGCCCGTCCGGTGGCCTATCTCACCTCGGCGTTCGCCAACCTGTTCATCCTCATTGCCCTTTGGTTCTGGTCTGATCTCAATGAGGAGCTGGCCGATCTGCCGCCCTACCGCCCCTTGCCCCTGACGGTGCGCTGCTGGCGCTGGGCGATGACCGTGCTGTGCGCTCTAGGCCTGGTGCTCACGGTTCCAGCCTTGGGCTGCGCAGGAGCCGCGACCGCTGGTGAGGTTTGCAAGCTTTGGCTGGAGGCGCCGCAGCAATTCCATGACCGTTTGGCCGTGGTGCTCAGTTTTCTCTTTGGTGGCAGCTGGACCGCCACCATCTCCGCCTTCCTGGGTTATCTGGGTTTGGCGGCCTATGGCGTGGGCCTGATCCAATTCCTGGTGGTGCGTTTGCCCAAGCAGGGTCGTTTGGCTGGAGGCTTCTGAGGTGCTCTCTGAGCTGGAGAGCATCAGCTGTAATCGCCCTGATCGCGCCTTGCGGCTGCAGGGCCAGATGGGGGATGGAGAAGCGTTGGAAGTGGTGATTTTTCGGGGCTTCAGCAGCAGCCTCACCCATCCCACCGCCTTTGATCCCGATCAGCCGCTGCTGCCGAGTGAAGCGACGATCAACTCCGCCGAGCTGTTGCAGGCTCCCCTCAATCCCGCCGCTGAGCAGGTGCTGGCTGGTCCTCGTCCAGCAGAGGATTTCCTCGATCCAGCCCTTTGGGGCTGAGGGCTCAGGCTCCGATCGCCGCCACGCAGCGCCCGCAGATCTCCGGGTGCTCAGGGCTCGTGCCGATGTCGGTCTCGTAGTGCCAGCAGCGGGCGCACTTCTCGCCAGCGGCTTTGGAGATGCGCAGCGTCACCCCCTCGTCTGTGATCTCAGCCAAGGGGCTTTCAGGGGGCTGACCGCCCACCTGCAGCTGGCTGATCAGCAACCAATCGGCCAGGTTGTCCACCTCTGGGTGGGGGCTGGCCTGCAGTTGCTCAAGAGCGCTTTGCAGGGCATCAGCCAAGGGGCCTGAGCCCAGTTCCAGCTGCACAGCGGCCTCCAGGGATGCCCCGAGATCGCCATTGCTGCGGCAACTTTCCAGCTGCCTGTTCACCAAGGCCCGCAATTGAACGGCCGCATCGATCGCCGCGCTTTCGGTGCTGGTGAGGGAACTCCAGCTGGAATCGGCCTGGGGCCAGCCCCGCAGGAAGACCGAGGCCTCCTCAACGGGATAGGGCAGGTGTTGCCAGATGTCTTCGGCCATGTGGCTGAGCACCGGCGCGATCATGCCGGCCAAGCGCTCGAGCACCAGAGCCATCACGGTTTGGCAGCTGCGGCGGCGGAAGGAGTCAGCGGCACTGACGTAGAGACGATCCTTGGCAATGTCGAGGTAGACATTGGAGAGATCCACCACGCAGAAGTTCTGCAGGGTTTGGAAGAAGCGATAGAACTCGTAGCGCTCAAAATCGCCGCTGACGTCCTCGAGAACCTTGGCGGTGCGTTGCAGCATCCAGCGATCCAGCAGCGGTAAGTCAGCCAGCGGAACCGCATCACGGCTGGGATCAAAGTCGTGCAGGTTGCCCAGCAGATAGCGGGCCGTGTTGCGCACCTTGCGGTAAACGTCGGCCAGCTGTTTGACGATGCCCGGACCCAGGGGCACATCGGCGGAGTAATCGACGGAACTCACCCAGAGGCGCAGCACATCGGCGCCGTAGGGGGGCTCTTGCTTTTGGTTCTTTCCTCCTTCAACGATGACGGCTGGATCCACCACGTTGCCAAGGGATTTGCTCATCTTGCGGCCCTTCTCATCGAGGGTGAAGCCGTGGGTGAGCACCCGCTTGTAAGGCGCCTTGCCGTTCACGGCGACCGAGGTGAGCAGGCTGCTTTGGAACCAGCCCCGGTGTTGGTCGGAGCCCTCGAGGTAGAGGTCAGCTGGATAGTTCAGTGAGCTGTCGGCCTCAGCCTCCAGGCCGCCGAGAACGCCAGCCCAAGAGGAGCCGGAGTCAAACCACACGTCCATGGTGTCGGTGCCCTTCCGCCATTGCTCGGCCTGATCGCGATAGGACGGTGGCAAGAGATCGGCCTCGTCGCGCTCCCACCAAACATCGGCACCGTGCTCGGCGATCAAGGCCTGGATGTGCTGCAGGGTGTCGGCGTTGAGCAGCACCTCGCCACTGGTGCGGTGATAGAAGACCGGGATGGGCACGCCCCAGGTGCGCTGGCGGCTGATGCACCAGTCGCCCCGCTCACGCACCATGCCTTCAATGCGGTTACGGCCGCTGGCCGGCAGCCATTCCACCGAGTCGATGGCGCTGAGGGCGTCCTCGCGGAAGCCCTCCACCGAGGCAAACCATTGCTCCGTGGCGCGGAAGATCGTCGGTTTTTTGGTGCGCCAGTCGTAGGGGTAGCGGTGTTCGTAGCGTTCTTCGGCCAGGAGCGCCTTGGCCTCCTGCAGAGCCGTGATGATCGCGGTGTTGGCGTCTTTCAGCACGTTGAGCCCAGCGAAGGGCCCGGCCTCCTCGGTGAGCCATCCCCCCTCATCGACGGGGCAGAGCACGGGCAAGTCGTATTTGCGGCCGGTGTTGAAGTCGTCGACGCCATGGCCAGGGGCCGTGTGCACCAGGCCGGTGCCGGCTTCGGTGGTGATGTAGTCGCCGCCAATCACCACCGGGCTGCTGCGCTCCAGCAGTGGATGGCGATAGGTCAGGCCCTCGAGGGCTTCGCCTTTGACCTGCTGCAGCGCTTCGAGTTTGAGCTCCAGCTGTTGGCTGAGGCTGCCCACCAATTCACTGGCAACGATCAGCTGCCCGCCGCTGCTGCTTTGGCAAATGCTGTAGTCGAGCCGGCCATTCACGGCGACGGCCAGGTTGGCCGGCAGGGTCCAAGGGGTGGTGGTCCAGATGGCGACCGCCAGGCCATCGGCGTTTACCCCAGCCTCTGCCAAGGCTGGACTGAGTTGCTCCACCGGGAAGGCCACAAACACGCTGGGCGAGGTATGCCCATCGGGGTATTCCAGTTCGGCTTCAGCCAGGGCTGTGCGGGAGCTGGGGCTCCAGTGCACCGGCTTGAGTCCCCGGTAGATGTGGCCGGCTAGCACCATGCGGCCGAACACATCGATTTGGGCTGCTTCGTAGCGCTTCTGCAGGGTCAGATAGGGGGTATCCCATTCCCCCCAAATGCCCCAGCGGCGAAAGCCTTGGCGTTGGCCTTCCACCTGCTGCTCGGCGTAGGCGTGGGCTTTGCGGCGCAGCTCGAGGGGCTTGAGTTCGCGCCGCTCCTCCGCCTTGAGGCTCTGCAGCACCTTGAGTTCAATCGGTAGGCCATGGCAGTCCCAGCCAGGGATGTAGCGGGCTTTTTTGCCCTGCATCAACTGAACCTTGTTGATGATGTCTTTGAGGGTCTTGTTCAGGGCATGGCCCACGTGCAGGGCCCCATTGGCATAGGGAGGCCCGTCGTGGAGGGTGAAAACCGGCCCTGGGTTCTCGCGGCTCAGGCGGTTGTAGAGATTCAGTTCAGCCCAGAACCCCTGCAATTCCGGTTCCCGTTGGCGCGAGTTGGCGCGCATCGAGAAATCGGTTTTGAGCAGATTGAGGGTGTCTTTGTAAGAGGTCTCGCTCGCGCTCACCAGGGTTCGACGTCTGCTGGCGATTATCCGTGGCGGCCGTCCGCCAACAGCGCATCGACTTCATCGAGCGACTGAATCACAGCGGCGAGAGGTTGCTCAACCTGGGGCGCTGGATCCAGCACTTCAGCCTCCACGGTGGGGAGCTCATCGTTGCTGGGGTCCTCCTCTGAGCTGTCAGCAATGGCCTCGGGCTCAGGGATGACCTCTGCTTTGGCTTCGATCTCAGGCTCGGGTTCGGGCTCAGCTGTGACTTCAGGCTCTGCTTCCGCCTCAGCCTCGATGGCGCTGGTGGCCTCAACCTCCACCGTGAGCTCGGCGGCTGGCTCGGGCTCTAGCTCGGGTTCAGGTTCCGGCTCTGCTTCTGGCTCGGGCTCGGGCACGACTTCAGCGCTGATCTCGGCA
>JAAXIH010000031.1 GCA_012270465.1 Synechococcus sp.
TTTGACCAGATCCCTCACGCCAGCCACACCGTCTTTGATCTCACCAACCAGCACCTGATCAGCCAGCCCCACAAACAAGCCGTTTTCCAACACACCAGGAATGTTGTTGATGGTGGACTCCAGCCCAGCCGGGTCATTGATCCCACCGGCGAAGCTCACATCCAGCACCAAGTTGCCCTGGTCGGTCACCACCGGACCTGCTTTGCGCTGGGCCATGCGCAATTCCGCGCTGCCGCCGAGTTGCTGCAACTCAGCCTGCACTTGACGCCAGGCGCCAGCGAGGACCTCCACCGGCAACAGGAAGCCCAGGTTGAGACGCTCCACCAGCTTGGTGCTGTCGACCACCACCACAAAACGCTCGGCTCGGCGCGCCACCAACTTCTCCTGCACGTGGCAGGCGCCACCGCCTTTGATCAGCTCAAAGCCAGGGTCCACCTCATCGGCGCCATCAATGGCCAAATCAATGCGATCAATGGCGTTGAGGGATTGCAGCGGGATACCCAATTCGGCCGCCAGCACCTCCCCTTGAAAAGAGGTGGTGACGCCGACGATGTCGCTGAGGCGGCCGTCGCGCAGCCGGGCCCCCACCTCCTGAATCATCAGGGCTGCGGTGGAGCCTGAACCCAGACCCAGCACCATGCCGTTCTTGACCTGATCGGTGGCAGCCAAGGCCACGGCCTGCTTCATCTGGGTCTGCAGGTCTGCCATCGGCTCACTTCAATGTCGCGGGAACCTAGCAATGGCCCGCTGAGCGCGTCATCCGGCTTGGCTGCTTGGCAGCGGGGCCGGCTCAATCGAGAGCTCCATCTGCTCAGAGCCGCGCAACACCTTGAGTTGCAACGGATCCCCCAGAGACGACGCCTCCACCACCGCGAGCAAATCGGCAGGGGCTCGGACATTGCGCTCGCCTGCAGCGATCACCAGATCACCGCGGCGCAAGCCGGCCGCCACAGCGGGACTGTCCTCCAAGACTTGCTGAACCAGGGCACCGTCGTGCTCTGGCAGCTGCACCAAGGCATTGGGATCAGCGTTGTGCTCTTTGGCGCGGCGAACGGTGAGTGGCACCAGTTGCAAGCCGAGGTAGGGGTGCACCACCTGGCCGCCTGTGGATAAACGATCAGCCACACCCTTGGCCAAATTGATCGGAATCGCAAAACCCAGCCCGGCCCCAGGGCCAGCACGAACCAAGGTGTTCAGACCGATCACTTCACCGGATTCATTAATCAGTGGCCCCCCGGAATTGCCCGGGTTGATGGCCGCATCGGTTTGGATCAGCTCGAGGCGCTTATCGGTGAAGCCAAGGCTGCTGATGTTGCGGTGCAGGCTGCTGACAATGCCGAGGGTGACCGTGCTGTCGAGTCCGTAGGGATGGCCAAGGGCAATGGCCCAATCGCCAGGTTCCAGAGCATCGGAATCGCCCAGGGGCGCAGCCTTGAGTTTGGAAGGCGTTGAGGCCAGCCGCACAACGGCCAGATCCGTCACCGGATCGCTGCCCACCACTTCGCCATCGCACTGGGTTCCATCGGCCAGGCTCACCTGAACCCGATCAGCCCCTTCCACCACATGGGCATTGGTTAGCACCAACCCATCACGCCCAATCACCACCCCAGAGCCTTGTCCGCTTTCGCGGTGGCTACTGGGCAGATCACCAAATAGTTCTTTTAAAAGCGGATCCTCCAAACCAGGATCCAAGCCCGACATCAACACCTGACGCTCGGTGTCGATGCGGACCACGCTGGGGGCCACACGGCCGACGGCCTGGGCCACAAAGCCATGGGCAGCGAGAGCTGGCTCCACGCCGAACAGCAGCGCAGCCAGCACTGCCACGACACCTGCCCAGAGCTCCCGCCAGCGTGCCATTGGCTGCCGTTAAAGCCCGAGCCTAGGGAGACCAGCGCAATCGGTGGAGATCACCGAGAGTGAATCGATGCACACCATCGGGGCTGAAAAGTGTCCCTAGGTTCTGTTTTCGCTGTTGAGCGATTTTGGACACCTGCCCCCAAATCTGTCCGCTTTGCAAGGTCACGATTGACCCAAGCGCTTCGGCCCAAGTGGAGGTGCTGTTCAGCACAGGTCAACCATCGACTCGCGCACGCCTTTGGGCAAGGGTCTGTCAATACGCCAAGGGCAGTGGCTGCATCAATAACGATCCCGCTCTGCGAGGCACACCCGGTCCGCGCGACGGCTACAGCGACGCGCCTGAAATGGACCTTGGTGGCGCGGCCTAAAGGCCAGGCACTAAGGTGATTGAGTGCCCGGCGGGCATGCTTCTCGCTTGCGAGAAGGCAGTCGTACCAATCAGGCGATTGCAGGGCCGGGCCGGCCCTCCGCACCACGAGCTTTGGCTCATCCCTCGCTGGAACCCATCGAAGCCCTTGCCTCGGCAACGGCCCAATCGCTCGGATTTCTCGTTGAGAGCGTGGTGCTGCACAGCCATCGCGCCCCGCAAGCGCTGATTGTTGCTGTGCGCAAGGGCGACGGCAGCGATGTGAATCTCGACGACTGCGCCAGCTTCAGCCAAGCCTTCGGGGAGGCTTTGGAGAGCGGTGAACTCATCACCGGGGCGTATGTTCTGGAAATCACAAGTCCAGGGCTTGGAGACGTTCTCCAGCAGGACCGGGACTTTCGCAGTTTCCGCGGCTTCCCCGTCTGCGTTCGGCAGCGGGATGCCAAGGGCGGCGAAATCCAGCGCGAGGGAACCCTGCTTGGCAGGGATGCCGATGCTGTCGAGCTCAACCTGCGGGGTCGCATTCAGCGCATCCCACGCAGTGATGTGCTCGAGGTTCGACTGACCTCACCCAGCGCCTAACGGCACGCCCACCTTTCTGTTTTCTGCTTCAACGGATCACCCATGGCACTCGTGATGCTCCCGGGCCTTTCGGCTCTCATTGAAGACATCAGCGAGGAGAAGAAGCTGCCCGCCAACGTGGTGGAAGCCGCCCTGCGCGAAGCGCTGCTCAAGGGCTACGAGCGCTACCGCCGCACGCTCTACATCGGCATCAGCGAAGACCCGTTCGACGAGGAATATTTCAGCAACTTCGACGTTGGCCTCGACCTGGATGAAGAGGGCTACCGCGTTCTGGCCTCAAAAATCATCGTTGAGGAGGTGGAGAGCGAGGACCATCAAATCGGCCTCGCGGAAGTGCAGCAGGTGACCGATGACGCCCAATTGGGCGACACGGTGGTGCTGGATGTGACCCCCGAAAAAGATGATTTCGGGCGCATGGCTGCTGCCACCACCAAGCAGGTGCTGGCCCAGAAATTGCGGGAGCACCAGCGCCGCATGATCCAGGAGGAATTCGCCGACCTGGAAGACCCCGTTCTGACCGCCCGCGTCATCCGCTTCGAGCGCCAGAGCGTGATCATGGCCGTGAGCTCCGGCCTTGGACGTCCGGAGGTGGAAGCCGAACTCCCGCGGCGTGACCAACTGCCCAACGACAACTACCGGGCCAACGCCACCTTCAAGGTCTTCCTTAAGGAGGTGTCTGAAATTGCCCGCCGCGGCCCCCAGCTGTTCATCAGCAGAGCCAACGCTGGGTTGGTGGTCTATCTCTTTGAAAACGAAGTTCCCGAGATCCAAGAAGGATCGGTGCGGATCGTGGCCGTTGCCCGTGAAGCCAACCCGCCATCGCGCGCCGTTGGCCCCCGCACCAAGGTGGCCGTAGACAGCGTTGAGCGAGAAGTGGATCCGGTGGGCGCTTGCATTGGCGCGCGGGGCTCCCGAATTCAGCAGGTGGTCAACGAGCTGCGCGGCGAGAAAATTGATGTGATCCGCTGGTCACCAGATCCTGGCCAATACCTCGCCAACTCCCTCAGTCCGGCGCGTGTCGACATGGTGCGCCTGGTGGACCCGGAAGGTCAGCATGCCCACGTGTTGGTTCCACCCGATCAGCTGAGCTTGGCCATCGGCCGCGAGGGCCAGAACGTGCGGCTCGCAGCACGCCTGACCGGCTGGAAAATCGACATCAAGAACAGCGAGGAATACGACCAGGCATCAGAAGACGAGAAGGTGGCTGAGCTGATCGAGCACCGCCGTGAGGAGGAAGCGCTTCAGGCCGAAGCCGAGGCCCGCCTCGAAGCCGAGCAAGCGGCACGAGCCGAAGAAGATGCTCGCCTCCGTGAGCTGTATCCCATCGAGGAAGACGAGCTCGAGGACTATGGCGATGAGCAGCAACCCATCGCCGAGGCCGAAGCAGAGGCTGAGCCTGCTGTGGAAGCCGCAGCCGGTAGCGAAGAGCCCGTGGCCAGCGAGGACGAGGCCCGGTGAGTGATCAGCCCACCCTGCGCCGCTGCGTGAGTTGCCGGGAACTGTTCGACCGTCGTCAGTTGCTGCGCATCATCCGGCTCGCAGGGGGAGCAGGCGTTGTGCTGGATGAAGGAATGGGCCGCTCGGCCTATGTCTGCGCCTCACACGCCTGTTTGGAAGACGCCCGCAAACGGCGAAAACTGCAACGCGCCCTCAGGGTCCCGGTTGCAGACAGCGTCTACGACGCACTGGCCAAACGGCTGGAACCTGAAGCCTGACGGCCTTTCAGGCAAGATGACATTGTTGGAGTCATGCATGACGAGCGGCGGCAAAGTCCGGATCTATGAGCTTTCACGGGACCTCGGTCTCGATAACCGCGACGTGCTCAATGCCGCGGAGAAGCTGTCGATTGCGGCCAAGAGCCACAGCAGCTCCATCAGTGATGGTGAGGCGGCAAAGATCAAAGCCCTGCTCAATGGCAATGGCAAAGCAGCCGGTGGAGCCAAGGCACCGGCCAAGCCCGAGGCTGGCAATCAGATCCTCTCCTTGAAGAAGGCGCCCAGCACGCCGAGCCAATCAACGGCTGCCCCCCCTTCGGCTCCGCCCAGCCGCAAACCAGAAATCGTCGCCAAACCAGCGGCCAAGC
>JAAXIH010000095.1 GCA_012270465.1 Synechococcus sp.
AAAGAGGTCTACAAGGCCCTCAGCATCGACGCTGGCACCTACGTTGCTGGTTTCAGCAACATGCGTAACGACGGTTGCGCCCCTCGCGACATGAGCCCCCAGGCTCTGACCGCCTACAACACCCTGCTGGACTACGTGATCAACTCCCTGGGCTGATTTATCAGCTTAGTTTTGATTCATTCAGCGATGAAGTGGGGGTGGGCGCTGCCCACCCCCTTTTTTTTACCCCAACGGTAAAAATACTTTTAACTGAATCAAACTCATCCATAACCAGACTTTTGCTGGATTCCAATGGTCTCCACTCATCAGTCTGGGATTATCAGGAGCCTGTGAAACCAATACAAATTGGTTGAACCGGGATCAGCTCTAAACCGGAGAGCAGCGATCACTCACCTGAAAGTCCTCAATGCAGAGACTTTGTCTGCTGACTCAAATTAGGCTTAGGAGCCTAATTCAGTAGTCAGGATTGAGTCGGGACAGCATCCATCAAACCTCACCCCAATCCTCATCATGCTCGGCACAGAAACCAGCCTCAAAGGCCTCGCCTCAGCCACAAGAACAGGTCCTGCTTCTTACTCCACAACAAGCAAGGCTGGCAAAAATACTGTTCACCGCACTGATGCAGGCGTAAGAGCCGAATACAAGCGTCAGCACTGTCTTGCCATGGGCATTGGCATTGGTCCGCGTCTGCACTCTGAGTGCCCATTTGGAGTCACTGCTGACCAATTCAATCCTGATAACAGTGCCGCACTTGAGCGAGTCATCATTGCCGCCTATCGCCAAGTTTTCGGCAATCTGCCTCCCACTGAAAACCAACGGGAGACCTCACTGGAAGCTCGTCTGATGAATGGTGAGATCACCGTGCGTGATTTCGTCAATGGACTGGCTAAGTCTGATTTTTACAAGACAAACTTCTTCCATGCTGTCGGCGCTCAACGTGGCATCGAGCTGAACTTCAAGCACCTACTTGGTCGGGCACCTTTGAACCAAACTGAGGTTCAAGCCCACATCAAAGTCCAAGCAGAAGCAGGTTTTGATGCGCTGGTAGATGTCATCACTGATTCAGCAGAATATGCCGAAGTGTTTGGAGCTGACATTGTTCCTTACAACCGCAGTCAGGATTCCTATGCCGGGATGTTCACGCGCACATTCAATTTGATGCGTGAACTGGGCGGGGACAAAGTTGCAATCAGCGACAATGCGCAGGGCCGCAATAGCCGGACCATAAACCCACTGGCGATTGCATCTCGCGAAAGCACAAAGCCCAGGGCCTTCTCGTATAGATCAATTGCTCGCACACCTGTAAAACTGCCTCAACAGCAGTACACCGGCCATCAGACCCCCAAGATGACCGATAATGTGCCTTTCCGTCCTTTTGGCGTTCATTTCTGATTCGGATATCAGAACAACAAGCAAACGCTTAGGTTCAGCTCCCCGCCACAAACGGGGAGCTTTTTATTGCGATGAAATCCTCCTCAAAGAGGCAAAGCTTCAGCGTGACCAATGGATTAGATTTTGAAGACAAGAATTAGCTTGTCAATGCAAGAAGAGTCAGGGCCAGGGATGGGACTAGACAATCAGGAACTAACCAGCGAAGAAGCGCTTCAGCTTGCAGAGGTACTGAAGAAAAAGCTGGACGAGCAACAAGTTCCTTCTAGTGATCAGGAGTCATTGCGACAAATGGTGTCTGGCCTAGGTGATCAACGAGGGGCTTTGAGATTGACATTTGCGCAAAGCCTGGGAGCAGTAGGTGAAACAGCTGTACCGATTCTGTGCGAATCGCTTAAACACAATCCAAATGTTGTGATCCGTAGAGCAAGTGCAAAGACGTTGAACATTATTGGCAGTGAAAAGGCATTACCTAATTTGCTAGAAGCGTTTCAAACTGACCCGGACCCAGTTGTGCAAGGCTCATCAGCCGGCGCCATGTCAACCATAGGCGCTCAATCAATTGAGCCCTTACTGCAAATGCTCACCAAAGACAACTGCAGTGCCTTTCAAGTTGGCTTGATCAATCTTGCCCTGGGCTTTATAGGATCAAAAGCTCCAGAGGCATTTATTAAAGCAACACAATCGGAAAATGCTGAGATCAGAATTGCTGCTCTGGGCGCACTATCAGAGCAAATTCAAACATCGCGCAACGAAACAAATGTGGGAATACTTCTCAACGCACTAAAGGATCAGAGCGCAGAAGTCCGAGCCGAAGCAGCAACGATGGCTGGCAAGTCATTAGAAGCAGAAGAATATCAATGCCTCACAGAATTACTGCATGACACCGACTCACAAGTAAGAAAAAATGCAGCTCTTGCACTGATGAAGATGGATGGGGTACAAGCAATTGAATCTCTCAACAATGCAGTAAAAAAGGAAGAAGATGAACAAGTCAAAGCCGTGTTCAAAGTGGCCACGACCCAATTAGCTCGCCGTATCGAATAAATCTTCAATGTGATTGCAATGCTGCACGGCGAGCAATACTCGCTTCAGCCACTTCTCGAATCAAGCTGTCTTTCTCAGGGTCTTCAGATAACGCCTTAAGGCAGTCATCGACCAGAGGCGACTCAACCTCAGCCAGAGCCATAGCGGCACCTTGAACATGAGCAATATTTTGACTACTGCAGACAGAAACCAATAGCGGCACCACTTGATCGACCTGACCAGCTTGTTTGGCGAGGTAGCCAAGGGTCATCAGTGAAGACTGAGCAACAACTGGACTGGGATCATCCAGTGCTTTCTCCAAGACATTGAGGACGTCAGAGGAGAACAATTGATCAGGGAAATTGACAGCAATCTGAACGAGTGCCTTGATGCAACACGCTCTCACTGTTCCGCTCTCAGAAGAGGCAAAAAGCTGAAGAAGATCAGGCAGAGCAGAGTGACCCACGACACCGATACCCTTCACGGCAGTGCGGTAAACCTGAGGATCAGGATCATGAATCAACTCAAGCAACTTTGGAAGTGCTAAATCAGGATGCTGATCCGCCATCATTTGACATGCTTGCTCACGGATATTTGGGTTCGGGTGAGCAAGATCCTTAAGCAGCTCGTCAAACGAAGCCATGCACAAGAAGTATCAGACGGCCAAGGCTAACAGAGACAGAAACAACAATTTGAAGCCGTCAACCAAGTACTCAGCGGACAGGAAGCACTAAGAAGCGTTATCAATTGACAATCCAAAGCGACGGGATACGAAGCCATCAGGATCGGCTAATAAGTGCTGATTGAATTGATCAGCGACACCAGATTTATCGACAGCCTTTAAAAGCGGTGAGGCCAAAGCGATTGCATACCGAACCTCCCATCCAACTCGGGCACTGCCATTAAAAAGGCCTGGCAGTAACTCGAGGAGCACACAAGGTTCCAATGCAGCTAGCGACAACACAGCTGCATGGCAACTTTTCAGAAATTGAGGCCGAGGATTAGTGACAGCATCAACGAGCAAAGGGATGATCCAATCCCTAGCCGTTGGAGCCCATGATGGCTTCAGGCCAAAAAGACGGACAAAGAAATAATGGGCGCCATAATCATTATGCGCCTCACGCTTCCAAGCCTCCTGAAGAACAGAGAAAAGACATTCAGCTGGCTTCAGGAGAAGTGTGCGAAGCGCCAAATAACATCGGCTGAAGTCTGGATTAAACAGCTCAGCAACAAGAAAATCAATCGCTGGATCCTGATCATACTGATGCACAAGTTCCAACTGCAACGGATCATCTTGAATGACCAAATCAACCCAATCAAGAACTTGCCTGGATGGTTGTTCTGATTGATCAGCTGGGAATAGAAGCCTCAAAGCTCGCATGCGAAAGACAGGCGATACAGGAGCCTTGAGAACTTGCGGCAGCAGCGAATCAGCCTTTGCATCAATAATGTCTTGCACTGCACACTGCCTGTCCATTTGATTAGGAAGGAAGAGATGCTCTGCTAGCACATCAAGGTTAGAAGCTTTTCCAGACAGAGTGACTGCCGCAGAGATTGCAGCGCCTTTAACACCTGGGCTGGGATCTTGCTGAAAGCGTGAGATTGAACCGAGGGCCCGGACTGCATTTAAACCAGCCAGACTTTGAATCAAAATGCGGTGATTCTGGCTGGGGTCATCCAGAAGAGCAATCATCTGATCTTGCAGCTTTTGACTCGAGCAGTGCAACTGACTCAATGCCCAGGCGGCATTTTCAACAAGATAAGTATCGCGCGAGAAAAGACATTGACCGATAGCAGGAATAGCACTTGAACACTGGAGGCGAGCCAAAGTATCAACCGCCTTTCGCTTAGCAATCAAAACAGCTTGCTCTGATGAATCTTTTTCAAGCAAGCTAATTAAAACCTTTTCAGTTTCAACGCCGGGGCAATTAATAAGATGGGCAGCAGCCATATACAAGTCACTCTGTGACTCGAGGAGGTCAATTGGAAGCCCCAGAATATCCCGAGCTTTATCGCACGACAGACCAGGATGAATATTATCGAAGCGGCCGACCACTGATTTTTATAAACATGGCAGAATCATACAATCAGGAGAATCCCTTTAACAATAGACAAACCAAAGGTCAATAAGTGTATCTTTGCAGGGCCAGATATTGAAGTTGCTTGTAAAATTTCAACCGCGTGATTCAGACTTGAAACAATGGGCCCTTTCTCGAGTACCCACTTTATTCTCAAGACTGGTATCTCAGCCGGTTCCCGGCCAACGACATCTAGAAATGTACGAGTTCCATTCAGCCTGCTGAACCAAAGCCTTCAGTGTTTTAGAGCAGCTGGATTTGGGGTCGAAGCCATCAACTCAGACCCCACAGCGCCGCATGTCACACGCACTACCCCTGAGGTAAAACCTGAAACTAAAGCCGCAGGAAGAAAGAAAGCAGAACCAACTCCGACAGCCAAGAAAGAAACTGCTCCTACTCGAGCACCCAAATCTGGTGGTCGGCGTGGTCGGCGTAAAGCATCTTGAGACCGCTGTTTTTGACTGTTAGTTTCTAACCTCAAAAACACCGTCTTGTGGCCTGCCTGCTTTTAATGCATTCCAATTAATAGCTTGCATAAAAGCATCAGGATCACTGCATTCGACCACATCGACACCCCAACAACCCTCCTGAAGCGGAGCAGAGGGGCTTGCAGCTTCGCTGTCTTTCCTACCTCCCAGCGCAAGAAGGGCATGGGTCATGGAATGGCCGCATGTTTTTCGGTATTTTCCCCAAGCTTGAATCAGCTCTTGAGCCAACTCTTGGGCCGACAAATCGGATTCAATTTTGACAAGCCAATGAGGATGGGTAAGAGCTTCCGAACTCTGGATATGGTCAGATTCTTTTAACAATCCCTCGGCCAATTCAGAGGCTGCTATTGCAGGAACTTCTGCAGATGACAATTGAAGATTGTGGGAAAGAACAAAAACTGTCATCGTCACAAGCTAAGGTCGTTGAAGGCCATCCATGGCCACGCTCACCGTTTCTAACAAACATGCCGGATCAACGTGAGTTGAGCTCACCAAGCATGCTGATTGGAGAGCAGCAAGAAATCCGTCTGAGCGAAGAAGAAGCCTACGATCTCGCCGCACATCTCAAGCAAAGGCTTCAAGAAGGAACGCCCCTGGATGCTGATCCAGACTCCATTGCCAAGATGGTTGCTGGCCTTGGTGATCCCAGAGGTCTTCTACGCCTTCGTTTTGCAGACAGCCTTGGCAACATTGGAAGCGCTGCGGTGCCTGCGCTTTGCCAGGCCATGCAGGCTAGTCATCAGGTCACCGTTCGACGGGCAGCCGCAAAGACTCTGACTCTGATTGCCGACGAGCAAAGCATCCCCGTTCTACTGAATTCACTACTTACGGATCCTGATTCCGTTGTTCAGGGATCCGCCATGGGTGCTTTAGCTGCTGTTGGAGCACCAGCTGTGGAAGCGGTTTTCAGCATCCTCGAGAATCCAGACAGCAGTGAAATGCAGCGAGGTTTAGCCAATTGGGCTCTTGCATTCATTGGAGACAAGGCTCCTGAATCACTGCGTGCAGCCGCTACTTCAAAGAATCCTGATATCCGGCAAGCAGCGATTGCGGCTCTTGGCAGCCAGATTCAATCCATGGGGGATGAGCAAGCTCGTGAGCTCCTAACCAATGCCTTGAATGATCCCATTTCAAATGTTCGGGCCGAGGCAGCAACACTGCTTGGCAAACTTCAAGATTCTGAGTGGGCTGCGCCACTACTCATTCCTAAATTAAAAGATGAGGACAGTTGGGTCAGAAAAAACTCAGCCTTGTCTTTAATGAAGCTCGATGCCATCAGCGCTATTCAAGATCTCAGTCAGTGCGCAGAGCAAGAAGCAGATTCTGTCGTCAAGGCCGTGATGACACTCGCCATTAAACAGATCGAGAAGAACAACTAAATAGCTCTTTGATCTGGGCTGCTTAACAAGCTAATCAATCTGCGTTGATTAATCGGATTTCATTCACTTGATCGACCAACAGACAAAAAAAGGGGGCCTGGAAGCCCCCCCTCGATGTTGATCAATAGTTGATCAGCTCAGGAGAGAGCGTTGATCACGTAGTCCAGGTAGGACTTGAACTCGTTGAGAGCCTGGGGGCTCATGTCGCGAGGAGCGCAAGCGCGGTCGCGGGTGTAGGTCAGAGCCTCGACGTAAGGACCGGTGGGCAGACCCAAGGAGCGATACACCTCACGAGCACCAGCAATGCCCCACTCATCGAGAGGGCCGGTGCCACCGACAACCAAGCAGTAGTTGATCAGACGGAGGTAGTGGCCGAGGTCGCGGTAGCACTTGTCCACCTTGACTTGGCTGTCACCTGCCTCACCGGGTTGCTTGAGGTAGGAGTACTTGTTGAAGCAGGCATCGCCAGCTTCGCGGGTCACGGCATCAAGGCCGGCAGCCAGCTTTTCAGCAGCTTCCAGACGAGCAGCGGCACGCTGGATATTGCCCTGAACGGCTTCGAGATCGTTCTGGGAAGGGAAGCGACCTGCTGCGTCAGCAGCAGTCACAACGGTGGTGACGACGGACTTCATTGTTGGATTCCTGGTGATGAATAGGGTCGAAAAAGAAGGTCAGAACGACCGATCAGGAGACAGCGCCGATCACGCGATCGAAGTAGGAGCCTGCCTCAGCCACCAGGGCAGAGCAGTCGCCTTGAGTGGTTTCCATCTTGCGGAAACGCTTACCACCCAGTGCAGGGGTGTTGGTTTCGCCGATGTGTGCAGTAGCAGAGGCCTTCATGATGGCCACGGCACGAGCAGCAGACTGGGTGGGAACACCCAGAGCGATGTAGGTCTCTTTCAGACCGTTCAGGCAGCGGTCATCCAAGACGGATGCATCACCAGCAAGCAGCGCATAGCTGATGTAGCGAAGGATGATTTCACCGTCGCGCAGGCAAGCGGCCATGCGGCGGTTGGGATAGCAGTTGCCACCAGCCTGAATCAGACCTGTGTTCTCACAGATCATGCCGGTCACTGCGTCAGAAACGATGCAGGAGGCGTTGGAGGTGATGGCGTTGACGGCGTCGAGGCGCTTGTTGCCGTTCTGCACGTAGGCGCGGAGGCTGGCGAGATCGCTACCACCAACGGGTGCAGTTTTGGCGTCAGCGCTGACGACTGAGCGGGAAAATGCGTCGAGCATTGGGGGCCAGACAGTTGAGGGAAAAGGCTTCTGGTGCCGAGTGGGACCAGCCAGAACAGGCTCAACAAGGAGCTTTGCCCTGACGGCTGGAAACCCCCATTGGCTGGAAGCGCTCGGTCAAGCTAAGCCCCACTTCCTAAGAGCTGCCCAGGGATCTCACGATCACGCAAAAGTTTGTCACCTTGGCCGGCTACGCAACGTCTCGACGCCTCAGGGGACTGACTTCTAATCCTGGAGGCAAACCCTGAAAAGCCAGGCGGTAGGGTGATTCCTGAACCTTGCGAGCGAATGACAGAGCAACAAGATCAATTGCCAACCGTTGAGGAGCTCCAAGAATCGATTGACGAGCTCTCTGCTTATCGGGAACGTTTATATAAAGACGTCGTGGGCCTGGGCCAAAAGCTACGACTTTCTCAAAAGAAGATTGACGCAACAATCAATGAGCATCCTGAGTTAACACGTATCGACGAAGTACTCAACCAACTAATCCAACAACGTGATTCTCAGGCAGCTCGCCAATAGATCACCTTAAAAACCTGACAAGTTAATGAGATCAGCCGAAACACCACCAATGAACATGACCGACTTTTTCAATAAAAGTCGGGGCCTGTGGCTGAACAGGCGGGTCGTTCATCATATGGACTACCAAGATGATGAAGCAGCAGATTCGAATCTAGTTATTGAACCTTTTGACAGCTCTGACCCTGCAGTCGCAAAGGTTTGTGCAAGTCTGCAGGTTGATCTCAATCGAGCCGTAGGCGGAGCCAGATTTTGGTGGGAAAGCAATCTTCAGGCGTTGGAACGAAATGAGGATTACGCAGCTGTTGTCGTTGATGCACCTAACCAAGACAACCCTCGAACTGGTTTTTTATTGAGAGATGTGGGCTACGTCGAAAAGAAACCAGTCCTTAGTACCTACAACTTTGCTGATGATGGCGTTCTAACGATCACAACCCGCTACGACACCAACGTTGGAATTGAACGTTGCTGGTTTGTGACCGATCAAGTGCGGATGCGGGTCAGCTCAGTTCAATTCCTCAATGGCGTGGCCATGACCACCTATTGCACCGAGTTCCGTTGCCCGGACGCTGACGCGATCAAAAACCTTGCCGCAGTAGCCAAGGGACACAACGCTGGCTCCGGCGAGGAGGCTTAAACCATGTTTGATTCCTTTCTCGACGAACTCCACGACAGCATTCGCGCCCGCGGCGGCCAACCCACCGACGTTCCCGCTGGGCTTGAGGAATGCCACTCGGCCAAGGGCAGCGTGATCCGCAGCTGGCTCTGGGACGTGCCGGGGTTCCGCCGTTGGCGTGTGAGCCGCATGGATGCGGGCGACAGCCTGCAAGTGCTCAACTCGGTGGCCTATCCCGACTTCAGCAATGAACAACCCCTGATGGGCGTTGATCTGCTCTGGTTTGGCGGACGCCAAAAGCTGGTGGCGGTCTTGGACTTCCAGCCTCTTCAGCAGGACAAGGCTTACCTGGAGCATCAACTTCAAGATCTACGGGCCCTGCATCAACGCTTCCCTGAACTGAGCGGAGAGGAAACGATGCGCTCGTTTGATCCCAATCAGTACTTCTCCCCTTGGCTGCTGTTTTGCCGCGGTGGAGCTGAAGAAGCCACCCGCTCCCTCCCGCAGGCCTTTAGTGCCTTTCTCAGTAGCTACTGGGCCCTGACGGAGCGCTCGCAAACAGCCACCTCCACGCTCCCACCCGCTGAGGTAGAGCAGCTGCAGATCGCCTACGACCGCTACAGCGCCGAACGTGATCCCGCCCACGGACTGTTCACCAGCCATTTCGGCAAGGAGTGGTCCGACCGCTTCCTGCATGAATTTCTTTTCCCAGCCTCTGCTTCATGACCACGCCTCGCCAGAGCAGCCTTGAGCCACTCAGCATCGCCAACTGGCGGTGGCAACCCTTCTTGGATCACGCCTGCGGGGCCCTACAGCCACTGGAGCTTGAGCCTTACCCGGTCGCGCCAGAGTTTCTGCTGCAAACCAGCCAAACCGGTTCCAAAAGCAAACCGGTTCCGGTCACCACAGCCACTTGGGCCTGCAAGACCGGCAAGCTTCGCCAAGTGAGGGCGGCCTGCGTGGAGGCTGGTGCAGCGGCTTCGGTGCTGAATTTCGTGATCAATCCGAGCACCAGCTACGACCTGCCGTTTTTCGGCGCTGACCTGGTGACCCTGCCCGCTGGTCACCTACTGGCCCTCGACCTGCAGCCAGCCTTGAAAACAGATGCCCAGCACACCGAGGCTGTTTGGGAGAAGTTGTTGCCGATTTTCGAGCAGTGGCAACAACGCCTCCCTGGTGGCGGTCCCATCCCTGAAGAGGCGCAACCGTATTTCTCTCCTGGCTTCCTGTGGACCCGCATCCCCTTGGGGAGCGAGGGCGATGCCTTGATTGAGGAGGCCGTGAAGCCAGCCTTTCGCGACTACCTCGAGCTCTACCTCCAATTGGTGCAAGAAGCTGAGGAGGTGAGCCCAGAGCGCAGCGCTGAACTCCTGGCTGGGCAAAAGCGCTACACGGCCTACCGCGCCGAGAAAGACCCTGCCCGCGGCATGTTGACGCGCTTCCATGGCTCCGAGTGGACCGAGGCCTACATCCATGGAGTTCTTTTCGATCTTGATAAGAATTGGACTTAGAGCGCCTTCACAAACAAAAAACAAGGCCCAGACAGGCTTGTCAGTGGAACGGGTGAATTAAACATTGTGAACAGGGTTCCAGGGTCTGAGAGCTCATTGGTCAGAATCTCCCCTGTGACGGGGTGGGTACGCCCCCCGGCCGTCTCCCCACCCCCCAAAGTCGCTAAGACTTCTTCGACCCGAAGTAGCCCCAAGGAGTTCCCCTCAAATGTTCGACGCCTTCACCAAGGTCGTTGCCCAGGCCGATGCCCGGGGCCAGTTCATCGGCGCCGGTGAAATCGACGCCCTGGCAGCCATGGTTGCTGACAGCAACAAGCGCCTCGATGCTGTGAACCGCATCAGCAGCAACGCCTCCTCCATCGTGGCCAACGCTGCTCGCGACCTGTTCGCCCAGCAGCCTGCCCTGATCGCTCCTGGCGGCAACGCCTACACCTCCCGCCGCATGGCTGCTTGCCTGCGCGACATGGAGATCGTTCTGCGTTACGTGACCTACGCGGTCTTCGCTGGCGACGCTTCGGTTCTGGAAGACCGCTGCCTCAACGGCCTGCGCGAGACCTACCTGGCCCTGGGCACCCCCGGCGCTTCGGTTGCTGCAGCCATCGGCCTGATGAAGGAAACCGCTGTGAACCTGGTGAATGACCGCAACGGCATCACCCAGGGTGACTGCACCGCCCTCGCCAGCGAAATCGGCACTTACTTCGACCGCGCTGCCGCCGCTGTGGCCTGAGCCTGAGCTGACTCGTTTCCCCCACAACGCTTTACCAACATCATGAAAACCCCCCTCACCGAAGCCGTCTCAGCTGCTGATTCCCAGGGTCGCTTCCTGAGCAACACTGAAATCCAAAGCGCTTCTGGTCGCTTCAACCGCGCCAAGGCCAGCCTCGAGGCTGCCAAGGCCCTGACCGCCAAAGCTGATGCTCTGGTGAACGGCGCCGCCCAAGCGGTGTACAGCAAGTTCCCCTACACCACCCAGATGCAGGGTTCGAACTACTCCACCACTCCGGAAGGCAAGGCCAAGTGCTCCCGCGACGTGGGCTACTACCTGCGGATGATCACCTACTGCCTGGTGGCTGGTGGCACCGGCCCCATGGACGACTACCTGATCGCTGGTCTCGACGAGATCAACCGCACCTTCGAGCTGTCCCCCTCCTGGTACGTCGAAGCCCTGAACCACATCAAGGCCAACCACGGCCTCAGTGGTGATGCCGCTACCGAAGCCAACAGCTACATCGACTACGCCATCAACGCTCTGGTCTGATCACCACAGCCCATTGGCACAACAAAGCCCCCCTCCACGAGGGGGGCTTTTTTTATGGCTCAACAACGCAAGCCGACAGCAACGGAGCCACCTCACCGCTGCCCAGGGCCATCCAATCGCCCAGCTCTTGCATCAAGGCCAAGCAATCCGCTGAGCGCCCTTGCTGCGCCAGGCTGCTCAGACGGGCCTGCATGTCATCCATGCTGAGATGCAACGCCAGGCACAGGCGCTGCTCCCGGTCCAGGGGAGTGGACCGCTTCGCCATTGGGTTACTTAACTCGTTAACTCAAGCTTAAGAACATCTCCGCCTGACTTCCACCCCATGGACGACAACGCCTCAGCAGGCCAACCCATTTCGGAAGCTGAGGCACTGGAGCGGCTCGAGCAACGCGCCGATCCCAGCCAGCGCTACTACGCCGCCTGGTGGCTTGGGCGCATGCGCTGCCAAAACCCCAAAGCCATCAGCCTGCTGATCGATGCCCTGAGCAGTGTGTTGGGCCAACCAGCGAGCCCCGACGACTTGATGGTGGCCCGCAATGCTGCCCGGGCGCTGGGGAAGCTGCAATCCCCAGCCGCGCTGGCCAGCCTGCTGCAGGCGCTGGAACACAGCGATCACGATTTACGGGAAGCCGCGGCCCGCTCCCTCGGTGAAAGCGGTGATGCCAACGCATTACCCGCCCTGCTGGAAACGCTCAATCGCAGCACCATGGAGCCCAATGCCGCGAGCCAGGCGCGCTTGGATCAACCCTGCGAGGCCCTGCTGGAGGCGATTGGCTGCTTGGCCAAGGGCAGCAAGGATCCCAACATCTGCCAAGCGCTGCAGCGGTTTTGCCAGCATCCACGGCCGATGGTGCAAAGCGCCGCCTGCCGCGCGCTGGTGCTGGTCAGTGGAGACAGCCAGTGGGCCACCGGAATGCTGAACCTGCTGAACGATCCAGAGCCCCTGATTCGCCGCGGTGCCGTGCTGGATTTAGGGGCCAGCGGCTGGCGAGATGCGGCCGAAGCCATCGCCGGTTGCGCAGCCGAAAGCAACATCAAGCTGCTGGCCCTGCGCCAGTTGCTGGAGCAACCGCTCCACGGCCCCGCGCCGTCAGCCCTGGGCAGCCAAGAGCGCCACTTGTTGAACCTGATGGATGGTGTGCTGTGAGTCAGGGCAACGCCGCAGCACTACAAACACAACTGCAGGCCATTGAGCAGGCCGCCACCCGTCAGCAGTTGGCCAACGCCAGCGCCCAGCTGGTGGCGTTGATGCCGCAATTGAGCAGCGAGCCGGAGCTGCAGGGGCAAGCGATCAGCTGCTGCATCGATCTACTGAAAGCCAACAACCCCGCTGCCGCTCTGCAGGCCCTGCGAGGCTTGATCGGCTGCGGAGCAGCTGCGGTTGAGCCGTTGCTCAACAGCCTGGATGAACGGAACTACGGCGCCCGCGCCTGGACGGTGCGCGCCCTCTCTGCGATCCAAGACCCCCGTGGCCTGGCAGTGCTGCAACGGGCCGTGGCCAATGACATCGGCCCCAGCGTTCGCCAAGCCGCGGCCTATGGCCTGGGCCGCTTACAAGGCCAGAACCAAAGCATGCTGAGGCAATGCTTGGAGAGCCTTGAGCTGGCCTGCAGTGATAGCGAGTGGTCGGTGCGCTATGCCGCTGTGGCCGCCCTTGAGCAAAGGCTGCAGCAGGGCTTGCCCAGCGAGCTGGACCAGCAGGCACGCTCCCTGCTGCAGCAGAGGAGCCAACAGGACATGGACGATACGCTCGTCGTTCGTTTGCGCGCGCTTCTCGCCCTCGAGCGCCTGGCTGCATGAGCTCCCAACCCACCCGCGTTCTGTTTGTTTGCCTCGGCAACATCTGCCGCTCACCGGCCGCCGAGGGGGTGTTTCTCGATTTGCTGGAGCGTGAAAACCTCAGCGATGCCTTTGAGGTGGATTCCGCTGGCACCGGCCACTGGCATGTGGGCAAGCGCGCCGACCCGCGCATGCGCGCTGCGGCCGAACGCCGCGGCATCGACCTGCCCAGCCGCGCGCGTCAAATCGAGCCGGAGGACCTGAGCCGCTTCGATTGGATCATCACCATGGATGACAGCAATCTGGCCAATGTGCGGGCCCTGGATCCCAGTGGCAGCAGCCACGAGCGCATCGTGCCGCTCACCAGCCACTGCAGCCGTCATGCGGCCAGCGAAGTGCCCGACCCCTACTACGGCGGCGAGCAGGGGTTTGAGCATGTTCTCGACCTACTCGAGGATGCCTGCAGCGGCCTGCTCAAGCGTCTGCGTTGAGGGCCTCCACCGGCACCCGCTCGCGGAACAGCGCCACGATCTGCGCCACCACTTCATCGATGCTGAGGCCATCACTGAGCAACTCCACCGCGTCACTGGCTTGACGCAACGGAGCCACCTCACGGGTCGAATCCTTGTGGTCGCGATCGGCGATCTCCTGCTCCAGCTGGCTGAGCTCAGGCACCGGTAAGCCGCGGCTCGTCAGATCAGCCGCGCGCCGCCGTGCCCGCTCCGCCACGGTGGCCGTCAGATAGATCTTCAACTCGGCATCGGGGAACACGGCGGTGCCGATGTCGCGGCCTTCGGCCACCAGCCCCCCCTGTTGCCCCAATTGCTGCTGCTGCTGCGTGAGGGCAGCACGCACCGAAGGCAGGGCGGCCACCGTTGACACCGAGGCCGTCACCTCGGCGGTGCGGATCGCGGTGGTGGCATCAACGCCATTGACCAGCAGGGTTTGCTCAGCGCCGCTGGCTGGACCAAAACGCAACTCCAGATCAGCCAACAGCGCTTGCAGGGCCGGCCCCTCTTGGGGCTCAACGGCCCGTTGTTGCAGCAGCCAGGTCACACCGCGGTACATGGCACCGGTGTCGAGGTAGGTGAGCCCCAATTGGCGAGCCACCTGACGGGTCACCGTGCTCTTACCGGCACCGGCAGGACCATCGATGGCAAGGATTGGCAAACGGCTCATGAGAACGCGGTGATCGATCAGGCGGGCCTCGCCGCAGCGGACAGCAGCCGCCAACAACGCAGGTCCTGTGAGCTGCTCCAGCACTTGCAGCCGAGGCAGGTCCACCAGCTGCAGATAGTCCACAGCCAAGCCGCCATCTTCCATCAAGGCGCGCACGGCCTGAAGCAAAGGCTCGGCCTGCCGCTGCCCGGCATCCAGCAGCTCTTGCCCCAGCGCCAACGCCTGCGGCAACACCGCGGCCTGCTGACGCTGCTCGGCGCTGAGGTAGGCATTGCGCGAGCTCAATGGCAACCCATCGCCCTCGCGCAGGGTGGGGCAGGGAACGATCTGCACCGGCCAATTCAGATCACGCACCAAGCGGCGCAGCACCTGGAGCTGCTGCCAATCCTTTTCACCGAGATGCAGGTGGCTGGGTTGTACCAAAGCCAGCAAGCGGCTCACCACGGTGCACACCCCTTCGAAATGGCCTGGGCGGCTGGGACCGCAAAGATTCACCACCAGCTCGGGCGCCGGGGCTAATTGGGTTAATCCCACTGCACCAGCAGGGAAGAGATCCTCCGGCTGAGGTGCCCAGAGGGCATCGGCGCCAGCTGCCAACGCCAGGGCATGGTCCTGATCCAAGCGGCGCGGATAGCGGGCGAAATCTTCGTTTGGTCCGAATTGCAGCGGGTTCACGAACACGCTGACCAACACCCGGCCGCCCTGCTGCCGAGCACCGCGAATCAAGGCGGCATGGCCCTGGTGCAAGGCCCCCATGGTGGGAACCAAATGCAGAGGGGCCGCATCGCTGGCTTGCAGCCACTGCCGCAGTTCCGCTGAGGTTTGAAGCTTCAACGCTCAAATCAGCGCCGTGGCGCCCCTACTGCAGCACCTCGAGTTTGACCTGGGCAATGCCGCTGTGGAACATGCCCAACTCTTCAGCGGCGCCATGGCCCAAATCGATCACGCGCTGGCCGACATAGGGACCGCGGTCATTAATCCGCACCACAGCGCTGCGGCCGTTCCAAAGGTTGGTCACCCGCACACGCGTGCCGAAAGGCAAGGTGCGGTGGGCGGCCGTCATCGTGCCGGGGCGGTAGATCTCACCATTGGCGGTGAGATTGCCGAAAAAGCCAGGGCCGTACCAACTGGCCTCACCTTCGCTGGTGGAACGCACCTGGGGTAGCTCAACGGCAACATCTCGGGTTGCGGTGAGTTTCAGCAGCGGCTCAGTCAGCTCTTGCGCCAGCACAGCAGGCTGAAGCGGCAGAGCGGCCACAGCCGCTGAAACAACCAAGCGATGGAGCGTCGAGATAGTCATTACAAACGGAACCGAAGCCCTTGCAGTAGCCGCCTGAAGTGGCGCATTTGCAAAACAACTTCCCTGGGCTGAATCAGTGATTCAGCGATTCCTCAGAGCGGTAAAAAGCGATCGAAACGTAATGGAGAGCGCCGAACGGTTCCACACACCCAACCAAATCAGTCGTTGATCAGAAAATCGAATCTCCGCCCAGTTCGCTTGCCACCGCAGACAAATCGCCCAAAAAACGTCGCGTGTCTGATCAGCAACAGCGATCGCCCCGATCAGCCAGCCTTATCGGACAGGCCTTGCGCGACGATGGGATTAACGGCAGCAGCCTGAGGAGATGGATTACAAGAGCGCCGGCGTTGACGTTGAAGCCGGACGCCATTTCGTTGAACGCATCCGCACCAGCGTGGAGGCCACCCACCGCCCCGAAGTGCTGGGAGGGCTCGGGGGCTTTGGCGGCCTCTGCCGCCTGCCGGCCGGGCTTGAAAAACCCCTGCTCGTGGCTGGCACCGATGGCGTTGGCACCAAGCTGGAACTCGCCCAGGACTGCAGCCGTCACCACGGGGTGGGGATCGATCTGGTGGCGATGTGCGCCAACGACGTGATCACCTGCGGCGCCGAGCCGCTGTTTTTCCTCGACTACATCGCCACCGGCAAGCTCAGCCCGGCCGCCATGGCCGAAGTGGTGGAAGGAATTGCCAGTGGCTGCAGCCAGAGCGGTTGCAGCCTGCTGGGGGGCGAAACCGCTGAAATGCCTGGCTTCTATCCAGCCGGTCGCTACGACCTGGCTGGCTTCTGCGTGGCCGTTGTCGATGAGCCAAGGCTGATTGATGGCCGGACCATTGAGGCCGGTGATCGGCTGCTGGCCATCGCCAGCAGTGGCGTTCACAGCAATGGCTTCAGCCTGGTGCGCCGCATCGTGGAAGCCAATCAAGTCCCTCTGGAAACCAGCCAAGCGGCCCTGGGCGGCCGCAGCGCAGCGGAAGCCCTGCTCGCGCCAACCCTGCTCTACGCCCCCTTGGTGAAAGCGCTGCTGCAAAGCCCAGGACTGGAGCTGCGGGGAATGGCCCACATCACCGGCGGCGGATTGCCCGAGAACCTGCCGCGGGCCCTGCCCCAAGGGCTAGCCGCTCAAATCGATCCAGGCAGCTGGGAGCGGCCAGCACTCTTCCGCTGGCTACAGGAGCTGGGATCGGTGCCGGAGCGCGACCTGTGGCACACCTTCAACCTCGGTGTTGGCTACGTGTTGGTGCTGCCGGAAAGCAGCTGCCAGCAGGCCCTTGAAGTGGTGCACAACAGTGGCTTTACAGGCTGGATATGCGGCGAGATCGTTGCTGGTCAGGGGGTTCTCGGCCTACCGGCAGGGGCCTAAAGCGGGCTGCAGCTCGACAGGGCTGGCAAGATGGGCCTCAAAGAGAAAAACAGTCGTCTTTGTTACGTGCCTTTTAACGAGTCCAATCGCTTAACCCGTCGCCGTAGTTCTGCTGGTCCAGTTCCCCCGAATCGCCCTCAACGCTTCGGAGCCGAGGGTTATCACCGCAGCGGTCCACGCGCCACTTACCTAACGCTTCCCGACCACGGCAAGGTCTTTGTCGCTGATCTGCCGCAGATGTCGGATGGTCAGCTGCAAAACGTGGGCCGCGAAGCCGCCGATGTATTCGAAAGCCTCGAGCGCCGCATCGCTGATCTCGAGCAACAACTAGGCAGCAACCCCAGCGACGACAGCATCATTCGGGCGCGCACCAAACGCGATGTCACCGACCGTTTTCTGCGGGCGATCAGCCAAGAGCAAGAGCGTCGCCGCGAGAACCCCCACCTGCAAGCCGCTGCTGGCGAGTCGCTGGCACGGGCGTTCCTGGAGCTTGCGCGCCATCGCCTCCCTGGCGCCACCTTTGATTCCTTGCTGCAAGAAGCGCTGAACGCTTGCGAGACCCAGCCCGCCGCAGCCCCTCCGCAAGCCAGCCTGCAGACCATTCCCTCAGAAGCCCTGAGCGAACCCACTGGTGACGATCCGATGGTGCTGCCTGTGGTGCTTAGCCCCGATCTTTGAGATCGAGCAAACGGGATGCCAATAGGGCATCAAGCACCGCCACGAGCGCCCCAACACACCAAATCACTCGCCAGAGCTGCTCATCAGCCATGAGTGATAACCCCAGCATCAGCAGGGTGAGCACCACATCGAGGATCAGCGCGCGTCGCAACAGAGGTGGTGGGATCGGCGCCATCAGGAACTGCTGAAGGGGTTGGCCGGCATGCTCACCTTCAGCATGGCAACGACTTCATCAAGGCGCCGCCGGTCGTTATCTGGCAGCGAGCAGCCCAAAGCCTCACGCACCGCATCCACCTGCCCCACGCGGCGCAGCCCTGGAATCGGCATGGCCCCATGGCTGCGGCACCAACTGAGGGCCAAGGCCGTCTGCGAAATCTGATGACACGCAGCCAGTTCAGCCATCAAGGCTTGCAAAGGCTTCAGTGCCGGCAGTAAGCGCCGAAACAAGGCGCCCCGCGGCCCACTCGGCAGCGGCCCATCGAGACTCCAACGCCCACTCAAGAGCCCCAAGGCCAACGGGCTGTAAGCAATCAACTCAATTCCCAACTCGCGGCACACCTCCAGCACGCCACCCGGTGCCAAGGGTTCAGTGGCCAGCAGTGAAAACTGAACCTGAAGGCTGCTGATGCGCAGGCCGCGCTGCTGCAACACGCCATGCCAGCGGCGCAAACGCCGGGGCCCCATGTTGGAAATGCCCAGCTCCGGCACCACGCCAGCCTCCACAAGATCGCCGAGCCCTTGCAACAGCGGCCCCTCCTGCCAGGGGGCATAGCGGGCGGTGCTCCAATGCAATTGCACCCGATCCAACCGCCCGCCCAGGCGTGCGCGAGAAGCGGCCAAGCCACGATCAAAGCCGCGCCGGCCCCAGCGCCAAGGGAAAGGGGCCAGCTTGGTAGCCACCGTGAGGCCTTGCCGCTGATCAGCGGGCAAAGCAGCGATGGCTTGCCCCAACAAGCGCTCGCTGCGTCCGGCGTAGGCGCCAGTTCCATAGGAATCGGCACTATCAAAAAAACGAACACCAGCGGCGACCGCCGCGGCCACCGTGGCCTCAATCACCGGATCGTCCCGCTCGGGTTCATAGCCCCAGAGGAAGCGATTTCCCCAAGCCCAAGTCCCGGCCCCCACTCCGGGCGCTTCAACCGCCATGATCAACTCCGATCCCGGCACCACCATGCAGGAAACAGCGGGCGCCCCCTCACCAACCCAGCAACCAGCCAGCGATACCGCAGCCAGCGAAGGCGATCGGGTGTTGTGTCAGCACTGCGGGCGCACGGCCAACAACGGCCTCAGCTGCATTGGGATGTGCGTCGCTGACAACGAGTACTGAGCTGGCCACAATGCAGCACCTGAGCCGGTTGTTGTGAGCAAACAAGGGGCCATCGCCGTGGCGCTGATGGCGAGCCTGATCGGTCAACCCGCTGCCGCCCAAGGGGATGGCCAACTGGTGTTGGAACCCAAGAGCTGCCAGCGCAGCCGCATGATGAACAAGCTCAAGCAGCAACCCAATCAAGGCCCCTGCGCCCGGGTTGTGATTGAGCAAGTCGATGGCAACTACATCACCATTTCCTTCTTGGCCCGCGGCAGCGAGCGCGGCAGCAGCAACAGCCTCAGCCTGGGCGGAACCACCACCACACCATTGAGCTGCCGGCTCAATAAATGCCGGTTGAGCCAGCCGCTGAAGCTCGAGCTCGATAACGCCAAAGAGGTGGCCTACGACAGCGAAGGAAACGAGAACTCGCTCCCCAGCGCCTGGCCGGCCGTGGGCAGCTGTCAGCTGAGCCCCGAGGCCGTCAGCTGCTCAGCGCGCTCGATGTTTCAAGCCAACTGGAGCGCCCAAGCGACGTTCTAAAGCGCCCCTACTGCTGGGAGAGCCCCTCGCCGTACCAGGCTTCGCCGAGCTGCCAGCGCAGCAGTGGACCATCGGAGCTGGCCACCACTTTGAGGTTTTGCCCCTGGCGGCTGTAGCCATAGGCGCAGTAGCCCGAACCGGTGCCACTGCAGGTGATTAAGGCCGGAATCCGCTGCTTGAGATGGCTCTGGCGTGGCGAAAGCGGCTCACTATCTTTCGCCTCGCTCGACACGCTCCAACCGGTTGTGAGCAGCTGTTGATGCACTTGAGGCATCGGCGTCCCCACCTGCAGCGCAGGCGCTTGAGCCATCAACAGAGGGGCCACCAGAACGAGCAGGTCCACGGATGATCCTCATGAGACGCATCCCATTGATGGCCAGGATTTCCGCTCGCTGAAGGGAAAAACAGGTTTTTGTCGCAATTCGGGTCTCAGCTGACCCAAGGCGGCACCCAGATTCGAACTGGGGATAAAGGATTTGCAGTCCTCTGCCTTACCACTTGGCCATGCCGCCGGCCGGGGAGCAAACTCCCGAAAACGGATCGTATCAGCCGCTCCATGCCCATCAATCGCCTGCTGGTGCTGAGCAATGGCCATGGGGAAGACCTCATCGCCCGCCGCATCCTCGAGCCACTGCAACGGCTCGAGCCCAGCCTGGCGATTGCCGTGCTGCCCCTGGTGGGGCAGGGCAGTAGCTACCGGCAGCTGGAGGGAATCAGCGCCATCGGCCCCAGGCTCACCTTGCCCAGCGGCGGCTTTAGCAACCAGAGCGCGGGCGGCTTGGCGCAAGACCTCAAGGCTGGGCTGCTGGGCAACACCTGGAAGCAGTGGCAAAGCCTGCAGCAGTGGAGCCACCAAGGCGGCCGAATCCTGGCGGTGGGTGACCTGCTGCCCTTGGCCATGGCCTGGGCCAGCGGCTTGCCCTACGGCTTCATTGGCACCCCAAAAAGCGATTACACCTGGCGCAGTGGGCCGGGATCGGCCTGGCCAGCCGATGGCTACCACCGCTGCAAAGGCAGCGAATGGGATCCCTGGGAATGGGCCTTGATGCAAGGCAGCCACTGCCGGCTGGTGATCTGCCGCGACCGGCTCACGGCCCGGGGCCTGCGCCGCCATGGCGTGCGCGCCCTGGCCCCTGGCAATCCAATGATGGATGGCTTTTTGCCCAGCTCGATTCCGGCCTCCCTCACAGGGCTGCGGCGATTGCTGCTGCTGCCCGGCTCACGGGCACCGGAAGCCCGGCGCAACCTGCGGCGCCTGCTCAAAGCGCTGCCGCCATCGAGCGAGCACGTGCTGCTGCTGGCCTGCGGCCAACAGCCCGACGACGCCAGCTTGCGGGCCCTGATGGAACCCCTCGGCTACCAGGAAACAGCGATCCCGACTGGTAGCAATGCCGATGCGGCCTGGAATGGTCCTGGCGGCTTGCTACTGCTCGGCCGCGGCCGCTTTGAAACCTGGGCTCCCTGGGCTGAGCTGGGCCTGGCCTGCGCCGGCACCGCCACCGAACAGCTGGTGGGGCTGGGCTGCCCTGCCCTCTCGCTTCCCGGTCAAGGCCCGCAATTCAAACGCGGCTTTGCCGAACGCCAAAGCCGCCTCTTAGGCGGGGCCGTGAAGGTGTGCCAGAGCCCCGATGCGTTGGCCGCTGGGGTGCAGCTCTTGCTCAACGAGCCACAACTGCGCGCAGAACTGGGGCGGATTGGGCGCCGCCGCATGGGGCCAGCCGGCGGCAGCCTGGCCAGCGCCCAAGCGATTCAGCGGCACCTGTTGGCTTAGGCCACTCAGGCGCGGTGCTCAAAGATTGAGCCGTACTGGAAGCGGTCGAGATCGGAGAACACGGGGATGCAGAGGAAGCAACGCTGCGCCAAGCTCCAGCGCTCTTCCCGCACCAGCATCTGCTCGAGACGGTCGCGGGCCGGCAGCAAATAGCGAACGTCGTTCGCGGCGTAGGCCAGCTGTTGCTCGCTGAGCTCCTCAACCCGTCCCCAATCACTGCTTTGGGCCTGCTTATCGAGGTCCACGCCCACCAACTCACTCACCACAGCCGCCAAGCCATGGCGGGGGCTGTAGGTGCGGGCCAAGCGGCTGGCCACCTTGGTGCAGAAGATCGGATTCACGGCAATGCCAAGGCCGCTGGCCATGGCCGCCACGTCAAAGCGGGCGTAGTGGAACACCTTCTCGATGCCAGTGGCTTCCATCAACTGCTTGAGCAGCGGAGCCTCGCTCTGGCCGCGGGCAATGCGAATACAGCACACGCGGTCCTGGTCGTCGCAGATTTGAACCAGGCAGAGGCGGTCGCGGCCGTGGATCAAACCCATGGCTTCGGTGTCCACCGCCAAAGCCTTTGCATTTTTGTAATGCGAGAACCACTCAGGACTGAGATCCCCGTCAAAGACAGCGAAGTGGGTGGGTGAAGCGGGGATGTCTTGAGGCATCGGCAGGGCAAATCAGCCCCAATCTGCCCGATGACCCGGCTATCTCACTTGAAAATCAAAACGAGACTGAGTTAGTGCTCGTTGAGAGCAAAACCACGAGATCGGCCATGTCGCATCGGCGAGCCCAAGCCAACCATGGCTTGAACGACATCAAGCGCTTTTTTGATCAGCCCCCACTCCAGTACCTCGGCCTGGAATTGGCCGTCTGCTGGATCCTCGACTGCCTGCTGGCCGCGGACTCCTATCCGACGGCCCTGATGAATCTGCTGGCCGAGCGTCATCCGCGCCTGCGCCTGTCGGAAACCGTGCTGCAGCAAGCCATTGCTTTCCTGGACCAACAGGGCGCCATTGGCAGCTACTCCCAGCGCTGCCCCAGCCGCGGCCGCCCACGCCGCATGCTGCACCTCGAAGAGTCCTATCGGGCCGAAGCCGAAGAGCTGATGCCCGCCTGGCATCGCTGGCTCAAGGACACCGAGTCCACCTCGGCTGCTCCCCAAAAGGTCACAGCTGAAGTGCTGAGCCGTTGAGAATGGCGGGGCTCAAAGCCCCGCAATGGATCCTGTTCTCAGCTCCACCCTGCTGCTCACCACGCTGATGGGCATAGGCCTGGGTTTCTTTCTCAGGGCCGCCAGCAAGGACCGCACCACCACGGTGGATGTGAACAGCTCCCGGCCTCCTGTGGAGGTTCTCGATGGCCTCAACCACTGGCTGCTAGCCCGCGGCTGGCAGGCCAGTGGCGGCGACCCAGAACGTCAGGTGATGCGCTTTGAGGGTGCTGTGGCCTCCAGCCTGCCGCTGGCCCTACTGCTCAGCACCCTCGGCGCCGTTGGCGCCGCCAGCCTGGGGCTCGTGTTGCGTCAGCTTGTACCCCAACTGGGTTTCTGGCCGCTGCTCCTAGCCCTGCTAGGCCCCATGGCAGGGCTGCTGTACCGCCGCAAGGCTGAGCGCGTTGAAACCTTTGAGCTCAGGCTGCTGCCAGCCCAGGACTTTTGCCCCACAACCTTGCGGCTCAGGGGGCACCGGGATGAATTGATTGCCGTTGAGCAAGAACTCGGTCGCCCACTGAATCTCCACAGCGACGGCAAGCTGCTGAGTTCACCGGTTTAGCGACAATTCCCTTTGCAAATCAGATTTAAACGGGCAGCATGGGGGACCCATTCTGATTCCCATGGGTCGCATTGCCCTGCTTCTGGGCGGCTTTCTGTTGCTAGCCACCCCTGCCCAAGCAGGACTCATGGACTTGCTCGAGAGCATCGAATCGCCGCTACTGGAAAGCCCTGAGCTGCCGCCGTTGCCGGATGAACCCGGCGAAGGCAAAAACTGGGTGGGCACGGAAATCCCCAAGCCCGATCTGCCGATCCTGGTGCTGGCCGGCCATGCCGATTCCCAGCGGATGGCGGGCTCTGGCACCCCTGGGCGCGCCGTTGGCATGGGCGGAGCCCGGCCGATGCAGCCAGGCATCACCGATGAGTTGTTCTGGAACCTGCTCACCGCCAAGGCCGTGGTGGCCGAGGGCCAGCGGCAAGGTTTGAAGATGCGCTTCTACGACCCTGGCGTGCGCACCATTCGCGATTCCGACGATCCGCGCACCAATTGGAGCGTGGGGCGCGAGCACGTCTCCAAGGGCGGTTACGCCGTTGAAATCCACTACGACGCCTACTCACCCCATGGCATCGGGCCCGGCATCATCCCGGCGGTGCTCTACGGCTTCTCGGTGATGGATGAAGCCCTGGCAGAGGAATTTGGCGCTTACCCCTACGACTACCGGGGCATGCTCGGCGGCCCGCGCCGCGGCGTGGCGATGCTGGAAATTGGCCAG
>JAAXIH010000210.1:0-8270 GCA_012270465.1 Synechococcus sp.
GAACTGCATCTGCGCGGGATTGCCGTGCGGATCTGGAGCCCGTTTAACGCCCACAAACCACTCACAGCCGAGCACCTGCGCTACGCCCAGTGGCTGGGCATTCCTCAATTGGAAACGGCGCCGGATCCCAGCGATCCAGCCCTCTGGCTTGATGCCCTCTTTGGCCTGGGCCAGCAGCGCCCCCTGGGCCCTGAACTCAGCCAAGTGCTGCAAGCGCGCCAACGCAGCGGTGGCCTGATCTGGAGCATCGATGGCCCCAGCGGCCTCGATAGCGACACAGGCCTGCCCACCGGCAATGGCACCGCCTGCTGCCAGCGCAGCTTGATCGTTGGGCTGTGGAAGCGAGGCTTCTGGCAAGACAGCGCCATGGCCTGGGTGGGCGAGCAGCAGCGCATCCCCTTGAGCCTGCCGACATCTGTTTTGCCCAGCCTGGGGGAGGAGGCGAGCTTGGGCCTCTGGAGCTCTGATCTGCTCAGCAGCAGCGCACCATGGCCGCAACCGCCGCTGGCTGCCACCAAGCACGGCCGGGGCCGGCTGCGGGTGTTTGCCGGCTGCAGCGACTACCTCGGTGCCGCGCGGCTGAGCTTGGAAGCCGCCAGCAGCAGCGGCATTGGCTGGCTGGAAGGGGTGGTGCCAGAGCCCCTGGCCCAGCAGCTCTGGCAGGTGCTGCCCCATGTGCTGTTGCCCAAGCCAGAGGCGCCCTTGGAGCGCCTTGATGCGGTGGCCTATGGCCCCGGGCTCGGCAGTGGCGAGCTCAAAGCCGATTTGCAGGATTTCGCTGGCTTGCTGCTGCTGGATGCCGATGGGCTCAACCGCTTGGCCGCCCAAGGCGATGTGCAGCCATGGCTACTGCAGCGCCGCGGCCCCACCTGGCTGACGCCCCACGCGGCGGAATTCCAGCGCTTGTTCCCGGAGTTGGCTGAATTGCCGCCCCATCAAGCCGCCAGCCAGGCCGCGCAACAGAGCCAGTGCTGGGTGCTGCGCAAAGGCGCCCGCACCCTGATCGCCTCACCCGATGGAACGGTGCGGCAACTGCTGCAGAGCGATGCGCGCGCTGCACGGGCCGGCCTGGGAGATGTGTTGAGCGGTTACGCCGCAGGACTGGGAGCCATGGGCTTGGCCTCCGGCCTGCATCCAACAGACGATCGCTTCGATGGATTGTTGGCCTTAGCGGCCCTGGCCCACGCCACCGCTGGCATCCGGCAAAGCCAAGCCGGAGAGGGCGCCGCCAGTCCGTTGGCCATCGCACAACAGCTTCAAAACGCAAAAAACGCCGACATTTGTGAACAAGCTGAGATCGGACTGAAACACAAATGAGCGTGATTCAACACAAAACTTTTCCACAGACTCCACAGGCGGCACCTGGCTTGTTGAGCGCCCAAATATCAACAGAAATCACAATTCAGCAGCAACCATTAAGGAGATTTTGCTGAATGTGTTGATTTCCTCCCTTAAATCTAAAAGGTTACTGAAATCACAACTGAATTAATAAAGCCCATAGGAGGCTCTGTTTCCGGAGCCATCCCTCCCCATGACCGCAAGCCCTCTTACAGCAGCTGAAAACAGCCGCAAGCGGGGCAATGACCCCGTCAGCTGGTATCTCTCCAGTATCGGCCGGGTGCCATTGCTGACTCCTGCGGAGGAGATCGAGCTGGGCAACCAGGTTCAAACCATGATGAATCTGGTGGAGCAAGGCGAAGACGCCGAGTTCACCGCACGCGAGAAGAAGCTGATTCGCGTTGGCCGCCGTTCCAAGGAGCGGATGATGAAAGCCAACCTGCGCTTGGTGGTGAGCGTTGCCAAGAAATACCAAGGCAAAGGGTTGGAGCTGCTGGATCTGATCCAGGAGGGTTCCCTCGGTTTGGAACGGGCTGTTGAGAAGTTCGACCCCACCCGTGGCTACAAATTTTCCACCTATGCCTTCTGGTGGATCCGCCAGAGCATGACCCGGGCGATCGCCTGCCAATCCCGCACGATCCGCCTGCCGGTTCACCTCAGTGAGCGCCTGGCCACCGTGCGCAAAGCCACGATGGACCTAGCCCACAAGTTGGGCGCCATGCCCAGCCGCCGGGAGATTGCCACTGAATTGGGCATGGGCCTCGAAGAGCTCGATGGTCTGCTGCGTCAAGCGCTGACCACCTCCAGCCTCGATGCCCCCATCAGCGGCGAAGAAGGCCGCAGCTTCCTCGGTGAGCTAATCGCTGATCCCCGCAATGAGGAGCCCCTCGATGCGGTGGAGCGGCGCATGCACCACGAGCAACTGGGCCGCTGGCTCAGCTACCTCACCGCCCAGGAAAAGCAGGTGCTGGAAATGCGCTTTGGCCTCGGCGGTGAGCAGCGCCACACCCTCGCTGAGATCGGCCGCTTGATGGAGGTCTCCCGCGAGCGGGTGCGTCAGGTTGAACTCAAAGCGCTGCGCAAACTCCGTAACCTCACCCGACGCGTTCCAACCCAGCTCTGAGCATCCGGGTTCCCCTCGTCTACCACCCGCTCTACAGCGCCCCACTGCCCTCCAGCCATCGCTTCCCGATGGCGAAGTTCAAGCAGTTGCGCCAGTGCCTGGCGGACAAGGGGCTCGCCCAAGAGCAGCAATTTCATCAGCCACTGCCCTGCCCGCGGCGCTGGCTGGAGCTGGTGCACCCGCGCCGCTATCACCAGGCCTTTGCCCGCGGTGAGTTAGATCGCCAAGCCCAGCGGCGCATTGGCCTGCCGGCCACCCAACCGCTGGTGCAGCGCACCTGGCTGTCGGTGGGCGGCACCCTGCGCACGGCGCAACTCGCCCTGGAGCACGGCATGGCCTGCCACCTGGCGGGGGGCACCCACCACGCCTTTCCCGATTACGGCAGCGGCTTTTGCATCTTCAATGACATCGCCGTGACCGCCAGCGTCTTGCTGCAGCAAGGGCTGGTGAACAAGCTCGTGGTCGTCGATCTCGACGTGCATCAAGGCGATGCCACCGCAGCGATCTTTTCTGGCGAGCCGAGGGTGTTCACCTTCTCGGCCCATGCCGCCAGCAACTTCCCCTCGCGCAAACAAACCAGCGATCTGGATCTGCCGTTGGCCGATGGCCTGGAGGATCAGGCCTATCTCCAAAGCGTGGGAGATGTGCTGCCGGAGCTGCTCGATCAGCAGCAACCGGATTTGGTGCTCTACAACGCCGGCGTTGATCCGCACCGGGAGGATCGCCTCGGCAAGTTGGCCCTCAGCGATCAGGGCCTGTTGCAGCGCGATCACTTGGTCTTTGATGCCTGCCTACGCCGCAACATCCCTGTGGCCAGCGTGATTGGCGGCGGTTACGACACGATCGATGCGCTGGTGGAGCGCCATGCCCTGGTGTTCAGGGCCGCCGCCGATCAAGCCCGTTTGCACGGGCTTTAGGGATCAGTCTTCCGCCCAGATGTAGCGGGTGAGCTCACTGGCATCGGGCTCAGGAGCGTCCAGGGCGAACTCCACGGCGTCGCGCACTTCGGCATCGATCTCTTTATCGATGGCCTCCATCTCCTCAGCACTCAGCAAGCCGCGGGCTTGCATGGTGGCCTGGAAGCCCTTGATCGGATCGCGCGCGGCCCAGAAGGCTTTCTCCTCGGGATCGCGCAGCTCATCGGGGTCGGCCAGAGAGTGACCGCGGAAGCGGTAGGTCATGCACTCCAACAGGGTGGGGCCTTCACCGGCGCGGGCGCGGGCCACAGCGCGCTGGGCGGCATCACGCACCGCCAGCACATCCATGCCGTCGACCTCTTCGCCGTGCATGCCAAAGCCAGCGGCCTTGCGCCAGATCTCGGTGTCACTGGTGGCGCGCTCGTGGGCCATGCCGATGGCCCACTTGTTGTTCTCCACCACAAACAGGATGGGCAGCTTCCACAGCTGCGCCATGTTCAAGCATTCGTAGAACTGGCCGATGTTGCAGGTGCCATCGCCAAAGAAGGCGGCGGTCACCGCATTGCTGGAGCTATCGCCGAGGGCATCACGCTTGTAGCGGCTGGTGAAGGCCGCACCCAAGGCCACAGGAATGCCTTCGCCAATGAAGGCATAACCACCGAGCAGGTGGTGCTCTTTGGAGAACAGGTGCATCGAGCCACCGCGGCCCTTGGAGCAACCGGTCTCCTTACCGAACAGCTCACTCATCACCTCGCGGGCGGGCACGCCAGCGCTGAGGGCATGCACGTGGTCGCGGTAGGTGCTGCAGAACCAGTCGTGCTGGGTCTTCATGGCCTTGATCACGCCACTGGAGACCGCTTCCTGCCCGTTGTAGAGGTGCACGAAGCCAAACATCTTGCCGCGGTAGTACATCTCCGCGCATTTGTCCTCAAACCTTCGCCCCAGGACCATGTCCCGGTAGATGGTGAGGGCTTCCTCACGGGTCAGATCGGGGCACGCCTGGGCAGCGGCGAAGCTGGTGGCGGCGGCGGTCTCCGTGGTCATCAAACTTGACCCGTTGCAGGCACGGACTTTACCGCTGAAGCCCCTTAAACTCCGCACCTGTTTTAACCAGTAGCGGTGGAACTCCCCCTCGACCATTTCCGACTGTTGGGGGTGAGCCCGGTTGCCACCGAGGAATTGGTGCTGCGCACCTTGAGTCAGCGGCTGGACCGGCCGCCGGAAGGAGGCTTCACCACAGACGCCCTGGAGTGCCGCGCAGACCTGCTGCGCAGCAGCGCTGATCTGCTGTGCGACAGCGAGCGGCGCGAGGAATACGAGTGCCTGCTCACCGAGCTCAATGCCGAGAGCCCCGACACGCTGCCGGCCTTGGAGGTGCCCTCCAGCCAGGAAGTGGGCGGCCTCATCCTCTTAATGGAAGCCGGCCAACCGGCTGAAGCCTTTGAAGGTGCCCGCCAGGCGCTGCAACCGCCCCAGGCCCCAGCCCTGGGCAGCAACCGCGAAGCCGATCTCTCGTTGCTGGCGGCCCTCTCGGCCCAAAAGGCCGGGCAGGAGCGCTGCCGCGATCGCCGCTTTGAAAGCGCCGCGCAGATCCTGCACAACGGCATCCAACTGCTGCAGCGCATGGGCCAGCAGCAGGAGCAGCGGGTGCGCCTCGAGAGCGATCTCAATGCCCTGCTGCCCTACCGGATCCTGGATCTGATCAGCCGCGATCTGGCTGAAAGCGGCAGCCGCGAATTTGGCCGCGATCTGCTCAATGAATTGGTGCAGCGCCGCGGCGGCCTCGATGGCGATCAAGACCCCGATTTCCCGCAGGAATCCTTCCAATCGTTCTTCCAGCAGATCCGCGGTTTCCTCACCGTGCAAGAGCAGGTCGATCTGTTCCTGCAGTGGGGCGAAAGCGGCTCGGTGACCGCTGAATTCCTCAGCGCCTATGCCCTGACGGCCTCGGGCTTTGCCCAGCGCAAACCCGAACGCATCGGCTCAGCCCTCGAGCGGCTGCAAGCGATGCGCGATGTGGGCGTTGATGCCGAGATGGCCTGCCTGCATCTGCTGCTGGGCCAAACCGATGAAGCGGCGATCTGCTTTGAGCGCGGCAGCGATGCGGCCCTCAAGGCCTGGGCCAAAGAGCAGGGCAGCGATCCCTTGGCGGGTTTGTGCGTGTATTGCAGCGACTGGCTCAAGCGCCAGGTGCTGCCTTGCTACCGCGACCTCGATGCCGACCCCGATCTGGAGGCCTACTTCGCCGATCGCGATGTGCAGGCCTTCATCGAAAGCAGCGACCGCAAGCGTCAGCGCGCCGGCGTCAGCACCAGCGAGCCGATCACCAGCTTTGAAGTGCTGCCCACCCCGGATCCCAGCGAGATCGAGGAGATCCTCGAACCGCTGAGCAGCAGCGAAGAGGACGCCACCCCCGTCTGGCGCCTGTGGCAGGAGCAGGCCCAGCAGGCCGCAGCTCAACTGCAGCTGCGGATCAGCGAGCTCCAAGAGCGCCTGCAAGCCACCACAGGCAAACAGCGCTCGATTGCGGCAGCCTCCGCCGCCGGCCTCACCGCCGCGGTGATTGCCGGGGTGGCCATCAGCCAGCGGCCCAGTGTTCCGGCCCGTGAAGCCCTGCTGCTGCCGGAAGCGCCGCTGCAACTTGATAGCCCGCTCGCCAAGCTCAATAGCGCCACACCCGCCGAGGAAACCGAGGTGCTGCTGCAGCTCTGGCTCGACACCAAAGCCACCCTGCTCGATGGCACCGCCTCGGCCGATCAGCTCAAGGAATTGGCCAGCGCCGAGCTGGTGCAATTCGCCAAGGCCGGCCGGGCCCTCGATGCCGCCAGCGGCAAGCGCCGCAAGGTGAATGCCCGGGTGCAAGCGCTGGAGCTCAGCAGCGACACCCCCGAGCGGCGGGTGGCCAAGGCCACGATCCAATACGAGGAGAAGGTGCTCAGCGACGACGGTGAGCTGCTGGGCCAAGTGGAGCCCAAGCAGATCAAAAACACCTACGTGTACGAGAAAAAAGGCGACAGCTGGCAGCTGACCGACTTCCGCCCCAGCATCTAGCGCTGAGCTGATTCCTACGATGGAGGGCTTGTAGAGCTGGATTGGCGGCGCTGATGTTTGAAGAGCTCTCCCAACGGTTTGAGGATGCCGTCCGCGGCCTCAAGGGCGAGGCCTCGATCAGCGAGGGCAACGTCGACAGCGCGCTGAAGGATGTGCGCCGCGCCCTGCTGGACGCCGACGTCAGCCTGCCGGTGGTCAAAAGCTTCATCGCTGAGGTGCGCGAGAAAGCCCTCGGCGCTGATGTGGTGCGGGGCGTCAGCCCCGATCAGCAATTCATCAAGCTCGTCCACGAGGAGCTCGTTGAGGTGATGGGCGGGGCCAATGAGCCCCTGGCCAAGGCCGAGCAATCCCCCACCGTGGTGCTGATGGCCGGCCTGCAGGGCGCCGGTAAAACCACCGCCACCGCCAAGCTCGGCCTGCACCTCAAAGAGCAGGGGCGCAAAGCGCTGCTGGTGGCCGCCGACACCTACCGGCCCGCGGCCATCGATCAGCTGCAAACGCTGGGCCAACAAATCGATGTGGAGGTGTTCAGCCTCGGCGCCGATGCCAAGCCCGAAGCGATTGCTGAAGCGGGCCTGGCCAAGGGCCGCGAGGAAGGCTTCGACACGGTGATCGTTGACACCGCCGGCCGCCTCCAGATCGACACCTCGATGATGGAGGAGATGGTGCGGATCCGCGGCGCCGTGGCACCCGATGAGGTGCTGCTGGTGGTGGATTCGATGATCGGCCAGGAGGCCGCTGAACTCACCCGCTCGTTCCATGAGCAGGTGGGCATCACCGGGGCCGTGCTCACCAAGATGGACGGCGACTCCAGGGGTGGCGCCGCCCTCTCGATCCGCAAGGTGAGCGGCGCGCCGATCAAATTCATCGGCACCGGCGAGAAGGTGGAGGCGCTGCAGCCGTTCCACCCCGAGCGGATGGCCAGCCGCATCCTCGGCATGGGGGATGTGCTCACCCTCGTGGAGAAGGCCCAGAAGGAAGTTGAGATCGCCGATGTCGAGAAGATGCAGCGCAAGCTGCAGGAAGCCAGCTTCGACTTCTCCGATTTCGTCAAACAGATGCGCCTGATCAAGCGCATGGGCTCCCTCGGCGGCCTGATGAAAATGATCCCGGGGATGAACAAGATCGACGACGGGATGCTCAAGCAGGGCGAAGCCCAGCTCAAGCGCATCGAAGCGATGATCGGCTCGATGACCGTTCAAGAGCGGGAAAACCCCGACCTGCTCGCCAGCCAGCCCTCCAGGCGCCGCCGCATCGCCAAAGGCAGCGGCCACCAACCGGCTGAGGTGGACAAGATGCTGGCCGACTTCCAGAAGATGCGCGGCTTCATGCAGCAGATGAGCCGCGGCGGTGGCATGCCCGGAATGCCCGGCATGGGTGGAATGCCTGGCATGGGCGGAATGCCGGGAATGCCTGGGATGGGTGGCATGCCCGGCATGGGCGGCGGCGGTGGCGGCCGCCCCGGCAAGAAGATGAAGCCCGCCAAGAAGCGCAAGGGCTTCGGGGAGCTGTAAGGGTCAAACGGTATGGTGGTGGATCTCCTGTCCACGTCCGTCCGAGACCCCGATGATCAAGCTCCGCCTGAAGCGCTTCGGTAAGAAGCGGGAAACGAGCTTCCGGATCGTGGCTTGCAACAGCACCAGCCGCCGTGATGGCCGCCCGCTGCAAGAGCTGGGCTTCTACAACCCCCGCACCAAGGAAACCCGCCTCGACACCGACGCCCTGCGCGCTCGCCTCGAGCAAGGCGCCCAGCCCTCCGACACCGTGCGCACCCTGCTGGAGCGCGGCGGTCTGCTGACCAAGAGCGTGCGCCCCGCTGAGGTGATCGGCAAGCTCAAGCA
>JAAXIH010000210.1:8370-23854 GCA_012270465.1 Synechococcus sp.
GAAGCTGCTGCTGCTGAGGAGGCTCCGGCTGAGGAGGCTCCCGCTGAGGCCTGAGCCTCACCGTGACCAGCAGCGAGGGCCGCGAACGCCAGCGCTTCACCATTGACCTTCCCGATCAGGAAGCCGCCCTGGCCCTCGCCGGTCAGGGCGAAATCATGCTGCGGCGCCTCAGTGATCTAACCGGCGCCAACCTCGTGCTGCGGGGACTGCAGCTCTTTATTGAAGGCCGCCCCAGCCAGATGGAGCGCGCCGCGGGCCTAGTGGAACTGCTGCGCCCGTTTTGGAGTGAGGGCCAGGCCGTCACCCAGGTGGACATCCAAACCAGCCTGCAGGCCCTCGACACCGGCCGCAGCGACGAGCATCGCGACCTCAGCCAGCAGGTGCTGGCCCGCAGCCAGAACGGCAAACTGCTGCGCCCGCGCACCCTGCGGCAAAAGCAATACGTCGAGGCGATGGAGCGCCACGACCTCACCTTGGCGCTGGGCCCTGCCGGCACCGGCAAAACCTTTTTGGCGGTGGTGCAGGCGGTGCGCAGCCTGCAAGAGCGCAAGGTGGAGCGGATCATCCTCACCAGGCCGGCGGTGGAAGCCGGTGAGCGCCTGGGCTTTCTGCCCGGTGATCTGCAGCAAAAGGTGGACCCCTATCTGCGGCCGCTCTATGACGCGCTGCACAGCCTGCTGAGCCCGGAGCGCACAGCGGCCTTGATCGAGAAAAACATCATCGAAGTGGCGCCTTTGGCCTACATGCGCGGCCGCACCCTGGCTGAGGCCTTTGTGATCCTCGATGAGGCCCAAAACACCACCACCGCGCAAATGCGCATGGTGCTGACGCGCCTGGGCGAGAACTCCCGCATGGTGGTGACCGGCGACCCCAGCCAGGTCGATTTGCCCGGCAGCCAGCTCAGCGGCCTGGTGGAAGCAGCCCAGGTGCTCGATGGCGTGGAGGGCATTGCCATCTGCCGGCTCACGGCCGCCGATGTGGTGCGTCACCCCTTGGTGCAGCGCTTGGTGCAGGCCTATGCGCGCCGCGACGCGCAAAACCAAGGGCGCCGGTGAGGTGATCCGCACGCCAGAAGGCAGCGATCCCTTGGAATCACTGGCAGGATTGGTGAAGTTTGAAACTCTGATGCGCCATGCCGGCCAGCAGTAATTTCCGCGAGGTCATCCGCGACGCGCAAAGCAGCGCGTTGGTGGGACCCAACGTTGTCAATAAGGCGCTGCCCTACGTGGGTGGCGGCATGGTGCTGACCGCCGCCGGCACCCTCGGCGGCCTCTCGATGATCGCCAGCCCGGCCTTCATGCCCCTCTTTTGGGTGGCCTTGATCGGCAACCTGGTGCTGTTCTTTGTGGCGCAAAACATTGCCCTCAAGGGCAACAACGCCACGGCCCTGCCGCTGCTGGCGATCTACAGCCTGATCACTGGCTTCACCTTGAGCGGCTTGGTGGCCATGGCCATCGGCGTGGCCGGCATTGGTTCGGTGGGCACCGCAGCGATCGCCACCGGCATCACCTTTGTGATCGCCTCGATCATGGGCCGCCGCATGAGCGACAGCGTTGGTCAGGCCCTCGGCGGTGTGGTGACCCTGGGCATCATCGGCCTGGTGATCGCCATGGTGGTGCAGCTGATCGGCGGCATCTTTGCCCCGCAGATGTTCCTGGGCGGCGGCTTTGAGCTGATGATCGCGGGCTTCGGCACCGTGCTGTTCATCGGTGCAGCCTTCCTCGACTTCTACACAATGCCCCGCGTCTACCAGGACGAGCAGTACCTGGCCGGTGCCCTGGGGATGTATCTGACCTACATCAACCTGTTCATCTTCATCCTGCGCTTCATCATCGCGATCCAAAGCCGCGACTGAGTTTTCAGCTCACTGCGCAACAGCCAACACAGCCGCCGCAATGGCGGCTTTTTGCTGCTCGTCGTACCCCCAGCGCGCCAGAAACTCGACGTCGTCGCCTTCGCCTTTGGTGGCGGCCAGCAGAACTTCCAGGCGCTTTTTCACATCTTCTGGTTCCAGCAGCTGCAGCAGGTCGTTGCAGCGCTGGGTGACCCGCTCGGATTTGCCCTGCTGCTCTTGATCACCCGTGCGCTGGTGGTGCAGCGCCATGGCGGTGCTCATGGCCAGGTTGCGCACGGTGAGATCCACCACGCCATCACCTGCGGCGCGCAGCTGCAGCTGCAAGGGATCGGGCAGGCGGTCCATCAGCGGGCTATCGCCAGCCAGGCTGATCACAAAAAAGCCGCGGGCGCCATCACGGCTGGCCACCAACTCGGCCACCCGATCGGCCAACACCTCATCACTGAGTTCACCGGCTTCCCAGAGGTTCAACCACTGGGCGGTGATCTCCATCGCCTGCTGGAAGCTGGGGGCAGCGGCCTCACTCATGGCAGCGCAGGTTCAAAGCTGCCTGCAGGCTAGGAATCAGTTGGCACCAGCGGGCTCAACGGCCGGATCAGCAGCCACCGGGCGGGAAAACTTGGGATGGGAGCTGCGGTCGTGCAGGCGCACGCCGGTTTCCTTGATGCTCATCAGCTGCTCGCCGAGCTGGCGCATCAGCAGGCGCTGCTTGCGATCGGGCATGCCGAGCACCGCCAAGAAGGCCAGCAGCGGAAACAGCAGCGCGCCCAGGCCCCAGAAAAACCAGTTCAGGCCTTTGGCTTGAGCGATGGAGGTGGTGAACAGCAGCTGGGCAATCCAGAGCACCAAGCCGAGGCCACCAAAGGCCTGCACGATCGGGGAGGCCAGCAAGGAGGGATCCAGCATCTGCAAACGCTGAGCGATAAAAAAACGCTAGAGAGAAATCGCCAGGCGTCCACGCCAAGATCAAAGGGCCGCCACAACGCTTCTGTGGAACGCCAAGCCGGACACGACCTGCACCTGCGGCTACCGCAAGGCCACTGGCAAGAGCTCGAGCGCCATTGCCGCCAAAGCGGCGAGAGCCATAGCGCGGTGCTGCGCAAAGCCTTGGCCGATTACCTCGATCTCGAGCACCACACCCTGTGGCAACTCTCCACCTCAACGGCGGTGGTGGAGGGCGTGTTTGGCGGCAGCCTGCAGGTGAAAGATCTCGCTGACCATGGCGACTTCGGCATCGGCACCTTTGAGCAGCTCGATGGCGAAGGGATCCTGCTCGATGGGATCTGCTGGCAAGCGCGCGCCGATGGCAGCGTCTGCCGCGCCCCTGCTGATGAGGGCATTCCCTTTTGGGTGGCCACCCACTTCGAGGCCCAGCAGCGCTTCAGCCTCAGCGCCATCAACAGCATCGAAGCTCTGGGCGCCCAGCTCGATCCCAAACGCCCCGGCGCCAATCTGTTTGTGGCGATCCGCATCACAGGCCTGTTTAACGAGGTGCTGATGCGCAGCGTCTCGAAGGTGCCCAAGGGCGTGGGCTTGCTGGAAGCCTCCCAGGATCAAACGATGGTGCGCCGCAACAACATCCGCGGCACCTTGGCGGGCTTTTGGAGCCCAGAGCACACCACCAGCCTCAACATCCCTGGCTACCACTTCCATTTCCTGGCTGATGACCACAGCAGTGGCGGCCATGTGTTGGACGTGCAAGCCGCTGAGCTGCAGGTGGAGCTGGATCTGCAATCCAACCTGCGGCTGGCCCTGCCGCAAACCAAGGAATTCCTCGAAGCTGACCTCAGCGGCGACATTGCCGCCACGCTGCACACCGCTGAAAGCAAGCCCAAAGACTGAGGCCACGGCAGCGCAGACTGAAGGGATGGTTGAAATCCCCCTGGACTCGATCTTGAGCCCCACCCCGGAGGGCTTTCGCTCAGGGTTTGTGGCCCTGGTGGGGCGCCCCAATGTGGGCAAATCCACGCTGCTCAACCAGCTGGTGGGGGAGAAGGTGGCGATCACCTCGCCCGTGGCGCAAACCACCCGCAACCGCCTGCGGGCCATCCTCACCACCGAAACCTCCCAGCTGGTGCTGGTGGACACCCCCGGCATCCACAAACCCCATCACCTGCTCGGCGAGCGGCTGGTGAAAACCGCGCGCAACAGCATTGGCGAAGTGGATGTGGTGCTGGCGCTGATGGATGGCAGCGCGCCGATGGGCCGCGGTGATCAATTTGTGCTGGATCTGCTCAAGTCGATCCGCCAGCCGGTGGTGATTGGCCTCAACAAACAAGACCTGATCGCCGAAGAGCAACGTGAGGAGTTGATCGCCTCCTACAGCGAGGCGTTGCCCGATGCACCGCTCTTGCCCTTTAGCGCACTCACCGGTGATGGCTGCAGCGCCTTGGTGGAAGCCCTGGGCGAACGGCTGCCGGAAGGGCCGATGCTCTACCCCAAAGACACGGTGAGCGATCAGCCGGAGAACCTGCTGCTGGCTGAACTCATCCGCGAGCAGGTGCTGCACCACACCCGAGAAGAGGTGCCCCACTCGGTGGCGGTGCAGATCGAGCGGGTGGTGGAAGACGGCCCGCGCACAGCGATCCTGGCCACGGTGATGGTGGAGCGCAGCAGCCAGAAAGGGATCCTGATCGGCCGTAAAGGCTCGATGCTCAAAGAGATCGGCTCCGGCGCGCGGCTGCAGATGCAAAAGCTGATCGATGGGCCGGTGTACCTGGAGCTGTTTGTGAAGGTGGTGCCCCACTGGCGCCAAAAGCCTGGCCGCTTGGCGGAACTGGGTTACCGGGGCGAGTAAGGCCAGCCGCCGCGGCAGGATGGTCGTTGGCCTGCTGCTGTTGTGACTGACGCCTTCCCCCCCACCAGTGCTGCTGAGGTGCTCGCCCTCTGCGATGGCGCCTGGATGAGCCTGCGGTCTCAGCTGCAACCGGCCGATAGCGATGAGGGCTGGCACACCAGCGAAAAAGGCGAGCTCAAGCTGAGCTGGACCGCCTCAGAAAACAGCGATGAACTGGGCCGCTTGGAGGCCACCCCGCCATCAGGGCAATCCACAGTTTTGAACTTTTGGGCGGATGGACGCCTGGAAGGCAGCGGCGGCCAGCAGGGCCGCTGGGAGCTGCAGGTGGGCAGCCGCCTGGTGCTGATCCACAGCGATGGTGAGCTGCGCATCGAGGAATCGATCAGCTTCACCAAGCCCAACCTGCGGCTGCGCAACCTGCTGATCTGGCAAGGCGAGCAGCTGCAAGGCTCCCAGTTCTGCTCGGAAATCCGCCGCGTCAGCAAGCCCGCGTCGTGAGCAGCTTCCGGCTGGATGTGGTGAGCCTGGTGCCGGAGGTGTTCGACAGCCTCCGCGGCCTGGGGGTGATCGGCCGCGCTTTTAGTGCCGGCATCGCCGAACTGCACACCCACAACCCGCGCGATTACGCCACCGATCGCTACCGCAAGGTTGACGATGAGCCCTATGGCGGCGGTGCGGGCATGGTGCTCAAGCCCGAGCCGGTGTTTGCCGCCTTTGAAGCGATCCCGCTGCAGCCGCGCCGGCGGGTGCTGCTGATGACACCCCAGGGCAAACCGCTGCAGCAGGCCGACCTACGCCGCTGGGCCACCGACTACGAGCAATTGGTGCTGCTCTGCGGCCACTACGAAGGCTTCGATGAGCGCATCCGCAGCCTCGCGGATGAAGAGGTATCGCTCGGTGATTTCGTGCTCACCGGCGGCGAACTGCCGGCGATGACGATCATCAATGGCACCGTGCGGCTGCGGCCCGGCACCGTGGGCACCGCTGATTCCTTGGTGGAGGAAAGCCACAGCGCTGGGCTGCTGGAGCACCCTCACTACACACGCCCCGCGACATTTCGCGAGATGGAGGTGCCGGCGGTGCTGCGCAGCGGCGACCATGGCGCCATCGCCCGCTGGCGCGCCGAGCAGCAACAAGAGCGCACCCAGCAGCGCCGCCCTGATCTCTGGGCCCAATGGCAGGCCGAACATCCCAGCGACGAGAGCTGATCAGCTCTGCTGCTGCAGGTTCTTGAGCGCCGTTAGCAACGCCGCTGGGCTCTGGGGATCCACCATCAACACGCTGCCGCCTTTGGCCTGGGCCATCTGCTCGCCCATGCCCATCCACTCACTGGCCAGCAGCAGGCGCATGGCTTCCGCAGCCTGAGGATTGGTCTGCATCGCCTGGGCCAATTCGCCAGCAGCCAGAGCCTTGGCTTGAGCCAGCAACTGCTGTTGCTGCGCTTCGGCTTCGGCTTCTAAAACCAAGGCTTCCTTGCGGGCCTTGGCATCGAGCACCAGTGATTCGGCGCGGCCGCGGGCTTCATTCACCTGGGCCTCCCGCTCCCCTTCTGAGCGCAAAATCGCCGCCCGCTTTTCGCGCTCGGCGGTCATCTGCTGCTCCATCGCCTGCTGCACCCCTTTCGACGGGTGGATGTCGCGCAGCTCCACGCGGGTCACCTTCACGCCCCAAGGATCGGTGGCCTGATCGAGATCGCGCAGCAACACCTCATTCACCTCCTGGCGGGTGGTGAAGGTTTGATCGAGATCAAGCTTGCCCATCTCAGCGCGGATCTGGGTGAGCACCAGATTCACCATCGCCGCCTGCAGGTTGTCGACGGCGTAGTGGGCGCGCGGGTGCTCCAGCAGTTGCCAATAAACAACCGCATCCACCTCAATCGAGACGTTGTCGCGGGTGAAGCACTGCTGCGGCGGAATATCCAGCACCCGCTCTTTCAGTGATTCGAGGCTCACCACCCGCTCCACCACCGGCAGCACAAACGAGAGCCCCGGGGTGAGCTGGCGGTCGTACTTGCCGAGCCGCTCCACCAAGCGCGACTGCCCGCCGCTGGTGATCTTGACGCTGCTGCCCCCCAGCCAGGCGATCACCACCAGGGCAGGGATCCCAAAAAATGCTTCCACAGCAGCTGGTGCAGACAGCCCAACGCTAGGCAGCATGAAAGCAACAGGCTGCAGTGGGCATCGCCGATGGAGGCCATCACCTGGCTGTTGATTGCGTTGGCCCTGCTGGCCAGTGAATGGCTCGGGGCCAGCTTCGATGGGCTGCTGCCAGCAGCGGTGGCGGCGCTGCTGATCTCGGTGCTCACCGCCGTGCTGCCGCTGGCGCTGTGGCCGCAGCTGCTGCTGTTTGGCCTGCTCACCGGCGGCCTATTGCTGGCGATCCGGCGCTGGTCAAAGAGTCAAAAGGAGCGCGCCATTGCCCAGAGCCCAGCGGCTGAGCGGGCCACGGTGATCGGCGGTTTTGATCAAGCGAGCAGCGGCCGGGTGCGCTGGCAGGGCCAGAGCTGGGCGGCCGACAATCTCGAACCGGAGCAGCCGCTCGCCCCAGGCGCGGTGGTGGTGGTGATGGGCCGCGATGGCACCAGGCTGCAGGTGCTGGCTTCTAAGGTCGAGCCATGAACATCCGCATCGGCAACGGCTACGACATCCACCGGCTGGTGCCGGGGCGCCCACTGATCCTGGGCGGCCAAACCTTGGAGCACCCCGCTGGCCTCGGCCTCGATGGCCACAGCGATGCCGATGTGCTGGTGCACGCGATCATGGATGCCCTGCTCGGTGCCCTCTCGCTGGGGGATATCGGCAAGTACTTCCCGCCCACCGATCCCAAGTGGAAAGGGGCCGACAGCCTGGTGCTGCTGGAGCAGGTGATGGGCCTGGTGCGCGAGCGCGGCTGGAGCGTGGTGAATGTGGATTCGGTGGTGATCGCCGAGCGGCCCAAGCTCAAGCCCCACATCGAGGCGATGCGCGCAGCGATTGCTGAGCGCATGGGCCTCGCTCCTGAGCAAGTGGGCGTGAAGGCCACCACCAACGAAAAGCTGGGAGCTGAAGGCAGAGAAGAGGGCATCTCCTGCCAAGCCGTGGCCCTGCTCTCCAAGCCATGAGCTGGTTCGCCGCGCTGTTGAGCCTGCTGCTGTGGGCTGCCCCGGCCTGGGCGATCCAACCGCTGGATCCGGCTGCCGCGGTGGTGGAGGTGCTGCAGATGCCGGTGAGCACCGAGCAGCGCCAGTGCTGGCTTGAGGCAGAAGCTGGCCAGTGGGAACCCTGGCTGGAGCAGCAAGATGGCTACCGCGGCCGCGATCTGCTCTGGGACCCCGAGCGCCAGCAGGCGGTGGTGCTGGTGGGCTGGCAGTCGCAACAGCAATGGGATGCGATCCCAGCCAGCAGCATTGGCTCCACCGAGGAGGCGTTTAACGCGCAACTGCGCGACTGCCTCGGCGTGAGCGATCAGCAACCTCTCCCCCTGCAGCGAGCAGGAGCGCTCAAACCGCTGCAGCCATGACCTATGTGCTCGGCACCCACAGCGCTGAGCTCCAGCGGCTCGGCCGCCAGCACACCTTTTGGCGCGAGGAATGCCGCAGCGGCCTGCAGCGCGCTGGCTTTGGCCCTGGCGATCGGCTCTTGGATCTCGGCTGCGGGCCGGGGTTTTGCAGCCTGGAACTCGCTGAGCTGGTGGGCCCCAGCGGCCAGGTGCTGGGGCTGGATCTCTCACCGAACTACATCGAGCACCTCAAGCAGCTGGCCCATCAGCAGAACTTGAGCCAACTGCGCGGCATCGCTGCCGATCTGGCCGAGCCGCAACAGCTTCCAGACGCCGGCCACTGGGATGGGGCCTGGTGCCGCTGGCTGTGGATGTTTTTGCCCAAGCTCGAGCCCCTGCTCGATGGCCTGACTTCAGCCCTGCGCCCTGGCGGGCGGCTGGTGCTGCAGGAATACATCCGCTGGGACAGCTTTTCGCTGCGCCCTGGCGGCAGCGCCCTGGCTGAATTCGTTGCCACCTGCATCAGCCACTGGCGCGATCAAGGCGGTGATCCCGATGTGGCCAGCCGGCTGCCGGAATTGCTGAGTGCGCGCGGCTGGCGGCTGGTGAGCTGCCGCAGCTTGCTGGATTGCTCCACCAGCGGTGAAGCCAAGGCCCTCTGGCTACAAGACTTTCTCTCCAGCTACCCGCAGCAACTGCAGCAGCAGGGGTTGTGGAGCGATGAGCAGCAGCAGCGGCTCGAGGCCGAGCAAGCCAGCGCCATGCTGTGGATGACGCCAACGCTGGTGGAGCAGATCTGGGAGCGGCCATGAGTGAGCACCGCCTGGATCTCGAGCGGCGCCAGCGCCTGGGGCTGGTGGAGGCGATTTGGGGCGAGCACAAAAGCGCCGAGCAGATCATCGCCATCGCCCGCGACTTTCAACGCGCCGGTGAACTGGCCCTGGTCACCCGCGTTGATGAAACAAAAGCCGCGGCCATTCAGAACTCAATCCCCGAGCTGGTGCACCACCGCCAGGCCCGCTGCCTCACCCTTGGCGAAATACACAACCCCTCCGAGCCAGCGGTGGGCTTGCTGTGCGGGGGCAGCAGTGATCTGCCCGTGCTCGCAGAAGCCGAGCTCGCCCTGCACTGCCATGGCATCGGCAGCCAGCGCTTTGCCGATGTGGGTGTGGCCGGGTTGCACCGGCTGCTCAAGGTGATCCCCGAACTCGATGGGCTGCAGCTGCTGATCGCCTTTGCCGGCATGGAAGGCGCCCTGCCCACGGTGCTGGCCGGCCTGGTGCCGCAGCCGATCATCGGCGTGCCGGTGAGCGTGGGTTATGGCGTCAGCGCCGGCGGCCAAGCAGCCCTCAGCGGCATGCTCGCCAGCTGCGCGCCGGGGCTCACGGTGGTCAACATCGACAACGGCTATGGCGCCGCGATGGCCGCGTTGCGGGTTCTGCGGGGCCGTGGCTAAGCCAAGGATTCCTGCAATCAACTCATGAGCGAAAGCGGCGGAGGCAAGTCCGGCGTCAATGTCGGCGCTGTGGTCGTGGTGGTGATCGTGGTGGGCGTGATCATTGCCGCCATCGGCATCAACAACCAGCAGCAGAGCCCCAAAAAAGAGGCCGAGAAGGTGCTCAAAGAGAGCGTCGAGAAGGTCAAAGACGCCACCAAAGAAGGCATGGGCGACGCCAAGAAGAAGCTGGAAGCCGCTGGCGGCGGCAACTAGGCCTAGAGGTGCTTGAGCTGGGGGTAGGCGGTGATCAGCTCATCGGCGCTGAGCACATCGCCGGCGCCATCGGGCTGCCAGATCACCTCCAGCGCCAACAGCTCACTGGCTGGCACGGCTCCCAGGGCGCTGAGGGCCGTGCGCAGCTGATCAGCTGAATCCACGCCCTTGATCGCGATCTTGTTGCGGCTGGCCACCAGCAGGGTCACCGCGATGTATTCGCTGGTGGCATCGGCATCACCGCTCTGAGTGATCGCCGTGGCCTCTTCCGCCATGCGGCGACCATCGACGTTGCTGGTGAGTTCGCTGCTGAGCTTGCTGCGCTCCTGCATCGAGAGGCGGTTGAAGGTGGCCTCAGCGGTGTTGAAGGGCACTTGGCCCAATTCGCAGTTGGCGTACACCCACTGATCGGGATGACGCAGCAGCGCCAAGGTGGCGTCCTGCAGCACCTGCTGCAAGCCGGTGCTGTTGCTGGTGTCGGCCGTGCGGGCATAACGGCGCAGGTCGTCTTGCAGGCTGCGGGCACTGGCCAGCAGACCGAGCTGCAGCTGGGCCAACGTCACCGGGCCATCGGCGCGCTGGGTGGGCAATGAAGGGGCCGCCATGCCGCCACCGCCGGTGGCACCACGCAGGCCATTGACCACCACGCCGATCAAGGCCATCAGGATCAAAAATCCAAACAGGCCGCCGCCGCCAAAGCCAAAGAACGGAATCAGGAAGGGGAAGCCAATCCCGCCGCCATAGCCGCCCCGGTAACCGCCGCCATAGCCGCCACGCATCGGCGCTGAACGAATCGGCGCGCTGCGGAAGCTGCCGCCACCAATGCGGCCGCCGCGGGCTGCATCAGCCGGCTGAGCCCAGCCAAAGCTGAACAGCCCCGCTGCCAGCAGCGGCAACAAACAGAGCGAAAGCAGGCGCTTCAAACGACGCATGACGAGCCGGAGTTAGGGCAACTCTAGAAAGCTCGTCTAGGCCGTGAAGTGCGGAGCACCGCCCTGGCGGCTTAGCCGCCGCCCACGATCGTCACCACCTCGAGCCGGTCGCCGGCGGCCACCGGCTGATCGGGCCATTGCGCCCGCGGCACGATCGCGCCGTTGAACTCCACCACCACCAGCCGCGGCTCATAGCCCAGCTCCACCAGCAGCTGCTGCAGGCTCAGCCCAGCGGTGGCCTGGCGGCTTTCGCCATTCACCTGCAGCGCGATCGGCTCAGCCATCAGCCAAGAGCTCCAACAACTGCCGCGCTGCCGCGGCCGGATCCGCCGCTTCCATCACAGCCCGCACCACCGCCACGCGGCAGTGGGGGCCGCCAGCTTCCAGCAAGGCCGGCAGCAGCTGCGCGTCCACCCCGCCAATGGCGTAGTGGGGAATCGTGGCGATCTGCGCCGCCTGGCGCAGGTAGTCGAGCCCCACCGGCTCACGGCCCGGCTTGGTGGGTGTGGCCTGCAGCGGGCCAACGCCGGCGTAATCGCAGCCATCGGCCATGGCCTGCTGCAACTGCTCTGGGGCATGGGTGCTGCGGCCGATCAAGCGATCAGGACCGAGCAAACGCCGCGCCTGCGCTGGCGGCAGATCCCCCTGGCCCAAATGCACCCCATCGGCCTCCACCGCCAAAGCCAGATCCACCCGGTCGTTAACGATGAACAGGGCGCCATGGGCAGCGCAGAGATCCCGCAGCGCCACCGCTTCTTGGTAGCGGGGCAGATCGTCTGTGAGCTTGCTGCGGTGCTGCACCAACTTCACCCCCGCCTGCAGGGCCTGCTCCACCACAGCGCGCAACTGCGGCACCGGGCTGGTGATCAGATACAGCCGCTCGGCCGCCAGCCGCTGGCGGCGGCTTTGATCCGCCAGCAAGCGGGTTTCCAGGTCGTAGAGCCGGTAGCGGCAGTGCTCCGCCACGCGCGCCAGCTCCGGATCACAGCTGCGGCCAAATTCCTCCAGCACCCGCAGCGCCTCCTGGGCGCGGGCGCAGTTGGCGGCCACCACGGTGGCGTCGCTGCGCTGCTGCTGGGCCGGATGGGCCAAACCAGCGGCGCTATCGGTGGCGGTGTGGCGGGCCTGGCGGTAGCGGGGCAGGTGGCAGCGGCCCAACTGCTGGCGCAGGTCCTTGAGGCCTTCCACCAGATCGCGGCGATCGAGGCCAAAGCGGGCCCAGTCTTCGGCCACCCGCAGGCCCTCGCGGGCACGATCGAGGTTGGCGTCCAGCAGCCGCAGCACCGCCGGATCAACGCCTTCAGAAGAAATGGTCAAGCCACTGGGGCCCGTGCTGTCTTCTATTTAGCCTGAGCGGGCTTATGGCAACCCCAGTGGCCAACGAAACCAAGCCCGCACCCCCGGTCAGCAACAGCGACAGCCCGATGCTGACGCTGATCTGGGGTGCCGCCTTGCTGGGCGGCATCGGCGCCTTCATCGCTTGGGGCCTCACCCACGCCTACCCCGGCAGCTGAGCAGCACCCAATAGGGCTCGGGCCTGATCGGCATCGCGGCTGATCTGGCCGGTGAGTTCATCGAGCGAGCCAAAGGCCTGCTGGCCGCGCAACCACTGCAGCGGCTGCACCCGCAGGCTGTCGCCGGCGAGATCCACCTCGGCATCGAGCAGGTGCACCTCCACCGCTGAGGGGGCCTCTGGATCGATGGTGGGCTGGCGCCCCAGGTTCATCACCGCAGGCATCGCTTGCTGGCTTTCACCGCGCCAGGCCCAGGCGGCATACACCCCTTCTTTGGGCAGGCACTTGCGGCCATCCACTTGCAAATTGGCGGTGGGCCAGCCCAAGCCGCGCCCTAAGCCGCGGCCGCGCACCACCTGGCCGCTGAAGCGATAGGGCCGCTGCAGCAAGCGCTCGGCCTCCACCAGATCAGCCTCAGCTAGGGCCTGGCGGATGCGGCTGCTGCTGTAGCGGCTGCCGCCTTCATCCAGCAGCGGCAGCACCTCCACCGCCATGCCGCAGGCGGCGCCCAAGCGCTGCAGGTCTTCAGGGCCGCCGCTGCGGCGGTTGCCAAAGCGGAAGTTTTCACCGATCACCACCGCCCCGGCCTGCAGCTGATCGCGCAGCACCTGCTGCACAAACTGCTCCGGGCTCAAGGCGGCCAGCTGCAAATCAAACGGCACCAGCACCAGCTGCTCAATGCCCAACGGCCCCAGCACGCTGAGCTTTTCGCCCGGCAAATCCAGCCGCAGGCGCGGCTCACCGGCCAGCACCTCACGCGGGTGGGGCCAGAAGGAGAGAACGGTGGGCACCAGAGCCGGCGGACCGGCCGCCATCGCCACGGCGCGCGCGATCACATGGCGGTGCCCGGCGTGCACGCCATCAAAACTGCCGAGCGCTAACGCGGTTGGCCTGCAGGCTTGCTCAGGAGAAAGGAGCGCAATCAAGGCCCAAGGCCGTGCCAGAGCCATGCTCCCATGGCACCTTGGAGGCGGTGACACAAGGCCATGGCCGACCGTCTTGAGCTGCAACGCATCGCCTCCGCCTTCCGCGTGGTGGGCTGGGGTGCGTTTTGGAGTCAGCTCACCCTGGCGCTGGTGAGCGCAGGCGTGCTGGCCTTCAACAGCATTGGCAGCGAGCTGGTTAGCAACCGCGACAAGGCCATTGGCCTGGGCCCAGGCCTCTCGCTGACCACCCTGGCGCTGTTGATCCTGGCCTGGGGCGTTTGGCAGGACTGGGGCCTGGTGCGCATCAGCCGCTCCCTCGCCAGCGGCAGCAGCTCAATCCCCTCCAAGGCGGAAACCCGCGCCCAGGTGAAGCGCCACCTGCTGGCCAGCTTGGTGGGCATCACCTTTGCGGCGATTGGCTACCAAGCCCTCTCCGGCAGCCTCACCTTCCAGGCCTCAATTCAGCAGCCGGGCCTGACCGGCACCAGCGTTGGCAACAACGCCATCACCTCACTGGAGATGTTCTCGGTGATGGCCAACACCCAAGCCCTCACCGGCCACTTGATTGGCCTCTGGGTCAGCCTCTGGCTGCTGCAGCGTCTGGCGCGGCGCTAACCCCAGCAATCGGCAAAGGCGGCAGCGCCCCACGCCAAAACAGTTCGGGCTGCAGCGGCGTCAGCGCCACCCCGCCGCCTTGCACCTGGGCCACATCGGTGGGCCAGTCTTTGGGCCCTGTGCCGGCGGCCTCAAAGTCGTTCACCACCTCACCGGCCAGCCAGTAGTAGCTGCGCCCGCGCGGGTCAAAGCGTTCATCAAATTGATCCACGTAGCGGCGCACCCCCGGGCGGCACCAGCGCACCGGGCCGATGCGATCAGGCGGCACCGCCGGCACGTTGAGGTTGAGCAGCAGCCCCTCGGGCCAGCCGCCAGCGAGGGCGCTTTCGGCCACATCCATGGCCTGAACCGCAGCCCCATCGAACTGGCGCCAATCAAAACAAGCGCTGCTCACCGCCAGAGCCGGCAGCCCCTCCAAGGTGCCCTCCATGGCGGCCGCCACGGTGCCGGAATAGATCACATCGGAGCCCAGATTCGGGCCGTGGTTGATGCCGCTGAGCACCAGATCCGGCGGGGTGTCCAGCAGCTTGCCCAGGGCCAACTTGACGCAGTCCGATGGCGTGCCGCTGCAGGCCCACGCCCGGATGCCATCAGCAAACAGGCCATCGGCCTGCTCAGCGCGGATGGGGCTTTGCAGGGTTAGCCCGTGGCCGGTGGCGGAGCGCTCTTGATCAGGGCACACCACCGTGACGCTGTGGCCCCGGCGGGCGGCTTCATGGGCCAGCGCTTTGATGCCTTCGGCAAAGACCCCGTCGTCATTGCTGATCAGGATCTTGAGGGGGGAAGCCATCGAAAGGCGATACTGCCCCACGCACGTTAGGCCGACTCCCTTGAGCAGCGCTCCCACCCTGGAGGAGATCACCAGCGCGTTGGAGGCCCTGGAGGCGGAGGCCGCTGCCGCGATTGCTGAGGCCCCCGATGCCGCGGCCCTCGAGCAGCTGCGGATCGATCTTTTAGGCAAAAAAGGCAAGCTCTCCGGCGTGCTGGGCGCCATGGGCAAGCTGCCCGGCGATCAGCGCCCGGTGGTGGGCCAGCGGGCCAATGTGCTGAAAACCCAGGTGCAATCGCTGCTGCAGGAGCGCCAAAGCGCCCTCAAAGAAGCGGCGCTGGAAGCCCGCATCGCCAGCGAAACGATCGATGTCACCCTGCCGCCGGTGTACACACCCGCCGGCCATCGCCATCCGCTGCTGAGCACCACCGACTCGATCGTCGACATCTTCTGCGGCCTCGGCTACCGGGTGGTGGAAGGCCCCGACATCGAGAGCGACTACTACAACTTCTCGGCCCTCAACATCCCCGAGGAGCATCCCGCCCGGGACATGCAGGACACCTTCTACCTGCCGGGTGATCGCCTGCTGCGCACCCACACCTCACCGGTGCAGATTCGCCATCTCGAATCCAACCCACCGCCGGTGCGCGTGATCGCCCCCGGCCGCGTTTACCGGCGTGATGCCGTCGATGCCACCCACTCGCCGGTGTTCCACCAGGTGGAGGTGTTGGCCATTGATGAGGGCCTGGATTTCAGCCACCTGCGCGGCACCGTGAGCCACTTCCTCAAGGCCTTCTTTGGTGATCTGCCGGTGCGCTTCCGCGCCAGCTACTTCCCCTTCACCGAACCCAGCGCCGAGGTGGATGTGCAGTGGCGCGGCCGCTGGCT
>JAAXIH010000200.1:0-1809 GCA_012270465.1 Synechococcus sp.
CTCCTGCGGTGCTGGAGATCGCCCGGCGCCGGCAGCTGCCTTTGGCCAGCAGCACAGGCTTTCCGCCTGGTGAATTAACAACGCCAACCGGTTTGGCCCTATTGGCGGTATGGGTGGATCACTGGGATTCGCCGCCGGCCTATATCCCAGAGCGCATTGGTGTGGGCTTGGGGCAGCGCCAGCTGGAGCGCCCCAACCTCCTGCGGCTGGTCCTTCCTGCCACGGCGTCTGTTGATGAGCCGGCGGAACGTCAAACGGTGGTGGTGCAGCAGTGCCAGATCGATGACATGGATGCCGAGGCCCTGGCGTTTTTGCAGGAGCAACTGCGCGCTGCTGGTGCGTTGGAGGTGTTCGCGCAGCCTGTGGGTATGAAAAAAGGCCGCAGCGGTTTGCTGCTCACCGCCCTGGCGTTGCCTGAGCAGGCCGCGGCCTTGCGGGCCATTTGGTGGCAGCACTCCAGCAGCTTGGGCTTGCGCGAAAACCTCGAGCAGCGCTGGGTGCTGCCGCGGCGCGCCGTTGTGATGGATAGCCCCTGGGGGCCGGTGGCGGCCAAAGCGGCTTGGACGGGCAGGCGTTGGCGCTGCAAGCCTGAAGCCGATGCGCTGGCCAAGTTGGCCGCTGAGCAGGGCTTGAGCTGGGCTGAGTTGCGGGCTGCTTTGCAGCCACCGGAGCTGGAGCCATGAAGTGGAAGCTGCCCCGTTGGCGCCCCCCGGGAGGGCTGCGGCCTTGGGTGGCGGGGATCTCGCTGCTGCTGGTGCTGCTGGCGTTGTGGAGCCATGGCCAGGAGGTGTTGGCGCTAGCCCCTGATCAACGGGGCTGGGCGCTGTTGATCCTGGGTTTGGCGCTCACGGTGGTGGCCCAATGGGCCAATGGCCTGGCCTGGTGGGCGTTGTTGCGCTGGTTGCAGCTGGCGTTGCCGCTGCTGGAGATGGTGCAGCTGTTTGTGCGCACCAACCTGCTCAAGTACTTGCCCGGCGGCATCTGGCATCAGGTGGACCGGGTGCGGTTGCTGCGCCAGCGGGGTGCCTCTGGGCGCCGGGCGTTGCTGTCGGTGCTGCTTGAGGCGCTGCTGATGGTGATCGCAGCCTTCTGTTTGATCCCCTTTGGCGGCGTGCAAGGGGGGCTGGGTGTGGTGGCTCCTTTCGCCTTGCTGCTTTTGAGGCCCCGCTGGCTCAATCCGTTGCTTGAGCGGCTGCTGCGCAGTAAGCGCAAGCTGCTGCAGAACAGCGATGAACCGCTGGATTTCGAGCCGTTGCAAGGGGCGCCATGGCAACCCCTGCTGCTGGAATTCCCCTTTCTGTTGCTGCGGTTCTCCGGCTTTGCCTGCTGCGTGATCTGCTTCAGCGCTGCTGAGCCTGTGGGTTGGGGCAGCTGGCTGGCGGGGTTTGCGATGGCTTGGAGTGTGGGCCTGGTGGTGCCGGGTGCTCCTGGCGGCCTGGGTGTGTTTGAACTGGTGCTGCTGGCGCGTTTGGCCGGGGCCGTTCCAGAAGCTGAGGTGTTGGCGGTGCTGGTCAGTTACCGGCTGATCAGCGTGGCCGCTGAACTACTAGCGGCTGGTGGCGTTGAACTGGACCGGCGTGCTGCCGCAGCGACCGGGTCAACCGGCAATTGAGAAGCACTTGCAAAAACGTGGGTGTTGCCCCTAAGTTGCGAGGCATTCTCATTTGCAGTGCCTTCCGGCGTGTCGTTTCGTTTTCTGCCCGATGAGCCGGCGGCGGCCATCAAGCTCAAGCCCGGTCAAACCGTGATGGTGGATCCCTCGGCCCGCCAGGGCGGCAGTTGCCTGGAGGTGCTCGATGGTGTGGCGCG
>JAAXIH010000200.1:1909-4855 GCA_012270465.1 Synechococcus sp.
ATCACCCATGAGCGCATTGGCGAATTGATTGGCTCAACCCGGGTCACCTCCACGCGGCTGATCTCGAAATTGCGCCGCCAGGCGCAATTGGCCACCCCCGCGGGTCAGCCCAGCCTGCGTTTGGCGGCTGCTTTGATTGAAGCGGCCCCTGTGCTGGGTTGATGGCCATGCCCCCAGTTCATCTGCAGGCTCCATCGCAAAGCCTGATCGGCACCATGTGCGCTGAGGTGGCTCAGCTGCAAGGCCAGGCGCGAGCGTTGCAGGCCTCGATGGCGCAGTGTGGTGATTCGGTTTTGTTGGCTCGTTTGCAGGCCGATTGGCGTTGTCTGCGCCAGCGCATGCAGCAGCTAAAGGCCATGGCGGCCTCAGCAGCGATGGATCAACTCAGCGACCAGCTGAGCGTTGCGTTTTTGCGTGAGCTGACTGGCCGCGCCTTTCAGCAACTCAGCCGTTGTTGAAGCGCTCACCCAAGTAGTTGGGGTTGTGTTGGCCGGCTGCCAGTTCCCCATCAATGATCAGCAGGGCGGCTGCTTGTCCGCCAGCAAAGCGAACGCGGCCGAGTAGGTGAGCGAACTGATGTTCCGATTCGATCTGCCCTTCCACGATCGGATCGAGAAACACCGATGTGCGGGTGTCGGCAACGCGCTCAGCCTGGGAATACAGCTGCTGCAGCGAGGCGGTCACATCGGCTTCCAGTAAGAACGATGCGGCCATCACGTCTTCCACGCTGTCCCACTGCTGGCGAGGGGCGCTGATGTCTTCGAGTTGAACGCTTTGGCCCCTCGCCACGAGGTAGTCGGCGAAGCCGGCGGCGTGGCTGGCTTCTGATTTGGACTCGTCGTGGAAGAACTGGCTGAAGCCGCGCAGTTCCCGCTCGCCAAACCAGATGGCATTGGCCAGGTAGAAGGCGCTGGCCTGGCGCTCCATGGTTAGGTGCTGCTGCAGCCCTTGCAGCAGGCCGGGGTCCATGGGTTGAGCAACCGCCCGGCCCGATGGGCCGGTGGCCACCTCAGGGCGTGTGGATGTGCCTTGGCTTTGCAGGCTGGCCATTGCTGCTTGGTGCATCGGACGGCATGGCAGCTCGCTGCCATGCCTTCTTGATAGCCATTTCGCGCCAGCGCGCAAAAAAAGTTCCCGTATCAAATGACTATTGACCAGGGGCTGGGCATCCCCATAGGCTCTCAGTCTTGCAACTGGTTCTCAATTGCCTCCCCAGTTTGATTGCGCGCTCGATCTCCCAGCTGAGGTGCGCCAGCTCCAGAGCAAGAAGAAGGGCTGCAAAAAGCAGAAGTGCTCCAAGTGGAAAGGCGGCAAGTGCCGCTGCGGCCGCGATTCCTGAGCTCAGTGGCTCACCGCTTCCAGAGTCGAGGGGCTGAGCTCCATCAGACGGTTGGAGATCACAAAGCCGCCGCTGGAGGCGCTTAAAAACACATCATTTTGTTCCCTGAGTGTTTGAAGTTGGCGCGTCACCGTGCTGCGGCTTGATGCAATCATTTCGGCCATTCGTGCATGGCTGAGCCAAAAGGGCAGGCTGTAGGTCTCCCGGTGGCGAAAGCCAAACTCTTCGATCAAGAGTTGCAGCAAGGCAATCAAGCGGGATTCCGATCGAATCAGTTGGCGCACCAGGTGCAAATGGATCAGCCAATGGTTGATGGCTTCGGTGCTGTCTGCTGACTCGCCAGCTTGAAAACTCAATTGGCAAGCGGTGATGGCCTCGAGCCGTAATGCACTGCAGCCTCTGGGCTTGCTGAGCTGCAGGCTGTTCCCGGCGCTCACGATGGCCAAGGTCACTTCGCTATTGGCTGCTGGGAAATGGCCGGCAACGCGCAGGATGCCTGAATGAATCACCAGGCCGCCCAATGGGTGGCCTTCGTGCTCAAAAATCTGGCGCTCTTTGAGGTCAATCTGGCGCGCATCTTGCACAGGCAACAGTCAACCTTGTAAGGCTTTTGATGCTATTTAGTTGTTGGAATCTCTGCTGAGTTCAGCTACATCGGCGTGTAACCAATGATGCATCGCCCTGTGTTCTTTGATCTCAAGGCGGCAGCGTGCCCCTTGCTGACTCTCAATAAGGCCTGTTATTAAGAACAGGTGAGTGCTTCGTGGCTGTGGCCGTCTCAGGCAACCTGCGCCAAGACCTGCATGGCCGCGGTCAGCGGCTGACGCCGCAGCGCCAGCGCGTGTTGGACCTGTTTGAGCGCACGGGGGCTGGTCACCACCTCAGCGCGGAAGACGTGCACCAGCAGCTGCTGCGGGGGGATTCGCGGGTTTCGCTGGCCACCGTGTACCGCACCTTGCGGCTGCTCACCACGATGGATTTGCTGCGGGAGCTGGAGCTGCCAGAAGGCGGCAAGCGCTTTGAGCTGGCCACAGAAAATGATGATGACCACCATCACCTGATCTGTGTTGCCTGCGGCCGCACCGAAGAGTTTGAGAGCCCAGAGGTGCTGCAAGCCGGGGCTTCAGCAGCTGAGCAATTCGGCTTCAAACTCCTCAGCCCAAGGCTTACGGTGAGGGGGCTGTGCCCTTCTTGCGCGGTTCTCCAAGGAGGCGAGGCGAACTGACGTTGACTCCATTTCTTGAAGTCAGGCGGCTGTGGCATCGCTACGCCAGTTCGGACTGGACGCTGCAGGACATTGATTTTTCGCTGGAGGCAGGCCAGCTGCTGGGCTTGCTGGGTCCCTCGGGGTGCGGCAAAACCACGCTCCTTCGCTTGATTGCTGGTTTTGAACGGCCCAGCCAAGGGGTGATCGCGCTGGCTGGCCGGGAGCTGTCATCGCCGTCGCGCTGGTTGGCTCCTGAACGCCGCCAAGTGGGCATGCTGTTTCAGGACTACGCCCTGTTCCCCCATCTGGATGCCTGGCAAAACGCTTGCTTTGGCCTGAGTGCTGGTGCTGATCGCAACCGGGTGCACTGGCTGCTGGAGCTGTTGGGGTTGCAGGGGCT
>JAAXIH010000154.1 GCA_012270465.1 Synechococcus sp.
CCGTGAGCGAGCAAGGGGCATTGCCCTTGCGGCGCTATCTGTGGACACCGGAGCTACCCATCTCGATTGAGCCCTGATTCCGCTGTTGGTTTGCCGCCGCGCCTGGTGGCCTGGCGCGTGCTCGAAGCGGTGGGGGATGGGGCCTACGCCGATTTGGCCTTAGAGCGCGAGCTCAAGCGCAGCAAACTCAGCCCCCGGGACCGCGGCTTGGCCACCGAGCTGGCCTATGGCGCCATCCGGCAGCGCCGGCGCCTCGATGCTTGGCTCGATCGCCTCGGCAAGGTGCCGGCCGCCAAGCAGCCGCCAAGGCTGCGCTGGCTGTTGCATGTGGGCTTGCAGCAGATATGGCTGATGGACCGGGTGCCAGCCTCAGCGGCGGTGAGCACCGCTGTTGAGCTGGCCAAACGCGAACGGCTGCAGCGCTTGGCGCCGGTGGTGAATGGGGTGTTGCGCGCGGCGGTGCGGGCGCTGGAGGCTGGCGAAACCCTGCCGCTACCAGCTGATCCCAAAAAGCGCTTAGCCCTGGAGCACTCGCTGCCCGATTGGCTCGTGGCTGAGCTGTGGGGCCAGATCGGCCCTGAGCGCACCGAGGCTTTAGCGGCTGCGAGCAATCGCATTCCGCCGATTGATCTGCGCTGCAACCGCCTGCGCAGCAGCCGTGAGGCCTTGCTCGAGCAGCTTCCTGCCGCAGCCCTGGAGGAGCTTCCCGATGGGCTCACCCTCACCAGCCGCCCGGGCCCGTTGCCGCAGCTGGCTGGCTTCAGCGAAGGCCAGTGGTGCGTGCAAGATCGCGCCGCCCAGCGCATTGCGCCGCTGCTGAACCCTCAGCCTGGTCAGCGGGTGCTGGATGCCTGCGCCGCGCCAGGCGGGAAAACCACCCACATCGCCGAGTTGATGGGCGATCAAGGCGAAGTGGTGGCGGTTGATGTGGCGCCAAGGCGGCTGCAGCAGGTGAAAGCCAATGCCGAGCGCTTGGGCCTCAGCTGCATTCGCACCGAAGCGGCCGACGCCACCGATCTCACCGATTGGGAGGCCGAAAGCTTTGATCGGGTGCTGCTGGATGTGCCCTGCTCAGGGCTCGGCACCTTGGCGCGCCATGTGGATGCCCGCTGGAACCTCAAGAGCGATGGCATTGAGGAGTTGGTGGGCCTGCAGCACCAACTGATGGAGCAAGGCGCGCGGCTACTGAAACCCGATGGCCGGCTGGTCTACGCCACCTGCACGGTGCATCCAGCGGAGAACACAGGCGTGGTGGAGGCGTTTGTGGAGGAGAACCCCGATTGGCAGCTCGTGTCAGAGCCCCTGCAGCTGTGGCCCGATTCTCAAGGCGGTGATGGCTTCTTTGCGGCGGTGCTCAGCCGCCGGATGTGAACTGAAGCAGATCGCGGCAGCCGGTGATGCCCACCACGGCAAACAGCACCGCCCCCAGCACCATGGCGCTGACATGCAGCCGCCGCAGCTGGGTGGTTGAGGCAATCCCGCTGCGGGCAGCAAGGGAAAAGAGAAGCAGGCCAATCAGCAACACCCCCGACCAGAAGTGGGAGCTCCAAAAGGGCAGATCGCCAATCGGGAGTTGGGTGCCCAGGCCAATCAAGCCGCCCCAGCACAGCAGCGTGAAGCTGGCTTTGAGCGGATCGGTGCTCACGCGCCATAGGGCCAGTAGGGCGGCCAAGGTGCCCAGGCCGGCGGCCCAGAGCATGGGGTTGAGCCCCAGTCCGTTGCGCCAGGCGATCACCAGATACGACCACAGCGTGATCACCACAGCGCTGCTCACCAGCCAGCGGCCGTGCTGCCAGTGCTCGGTGGGCACGGTGTCAGGCAGAGCTGGGTTGTAGTCGGTGCGCTTTTCGCGCGCCAAGATCCCCAGCCGGATCGTGGCTCCAGCCACTGGATAGACAAACAGGATGGCCAGCACCGGGTGCAGCAGAGCCAGCCACTCCAGGGCCGTCAGTTGACTCACTCGAAGGGATTCACCGTTGGTTCGATGATCTCAAGTCCTGGGGCCAGCTCCACGGTGGGTCCAGGGGTGAGCGGCATCGGCACGACTTCATCGCTCAGCGGTGCAGGCTCTGGTGCAAAGCCGTCATCCAGCGGCGGCGGGGCATCGAGGTCTTCGAAGTTCTTGATCGCCTCAGGGTCTGGGGGCAGGAAGGCGCCAGCGGGCGCTTTGAAGCTGCGGTTCAGCACCGGCTTGGGCGGGAACTGCTGCACCGGCATGTCTTTGACCACCGGGATCATGTACTGACGCCAGGCCCAGGCGGCATCGCCACTGGAGCCCTTCTGCTCGCGGTTGTCATCAAATCCGAGCCATACAGCGGTGGTGAGCTGTGGGATGGAGCCGATGAACCAGAGATCGCGGCCACCTTCGGAGGTGCCGGTCTTGCCCGCCACCGGGCGGTCGTCCAGCTTGGCGGCCACACCGGTGCCACCGCTCACCACGCGCTGCAGCATCCAGCTCATCGCATCGGCGGTGTCGCTATCCACGGCGCGCTTGGTGCGGGCGCCATTGCTCTGGCGGCTCCAGATCACCTGGCCATCGGAGCCGCTGATGCTCATGAAGGGCGTCGGCGGCACATACACGCCGCGGTTGGTGATGGCGGCATAGGCGCTGGCCATCTCCAGCACGGTTTGCTCATAGGCGCCAATGGCCAAGGGGTAGTAGCGGCCCAAGGGGCGGCTGATGCCAAGCGAGCGGGCGGTGCTGATCACCGCATCGAAGCCCACCTTGTCGAGCAGCTGCACCGCCACGGTGTTGAGCGAATTTTTCAGGGCATCGGCCAGGCTCACCTTGCCGAAATACTTGTTGCCGAAGTTCTTGGGGCAATAGCCACCCCAACACATCTTCTTGTCGATGAAGATGTCCTCTGGCTTGACGCCAGCCTTCACCGCAGCGGTGTAGTCGAACAGCTTGAAGGTGGATCCCGGCGAGCGCAGCGCCTGGGTGGCGCGGTTGAACTGGCTCTTGTTGAAGTCGGTGCCGCCCACCATGGCGCGCACCAAACCGGTGCCCGGCTCCAGCGACACCAAGGCCCCCTGCTGGCCGCCCCAGGTGTTGTTGGCAATCACCTTTTTGGCTTGCTTCTGCCAGCCGGCATTGAGGCTGCTGCGGATCGTGAGTCCGCCCACCTCCAGCTGCTCAGGGCTGAGCACCCGCGGCAGCTCCTGGGCCACCCAGCTGGTGAAGTAGGGGGCGGTGCTGTTCCAGTACTTGGGCAGGGCTGGTTTGAGCTCCAGCGGTGCGTTTTTGGCTTCTTGCTCTTGGGCGGCTGTGATGAAGCCCGCTTCCAACATCTTGCGCAGCACCGTGTTGCGCTGCTGGATGGCCAGATCGGGATTCACCAGCGGTGAATAGGCCGACGGTGCTGGCGGCAAGCCCGCGATCAGAGCCGCTTGCGGCAGCGTCAGCTCATCAACGGTTTTGGAGTAATAGATCCAGGCGGCATCAGCCACGCCGTAGGCGCTGGAGCCCAGATAGACGTTGTTGAGGTACTGGTTGAGGATCTGATCTTTGCTGAGCTGGCGCTCGAGCTTCAGCGCCAAGGCCGCCTCTTTGACCTTGCGGATCAGGGTTTGATCCTGGTTGAGGAACACCACCCGGGCCAGCTGCTGGGTGATGGTGCTGGCGCCCTGCTTGACCGAGCCGCTCTGCAGGTTGGTGACCACAGCCCGGCTGATGCCCACCACATCAACGCCGTTGTGCTGATAGAAGCGCCGGTCTTCCGCGGCGATGAAGGCTTCTTTGACCAGCTCGGGCATTTGGCCAACGGCCAACTTCTCCCTGGAGGCGGGTCCCAGCTTTTGCAGCACCTCCCCATCGGCCGAGAGGATCGTCACCGTGCCGGGGCGGCTGAAGGCACTGATGCCGCGCGCATCGGGCAGCAGGCCATCGATCTGCTGCAGCACCGCTGAGCTGCCAAATGCCGCTGTGGTTCCAGCAGCGGCAGCCACCACGCCCGCCAAGATCAAGCGCCGCCGGCGCGGGATCTTCACCGGCCGCCGCGGAGCTGCCCCCTTGTTCTGGGATTGGTTGTTCAGCTCAGGGGTTCGGGCCAATGGGCGTGTCCCAGAGAAAAACAGATTTGAGAAAACCTAGCCGGCACTGCTGAAGCCGCTGTGGCCCAGGGCCAGTGCGGTGACCAGCATGCCGATCACCAAAAACGGTTGCGCGCTGGCTTGGTACTTCACGTCAAAGGCCACCGGATCGCGCAGCAGCCAGATGTCCTGGAAGGTGATCTGGGGAATGATCAGCAGCGTCAGCAGCACAGCGGCGAAGTGCTGACCCAGCAGCACCAGCGCCACCACCATGGCGATCTGGAAGACATCGATCATCCCTGCGCTGATCCAGCTGGCCCGCTGGATGCCAAACACCACCGGCAGTGATTGCAGCCCCAGCTCGCGGTCGCCTTCCACGCTCTTGAAGTCGTTGACAACAGCAATGCCGAGGCCCGCCAGGCTGTAGGCCAAGGTGAGCGCCACGATGCCCCAGCTGAGCTGGCCAAACAGGGCCTGACCGGCCCACCAGGGCAGGGCGATGTAGCTGGCGCCCAGGGCGTAGTTCCCGAGCCAGCCGTTTTGCTTGAGCTTCAGCGGCGGGGCCGAATAAATGAAGCTCACAAACGAGCCGCCCAACGCCAGCAGCAGCAGCACCGGGGTGGTGTGGCCGGCCCAGAGATCGAGCCCGTAAGAAACGGCAATGCCTGAAATCAACAGCACCCAGATCTCAACCTTCACCTGCCCAAGGGGGATCGCCCCTGAGGGGATCGGCCGGTAGGGCTCATTGATCGCGTCGATCT
>JAAXIH010000085.1:0-11745 GCA_012270465.1 Synechococcus sp.
ATCAAGTCTTTGAGTTGTTCTCCAACATCTTGTGGGGAGCCATCAAACAGAATTTGCCGGTCCAGCACGATCACCCGGTCGTAGCTCATCAGTGCCGGGCCCCAGTCGTGGCTCGTCAGGCAAATGCTGCGGCCCTCCTGGGCAAGACTTTGCAGAAGAGCAATCACGCGCTCACGGCTAGGAGGATCAAGCGCGGAACAAGGCTCATCGAGGAGCATGGTCGCTGCGTTTTGCGCGATCGCTCCAGCGAGTAAGACGCGTTGCTGTTGTCCTCCTGAAAGGCGCCCTAGGCGTTCCTTGGCGCGTTTGCGTAGCCCAACTCGCTCCAGTGCCTCTTCCGCGGAGACTTCAAAAAAGCCTCCTGCTTTCTTGGGCTTGCGCAATCGCACCATGTCCAGGGCGGTAATTGGAAAAGACCAATCGATGCGGCCCCGTTGTGGCATCAGTGCAATGCGATGCCTGCACGATGTAACGGGTATATCGCCTACAAAAACATCGCCTTGGCTCGGCTTGAGCAGTCCTTGAAGAACGTGCAAAAGAGTGGATTTCCCGGCTCCATTGGGCCCGATTAAGGCCGTGAGCTCTCCTTGTCGCAGCGAGAGGTTGATGGAATCGAGAACGGCTTGAGCACCAAAGCTGTGGCTGACTGCTTTGGCTTCCAGTGCAATAGCGCTGCTGTTGCTTGTCATTCGGGCTTGCACTTGGCGCAATACCCAAACACCTCCAGGGTGTGGAAGAGCGGCTCAAACCCCTCGGGTGTGGGCAATTTCAGACCTTGTTGCTCAACAGGGCAGCTCGTTAACGGCTGGCTTGTGCCGCACTCCAGGCAAGTGAGGTGGTGCACATCACGCTCCAGTGGGCTGTAGAGCAGTTCGCCGCTGGGGAGGTGGCGGCAGCGCACCCGCCCTGCTTGTTGGAGCACCCGCAGATTGCGGTAAACGGTGGCCAAGCCCATGCTCTGGCCCAGTTCGCAGCCCAGTTTGTGCAGCTCTTGGCCGCTCAGCTCCTTGCTGCTGGTCTCAAGGATCCTGAGGATTTGTCTTTGGCGGTCGCTGAGCCCTTTCGCCATGCCACGGCTTAGAACGCGCCAACCTTAAGGGCAGTGATCAACAGCCCAATTGGGCTTGGCCTCCCAGTAGGCGGCATTGCTGGAATTCTCCCTGGCTTCCACCTTCCAGCACCAGCTGCGGCCGCCATCGCGCTCTTGCAGCAAGGCATTCACCTGCTGCCAAACCCAATGGGCGCTGCCTTCCATGCCCACATTGCCCATCACGCGCAAATCCAAGGCGCCGAGCTCATGCAGCCGCTCCCACTCGCTCAGCAGGGGGTCATCGCTGTTGGCCAAAAAGGTGTGATCGAACTGATGGTTCAGCTGTTTCCTCAGTTCTTTGAGGCTGGAGAAATCCACCACAAAGCCATTGGCATCCAGTTCGCTGGCCCCAAACCAGCAGGTGAAGCTGCGGCTGTAGCCATGCACAAACCGGCAATGGCCCTCGTGGTTCGGCTGGCGGTGGCAGCACGGGAAGCCGTCGAAGCTTTTGGAGCAGGTGTACATCGCGCTGCCGCTGCGCTGCAAAGCTAGGCATAAGTCTCTCTTGCCCCATGGCCGAGCCGTTGCAGCTGCCGATTGAGCAGCTGCGTTTCAACGCCGATGGCTTGATCCCCGCCATTGCCCAGGACTGGCTGGATGGCGCCGTGCTGATGGTGGCGTGGATGAATCGCCAGGCCCTGGAGCTCACCCTCTCCACGCGCGAGGTGCACTACTGGAGCCGCTCACGCCAGGAGCTTTGGCACAAAGGCGCCACCAGTGGCCATTTCCAGGATTTGAAGGCCATCCGCTACGACTGCGATGCCGATGTGTTGCTGCTCACCATTGAGCAGCGCGGTGATGTGGCCTGTCATACCGGCGCCCGAAGCTGCTTTTACGAAGACGGCCCTGCTCCAACTGCCGGTGGGCCCCAGGCCCTGCCTCCTCCAGCCGATGCCTGCACCGAATTGGCCCGTGTGATCACTGGCCGTCGCGATCAACCCGAAGAGGGCAGCGACACCAACAAGCTTTTGGCTGGTGGCGACAACCGCATCCTCAAAAAGATCGGGGAAGAGGGCGCTGAATTTGTGATGGCCTGCAAAGACGACGCCAAAGATGAGATCGCTGGAGAAGCGGCTGATTTGATCTTCCACATGCAGGTGGCCTTGGCCCACCACGGCGTCGAGTGGCGTCAGGTGCTCGAGGTGTTGGCGGCCCGCCGCGGAGCACCCCGGCGCAACTGAGTGATCTGCCGCGACGGCAGCCAGCCGGCATGGCCGATTGGCCCGGGGATCGCTTGCAGCCTGCCGCTGTCAACGGCAAACAGGTGAGCCTCAGGCAGGGCTTGGCTGGTCCCTTGCGCTGAGCGCCGTTTGAGCAGCAACAGCAAGGCGCGCCGGCTGGGGTCGTAGTGCATCTGGCTGCCGGGTTCCGGTTCATAGCCCTCCAGGGCGATGCGCTTGAGCACCTCCCCTTCGCGGTTGAGCTCAACGAGTTCCAGCAGCGGATCCGCAAGGCCGCTGAGCAGCAGGATCCAGATCCGATCAGCGGCTCCAGCGCAGGCGCTGCTGAGTAGGGCTTCGGTGCCAATCCACAACTGCCGCGGTGCCCGCCCTGGTTCCAGCAGCTCGATCGAGCGGCGGTAGTCGGGCCAGTGGCGCACCAAAACAGCGCGCCCGGCTTGCGGGCAGAAGCTGCTGAGATCGCGCAGCCCCGGCAGGAAATCGCGCTTGGCCGGCAGCGGCGGCAGGGTCTGCAGGGCGATGCCGTCTTCTTCTGGCACCACCGCCAGACCCCCTTGGGGCACCAGGCGAATGGGGCCGCCCGCGGTCATCGGTAATTGGCGGCGTTTGCCGTTGGCGTTCCAGAGCTCCACTTGGGCGTAGCTCTGCTGCAGCTTCGAGAGCTGCACCAACAGATCGCCGGCGTTGTTGGTGCTGAGGCTGGCAAACACCACCGGCTCCCGCTCCAGCGGGCGCTGATCGATCAGCGTTAGGTCTGGGGAGAGCCGCAGCCGTTGCACTTGCTTTTCAAGCGGGTCGGTGGCGGTGACCAGAGCCGCCCCAGCGCCATTGCCGAGCGGCAGTAGGGAATGAACACTGCCGCTGAGCTTGGTGAGCTCCTGCCAGCCCGTGGCCTCTTGCCAGCTGAGGAGTTGTTCCTTCTCGCCGGCCGGCCGGCTGGCTAAGAGCGCCGGCCGCGGTTCCCACTGCCATTGGCTCGGCTCCAGCGCATTGCCGCGTTGATCCACTCCGGCGATCTGCAGCGTGAGCGGCTTGCTGATGGGAGTGGTGCCACTGAGCTGCAAGCGCCAGCGGTTGCCTTCACCCAGCAGTTCATGGGGTTGATCGGCCGGCAGCTGCAGATTGGCCTGCAAGCTGGCCCCATCCATCGGCCGGCTGAACTGCAGCTCCACAGCGGCCAAGCCAGAGCCGGCGGCAGCTGGTTCAATCGCCAGCAATCGTGGGGGCCGGCGCTGCAGCCACTGCTGTTGCACCATCGCCAGGGCCAACGCCAGCGTCAGCGGGATCCAGAGCCGCTTCATGGCTCAAACGGGCGCTTGGGTTTGGGGATCGGCTGCACGGTTTCGGCGATCACCACACTGCGCAGCACTCCGCCCACCCGCTCCACGCCCATCTCTCCGCTCACGGCGAGCCATTCATCGGCCTTGAGCGATGCACCCTCTGGCCAGATCACCGGAATTCCAACCGGTGTGGCATCCGCCAGGCAACAGCGCACGGTGAGGCGCGCGAGCACTGGAGCCGCTTGCGGGGTGGGCATCACAAAACCGCTGATGCGCACCGGATCGCCCCGGTAGAGCTCAGGGTCGGGTTGACTGCGCAGCAGTCGCACCCAATCGGTGAGGCTGCGTTGCTCTGGTGGGGAGAGAAAGGTGAGCGTTTCGCTCTCTCCTTCCAATGCGCCACTGCTGCGGTTGGCGGCCAGGGTTGAAAACGAGGGGCGCGGCGGAATCAGCAGCACCAGCGGTGCAGCGAGCAACATCACCAGTGCGGGTGTGCCCCCGCTGCGGCGTTTCGGGGCAAAGCGCACAGCCAGCCCCGCCAGTGCCAGCAGCAGCAGGCCGGAGACCAGCACAAGCCAGTGGAAATCGGCTTGCAACAGCAGATTGAGCCGGCCGCTGCCCCAGGCCTGCAGCAGCACGGCGCCCCAAAGCCCCAGCACAAATGGGGGTAGCCAGTTCAAAGCAGCACCAGGTTGAGCCATTGGCCGATCAACAGCACCGCCACCACAACGCCAGCCAGCATGAAAAGGATGCCGCGGCGGCGAAAGATGCGGCTGAACAGGCTGATGCTTTTTAAATCGATCACCGGGCCGAGCAGCAGAAACGCCAGCAGCGCACCGGGGGTGACCATCGCGGCAAACCCCAAGGCCAAAAAGGCATCCACGCTGGAGCAAACGCTCACCACCACCGCCAGCAGCATCAAGCTCAACACCGACAGGGTTGGGGCTTGGCCAACGGCGAGAAACAGATCGCGGGGGATCAGGGTTTGGATCGTGGCGGCGATGGCGCAGCCCAGCAGCAGCAGGCTGCCCAGCTCCAAAAATTCCCGCAGGCCGTGATCCAGCAGCACAGCCATTGATGGCCGTTCGGCGGCGATGGCAGGCGTTGGGCTCAGTGGTTGGTTGCCGATCAAGCCGCTACGTCGATCCAGCAGGCTGGCGGTGGCCAACGGCTGGCCCATGCGCCGCTCTTCCAGCAGATCAGGGGCCAGCAAAGCGGCTTCACTGAGTTGCTGCAGCAATGCGGTGAGCACCAGCGCAATCACCACGCTCCCCAATGGCCGCAGCAGCAGTAGCCAAGGCCGATCCGGGAAGGCCGCCCACGTGCTCAGTAGCACGATCGGGTTGAGCACTGGTGCCGCAAACAGGAATCCCAGCGATGCCCCCATCGGTGCGCCCTGGGCGAGCAAACGCCTGGCCACTGGCACGTTGCCGCATTCACAGGCCGGCAGTGCAAAGCCCAAAGCAGCTCCGCTGAGCGGACCGAGCAGTGGATGGCGCGGCAGCCGTTGCAGCCAGCGGCCGCGGGGATCCCAAGCTCGCGCGGCCGTGGCAATGGCCACGCCGATCAGCAAAAAAGGAATGGCTTCCAGTAGCAAGCCTTGAAAAACGGCCCAAACGGTTTGCCATTGGGAGCCATCGGGCCAATTCATTCCTAGTTTGAGAACGATTCCCATTCAGGTTGAACGGCGTGGCTCGTTGTCTCAGAAGGTTGGCGGGGACTTTGGCATCTGTGCCGCTGTTGGCGATGGCGGTGGCCTGTTCTTCAACTGAGCCGGTGGATCAGGCCAACGGCCAGAAGCTGCAGGTTGTCACCACGATCCTCACCAGCACCCTGTTCACCAAGGCGGTGGCTGGTGATTGCGCCCAGGTCAGTTCGCTGTTGCCAGTGGGTGCCGATAGCCATGCCTATCAAGCGCGTCCCCAGGATGTGGCCAGCCTCGGCAAGGCCCAGGTGCTGGTGATCAATGGCTTGGGGATGGAGAGCTTTTTGGAGCCTGTGCTCAAAGGTGCCGAGAACAAGGAGTTGATCACGATCGACAGCAGCGCAGGAATCAAACCCTTGGACATGGAAGAGGAGGACGATCACGGTCATGGCCATCACCACCACGATCACGACCATGGCCATGCCCACGGCGATGGTGAGGAAGCGGTGAACCCCCATGTGTGGCTCGATCCCACCTTGGCGGCCAAACAGGTGGAGAACATTCGCGATGGCTTGATGAAAGCCGACCCCAGTTGCGCCGATGGCTACCGCAACCGCGCCGATGCCTACATCACCAAGCTGCAAGAACTTGATGGCGAGCTGGCCACCGAGCTGGCTCCGTTCAAGGGGCGCACGGTGGTGAGCTTCCACGAAGCCCTGCCGTATTTCACCCGCCGCTATGGCCTCAGTGATGAGGCCCTGGTGACCCTGCCGGAAGATCAACCCTCACCAGCTGATGTGCAGCGCATCAACAAGGTGCTCAAAGCCAACAAGATCGCTGGCGTGCTCACCGAGCCTGGTGGCGGCAGTGCTGCGCTGCAGTCGTTGGCGAAGGATTTGAACCTGCGCCTGGAGGTGTTTGATCCCCTTGAGCTGGTTCCTGAAGCGGCCAAACGCACGCCGGAGCTTTACATCGAGGTGATGCGCCGCAATGGTGAAGCTGTCAAAGCAACCATGAAGTCTTGACGGCTCCCCTGCTGGAGGTGAACGACCTGTGCATCGCGCGCGCGGGTCAGGAGGTGGTCTCTGGTGTGAGCTTTGCGCTGCAGAGCGGCAGTGATACCGCTGTGATTGGCCCCAATGGGGCGGGTAAAAGCACCTTGGTGCAGGCCCTGGTGGGGCTGCTCCCCCATCACGGCGGCACCATCCGTTTGTTGGGGCACACCCTGCCCCGCAGTGGTCGCCTACCCAGAGCGATTCGCGATCAGGTGGCTTATCTGCCGCAAAAGTTGCTGATCGATGGCCGCTTCCCGTTGTCGGTGAGTGAATTTGTGCGGCTCGGTTGCAGCCCCCGTTGTCACCACCGCGAGGCCGTTTCGGCTGCTCTGGAGCGTTTGCAGGTGAGCCATCTGCGCCGCCGCCTGCTCAGCGAACTCTCTGGCGGTGAGCTGCAGCGGGTGCTGCTGGCTTTTTGCACCGTGCATCCGCGCAAGCTGCTGGTGTTTGATGAGCCGCGCACCGGCCTTGATCCCCAGGCGGCTGTGCAACTCCAAGAGCTCTTGCAGCAGCTACGGCTCCAGGAAGGGCTCACGATTTTGCAGATCACCCACGACCTCTCGATGGTTCGCCGCAGTTCTGATTGGGTGCTGTGTTTGAACCGAGCCCTGTGCTGCCAAGGGCCGCCGGAGCACACCCTCAGCCGCGAGGAATTGGAGCGCCTCTATGGCCGCGACTACGTGCTCTATGAGCACAGCCATCACCACTGATCGCCATGGCCCCTGAACTGATCAGCAGCCTCAGCTTGTGGCAAGAGCCGTTCATGCAGCGGGCCCTGATCGGTGGTGTGATCAGCGGCATCTTGGGGGGCTGGGTTGGCAGCATTGCCGTGCTGCGCCAGCTCTCGTTCTTTGCTGAAGCCTTGGGGCAGGCGTCGCTGTTGGGCATCAGCTTGGCGCTGCTGTTGGGCTTGAGCCCGCCTGTGCTGCTGTGGCCCTTTGCATTGGGGTTTGCCTGGCTGCTGCGGGAACTGCTCAAGCGCAGTTCATTGTCGGCCGATGCGCTGCTCAGCTTGATGTGCTCGGGGGCCTTGGCCCTCTCGGTGGTGCTGTTGAGCTCGCTGCCTGGGGCGCGCTTGAGCCTGCAACAGCTCCTCTTTGGCGACATCCTTGGCATCGCCTGGGTCGATCTGCTGCCCTTGGCGCTGCTGTTGGTGGTCACCCTGGCCTATGGCGTGATCAGCCGCCGCGCCCAAATCTTGATCAGCATTGATCCGGTGCTGGCGCGTTCGCGCGGCGTGGCGGTGGAAACCCACCGCATGATCCTGCTGGGGCTGTTGGCCTTGGTGGTGGCGGCCTCGATCAAGGCGGTGGGGGTGCTGCTGATCAGTGGCTTTGTGGTGATCCCGGCCTGTGTGGCCCGCTTGCTCAGCCGCAGTTTCAACGTCTATGTGCTGTTGGCGGCTGGAATCGGAGCGTTCTCGGCGGTGCTGGGGTTGTTTGGATCAGCGGTGTTCAATCAGCCGTCAGGTCCGATGGTGGTGCTGGTTCAGGCGCTGTTGTTTGTGATGGCGCTGCTGGCAGGGCGCTGGGTTGCTCAAACAACCACTGCAGCGTCTGTTGATCGCGCTCGCTGAGCTCCAGCGCTGGTTTGGCGCCAGGCACGGCTCCCATCACATCACTGCTCAGCTCGCTGTGGCCCCAGAGCCCAAAGCCATGGCCCAGTTCATGCAATGCCGTGGCTTGAATCGCCGCTTGCCGTTGCCCTGGGCTGATCAGCACCTCCACCAAAGGCTCCAAGGCGGAGCTGTTGCGGCCTTGGCGTTGAACCTGCTGCAGCTGCAATAGAGCCCGGCCATGGCTGGCCCTGCCGTTTTGCAGCGGCGGGCGCCGGCGCCACAGGCGCAATTGGGCATCCTTGGGATTGCTGACGCGAATCAACCGCACCTGCTCTTCCCAGGTGGAGAGGGCGGCATTCACAGCTGTTTGCCAGCGCTGATTCCAGCGGTCGCTTGTGGGGCCCGGCTCCACCCAAACGCACCACTGGCTTTGGGCCACCCAGCCCCAGCGCGATGGCTGCAATTGGCTGGCGTAGCCCGGTGCTGTTGCTGGAGCGGGTTGCGGTGTGACGTCAGCGGGCGGTTCGGCCGGTTGCCGCCACTCCACCGGCGGGCAGGGAATCATCCCGGCAGACCAACACCGCGCGCCATCAGGCTGGCCATGAAGGGCAGGCTGCCGAAGGCCACCAGTTCAATGTTGATCACCCAGCCAATGCGGCTGGCCACCCCGGCACTCACGCTGGGGGCTTCGCCTTTGCGCAGCGGAATGGCCCAGAGGATGTAGGTGATGGTGGGATACAGGGACAGCGCACCAGCCCCGAGATAAAGACCAACCTTCCACCAAAAGAGGGGGTTCTGGGTATAGAACTCACTGCCTTGGCCGAAATACAGCACGCGCATGATGCCGCTGCCCAGCAGGGTCAGCGCGGCGAGGCCATAAATGATGTCGGTGATGATCAATTTTGTGGCTGTTCCCTGATCGGGATCAGGGCGGATCATCAAGCGTTCAGCCGTTAGCGCTGCAAAGCAGACCATGAAGCTCAGTTCATGGGCGTAGGCCATCCCGGCACGGCTGAGCAGGTCTTCGGGCATGGCAGGGCTGCAATCGCCGGGACAGTAGCTCGAACGCTTGCGCCCTGGAGTGCTCATGCATGCTTCCGCTGAAGGAAGGAATTGAAGAACTAAAGGATTTGTGCTGAACAAGAGCTCAAAACATTGTCGATCCCGAAGGAAATATTGAAGTGTTTGGAACTTGTTAAGTGGGAAGGAAATAGGAACTTGGAAGCCTTTGTGAGTCCTGCTGGGAAATGAATCATTTCCCCTAGGTTCAAATCATTGATATTTCGCGGAGCTTCGATATGACCACCAGTTCTCTGAGCGCATTCCTTGGCGAAATTGGTCGTCACAAACTTTTGACTCCTGAGCAGGAGCTCACCCTGGGCCGCAAAGTGCAAGCCATGGTGCCTCTGCAAGACAAGCCCGTCGAGAGCCTCAGCGAAGACGAGAAGCGGGTTCTGCGCATTGGTGAGCGTGCCAAGAACCAGATGATTACGGCGAATTTACGTTTGGTTGTAAACCTGGCCAAGCGTTATCAAGGCAAAGGACTTGAATTGCTTGATTTGATTCAAGAAGGAACGCTTGGTTTAACTCGCGCCGTAGAAAAATTTGATCCAACCCGTGGCCACCGATTTAGTACTTATGCCTACTGGTGGATTCGCCAAGGATTGAATCGTGCCTTGTCAACGCAAAGCCGCACGATTCGTATTCCCGTCAATATCAACGAGAAGTTAACGAAACTTCGTGCAGCCAAGGCGCGCTTGTTTCAGTCAACTGGCCGACAGCCCATTGCTGAAGAACTGGCCGATTACCTCAAGCTGCCTCTTGATGAAGTGGAGGATCTGCTGGGCTGTGAGCTGCGCAGCGTCACCGTCAGCCTGCAGGGCGTGGTGAAGTCCAAGTCCGATCCCTCGGAGCTGGTGGATGTGCTCCCTAGTGAAGAGATGCCGCCGATGGAGCGCGCCGAGCTCGATGAGCGCACCCAAACCGTGTGGAAGCTGCTGGATCAGGCCAACCTCACCCCCAAAGAGCGCACCGTGGTGATGCTGCGCTTTGGCCTCGATGGCACCAATGAGTGGCGCACCCTGGCGGAGGTTGCTCGTCAGATGAGCTGCAGCCGCGAGAACTGCCGTCAGGTGGTGCAGCGCTCGTTGCGCAAGCTGCGCCGCGCTGGCATTCAGTCGGGTTTGGTGGAGTCGTCTTGCTGATTGGATTCAGCTTTTCAGCTCGTAATGCCAATCTGGAGGGATCGCGGTTCCAAAGGGACCATGGCCACCAGCACACGGCTCGACCCTGATCAACTCGAGCAGCTCGAGTCATTCCTCAAAGATTGGCTGCGCCATAGCGGCCGCACCCAGTCGGACCTGCGTCGCGCTTTGCGGGCTGGTTCGATTCGGATGCCGGTGCTGCTGCAAGAGCTGCAGCGCACCGTCTCTCAAGGCGGGGTCACCGCTTTGGCTGATCGCTTGTGCAGCATCGAGGCGCAGTGGGCCAGCGGTGCACCCGAGCTGATCAAGGGTGGCGCGGCGGCTAATGACGACATGTCGCAGCTCGATTTGCTGCTCAAATCAATCCAAAGTGACGCCGCTTGAGGCGGCATTCAGGCAAAGTGGCGCGATCGTTTGTGGCTCAGTGATGGCCCTTCGTTCCGCCTTGCTTGGAGCTGCCGCGTTGGTGCTGTTGCCGGCAGCAGCCATGGCCCAGTCGGGCAGCTACATCCTTGGCCCTGGTTCTGATGTGGGTAAAGAAACCCGCATTGAAGAGAGTGATTGCGTCACGGCGGCTGATGGCTCGGTGACCTGTGACACCAAGATCGTCAATCCGCCGGGGCAAACGCGGGCGCGTCCCCAATTTGAGCCATTCAGCAACTGAGGCGTGCGCTTGTGATTAACCCCAAGAATTGGTGGAGCGACGACGGCGTCTTCCAGCAGGGCTTGCTGCGCTTTCAGCGCGTGCTCGCCAAGGTGCTGGCCGTGGCGATGGTGATCGTGATCATTGCCGCCACGCTGCAGCTGATGACCGTGCTGGCCTGGGAAGTCGCGCCGGCTCAGTTCCCGTTTTTGGTGTCTGAGCTGGAGATGGTGCTCGGCCAGGTGCTCGAGCTGCTGATTGCTATTGAGGTGCTGGAGAACATCACCGCCTACCTCAAAGACCACCACATCCAGGTGGAGCTGGTGCTGGCCACAGCGATTACTGCCTTGGCCCGCAAGATCATCGTGATGCCGGAGCCCACCGCTGCGGTGGATAAGCCACTGCTGGTGATCAGCTTGGGGGTGGCGTGCTTAGCGCTCTGCGCGGCCTACTGGCTGGTGCAACGCAGCAGGGCACGAATCCGTTCCAGCTCCCGCTGACGCGCTTCCAGATCCGCTAAGCGATCTTCCAGCCGTTGTTGCAGTTTCGGGTGGCAGCTGCCGTCGTTCACCAATGGGCGCAAACCCAAGAGTTCCAGGCTGTTGCGGCGACGCTCAGCCTCTAAATCCTTTCGAGCCGTGTTGAGCGTGAGGGAGGCCCTCATGCGCCGTCTTTAGCTTTCCTTAATTTACTGGCCAGCGGTTGTTCCGGGCGTCATCAGCTCGCCCATGCCCTGCTTCATCAGCACCTCGCGGATGCCCTGGTGAAAGCTGCTCCAGTTCTGGTTTTCAACCCGATCCAAGATGCCTTCGCTGCAGCCGATGGCGCCATAGGCCTTGCGCTCGCCCATGTAGGCGGCATAGGCCTTGACCATCGCCTCCATCAATTCTCGGCGCGGCAACCGCTCTTCGGCGCCAGAAGGAGCGGAATCAATCCAGGCCTGAGCCACGCGGCGGCCAGCTGAAACATCACGCCGTTCCTCCGGAATGGTGCGGCAAATCCGGAACGAATCGGCGGCATCGCGCATGCTTTGCGGCTTTTTCTGCTCTTGGGCCATGGCCGCGGTGGGGGCCAACAGCAGCAGCAGGC
>JAAXIH010000085.1:11845-23600 GCA_012270465.1 Synechococcus sp.
GGCTTTTTCTGCTCTTGGGCCATGGCCGCGGTGGGGGCCAACAGCAGCAGCAGGCTGAGCAAAATTTTCATGGGCAGAGGTTAGGCGGCAAAAACAGGGCTAACCAGAGGCAGCCGCGCCCTCCATCGGTGGTCTCCACCCGGTGGCGCCGGTGCGGGGCAATCCACAGCCAGTCGCCAGCGTGAAGCTGCCGCGGCTCGGGCTCATCTTCAAAACGCAGTTGGGCGCTGCCCTGCAGCAGCGATACCCATTCCCCCTGCTCTTGGTCGTACCACTGGCCTTCAGGAGTGCTCGCTGCGCAGGAATGAATGCGTTCGAGCTTCAGCTCGCCTTTCTCCAGCAGCACCTCGATCTGTTCGGTGCCCACAGGCGGTGGGTTGCTGGCCAGCAGATTGCGTTGCTCACTGGCCGCCGGTGGATCGCTTTCTCCCCAGCGGCGGCCGATTTCCAGTCCCAAAGTCGAGGCGAAATCCACCACCTGCTGGTGCGTGTCGCAACTGGCGAAGCGCGCACGCAGCTGCGGATCAGCCTCGATCAGGGCCACCAGGGCATTGAGTTGCTCCACTTTGTGGAGAAAGCGCTGCAGCTGTTCCTCGGCCACACAAGTGCTCATCGCCTTGTCCGATGATGCTGCGGTGCCTGCCCGTGTAATCCAACCGGTAGAGATAGGCGACTTAAAATCGCTCCAGTGCGGGTTCGAATCCCGCCACGGGCACTGTTCTTTGCCGTTGTTTCCTTGCCGTTCCAGCAGCTCCTCTCGCAGCTTCCTGATCAAGCCCTGCCAGTGCTGCTGGCCTATGGAGCCCTAGGCGGCGCCTATCTGCTGGTGGTGCCTTTGGCCCTGCTGCTGTGGATGAACAAGCGCTGGCATCAGATGGGCAAGATCGAGCGCACCGCCATTTACGGCATGGTGTTTCTGTTTTTCCCCGGGCTGATCTTGTTTGCTCCCTTCATCAACCTGCGCATGGCCGGACAAGGGGAGGCCTGAGCGATGACGCGCGCTAAAGCGCTGCTGCTGTCCCTGGCTGTCTTCGTGCTCGGTGGTGCGGGCTATTGGGGATTTTCGGCAGCTGGTTTTGAAGAGTTCGATGCCGGCATCGCCGCGTCGGTGGTGTTGCTGGTGGTGGTGGTGGGTTGGACCGCCACCTATCTCACCCGTGTGGTCACCGGAAAGATGACCTTCATGGAGCAGCGCCGGCGCTACCGCAGCGCCTACGACGCCATGGAGACCGAGGCGATGCGCGAGAAGTTCAACAGCCTCAGCCCAGAGGAGCAGGAGGCCCTGCTCAAAGAGGTGGGTCAGCTGGAGAAATAGGCTGCGCCACAGCAATCCCTGCCCGCTGCCATGACCGTGGCCCCCGGCTCCACTGCCATCTCCAGCCGTTTTGCTGGGCTTAAGCAGCAGGGCCGTTGCGCGCTGATGCCTTTCCTCACTGCCGGTGATCCGGATCTGGCCACCACGCGCGCGGCCCTATTGGCCCTGCAAGCCAATGGCGCTGATCTGGTGGAGCTGGGCATCCCCTACAGCGATCCCCTGGCCGATGGCCCGGTGATCCAGGCCGCTGCCAGCCGCGCCCTTGAGGTCGGCACCACACCAGCTGCGGTGCTGGAGATGTTGGCTGGGCTCAAGGGCGAGCTCACCATGCCGGTGGTGCTGTTCACCTACAGCAACCCGCTGCTGAATGTGGGCATGGAGAAGTTCTGCGCCGATGCCGCTGCTGCTGGAGCCGCTGGCTTGGTGGTGCCTGATCTGCCGCTGGAGGAAGCCGAAAAGCTCTCCCCCATCGCAGCGGCGCACGGGCTGGATCTGGTGCTGCTGGTGGCGCCCACCACCCCAAGTGAGCGCATGGGCCGCATTGCCGCCGCTAGCCGCGGCTTCACCTACATGGTGAGTGTCACCGGTGTCACCGGTGAGCGGGCGCAAATGGAATCGCGGGTGGCTGGCTTGGTGGGCCAGCTCAAGGCCATGGGGCCTACGCCGGTGGCTGTGGGCTTTGGCATTTCCGGCCCGCAGCAAGCCATTGAGGTGCGCAGCTGGGGCGCCGACGGCGCGATTGTGGGCAGTGCCTTGGTCAAGCGCATGGCCCAGGCCAAAGCCGAAGGCGGCGATCCGGTGGCCACAGCCGGAGCCTTCTGCGCGGAACTGCGTGCAGCGCTCGATAGCTGAGCCGTAGGCTCCAAATCAGCACTGAATTGGCCATGCGTTTTGTCCTCTGGGGCACCTACTGCGAGAACGCGCTGGAAAAGCGCGCCCCCTACCGCGAGGAGCATCTGGCTGGGCTGCAGCGCCTCAAAGACGACGGCATTTTGGTGACCTTGGGCCCCACCGAAGGCAGCACCCACGTGTTCGGCATCTATGAAGCCGAGAGCCGTGAGCAGGTGGAAGGCCTCGTCAAAGGAGACGTGTATTGGCGCAATGGCATCTGGACGGCCGTTGAGGTCTATCCCTGGATCCAGGCGTTCTAGGACCAGCCCTGTTGCGCCTGTTGCCAGATCCATTCGGCCACAGCATCAGCGCCGTCTTCTCCAAGCACTTCGCCATAGCCGCTCATCTGGCCGCGCCCTTCGGTGGCGATCATGGCGATCTCCAGTGGGCCCTCGATGCCATTGCGCTCGAGCGCTTTGAGCTTGAGGGTTTTGCCGCGGCGAATGATGTTGCCGCCATTGAGGTGGCAGCCCACGCAATGGGCTTCAAACAGGGCAGCGCCATCGGCTGCCGCATGGGCTGGGGCCGGAGCGATCCAGAGCCCAAGCATCAGCAGCAAGCCAACCAGCCACGTCATCTGCCCCAGCCCCGATCAGAAGTTGGCGTCAGTCTGCTCCTGTGACGACACTGAGGAGGCGAGGCGCCCACTTGATGTCCCCCAAGCCACCGCTGGTGCTCGTGCATGGCCTGTGGGACACGCCCAATGTGTTTCGGCGCTTACGCCAGCATTTAGAGGAGTGGCCAGCGCCGATCTTGGCGCCCCATCTGCCCCACAAGCTGGGCTTCACGCCGCTGAAAACCTTGGCCCAGGATTTGGAGCTGGCCATTGATGAGGCCTTTGGCCCCGATCAAACCATCGACCTGCTGGGCTTCTCGATGGGGGCGGTGATTTCGCGCACCTGGCTGCAGCTCTATGGAGGCCACCGGCGCACACGCCGTTTTGTGAGTCTTGGCAGCCCTCAAAACGGCACCTTGGTGGCCCAGCCCTGGCCTCGCGCCTTGGTGCCGGGTGTTGCCGATATGAAGGTGGGCAGCGCGCTGTTGCGCCAACTCAACAGCGATAGCTCCCTGCTGCGAGGCATCGACTGCATCAGCTTCTATTGCCCCTGGGATTTGATGGTGATCCCCGCCTGGACAGGGGTGCTGCCGGTAGGCCCCATCGTGCGGCTGCCGGTGTGGAACCACCGCGAGCTGATCCAGTCGCCCCGCTCGTTGGTGCCGGTGAGCTCCCATCTGCTGGCGGGTTGATTAACTCTGAGCTTTAAGAAATTGGAGCAGAACTAGCCCAATTTCAGGCTCTCACTAGCTTGAAAGCGAAGACAGTCCTGCCATGTGTTTTTCTGCTTCCGCCAGCTTCACGGCGGCTGCCGTCTTGGTGCCGATTGGCATCTACGGCACTCACATCGCGCGTACAACCGATCAAAAGGCCTATGCGCCGTTGGCGATGACGCCAGCTTTTTTCGGCACGCAGCAATTTGTTGAAGGTCTGCAGTGGACCGCCATCGATAACGGCGGCCTGGAGCCCTTGGGTTCGATCACGGCAAGGGGTTTCCTCTTCTTTGCCTACTGCTTCTGGATGATCTGGATCCCCTTCTGCGCCTACAGCATCAGCAAGGCGACGGAAACCGAAGCCATGCAGAAACGCTTGAAATGGGTCTGGATCATCGCCTCAATTTTGGGAATTGGTTTCTATATCCCGGTCTTCTTCCAGCCGATGTTGGTGCAGCCAGCGATTGAAGCTGGGCGCATCGTCTACAACGTCGACACCGTCTGGCACAACTTCGTCAACACCGAGCCGGTGGGGCAACTCGTCTACTGGGGCTTCATTGTCTTGCCGTTGGTGGCCCTCAAAGACAAGGGCGTGAAGATGTTTGGAGGCTTGATCTTCATCTCGATCTTCCTGACCTGGTTCACCCACTCCCAGGCGTTCAACTCGGTCTGGTGCTTCTACTGCGCAGTGCTGTCGATCTTCATCCTCTGGATCATCAACCGCCCTCGCCTGAAGCATGCTTGAACAGCGCCTCGAGCAGCTGGTTGAGAACACCGTTGTCTCTCTGCCAGAAGCCCATACCGGGCTGGTGCTCGTGGTGTTGGTGGGGTTTTCCTTTTCGCTCTCGCACGTTTTCTCGCTGCTGGCGAATCGCTTAAAACCCCGCCAAATCCTGGTTCATGTGCTGCTGGATTCCTTGGTGTTGGCGGCGGCGCTGCTGATCGCCAGCTTCATCAACATGGTGTTGATTGCGCTCCACACCCAGCTGTTAGTGGAGCCCAAGGAGTTTTTCAACGCCATTGGCGGCGCCCTCGCCCCAGGCCTTTTTTACGTGCTGGTGGCAGGCCCGTATGTGAGCGATTTGATCGCCATCACGATCTGGGTGTTGATCCATCTCAACGTGATCACCCTGGTGCATTTGCGCTTTGGGCTTCCCTACGCCGAGGTGTTGCCGCTGGTCACGCCTGGGTATGTGGTGGCCCTGGTGCTGATTGCGTTGCTGTTTCGTTCCAGTTGGCGCCGCAGTTACGACCGCCTCGCCTCTGAGTTCAAGGCTTGAGCCATGGGCACCTCTGCTCCCCACATCCAAAGCCAAGTGCATCGCCACCGCGCCAATTGGCGCGGTTTGGTGGTGGTGTTGATCCTGGCGGTGGTGATTGCCCTGGTGGGCGTCAGCCGCATGGAGGCGTTGCTGCGTGATCTGGTCAGCCTCAGCATCCTGCGCCAGGTGGGGGTTGGCATTGGCCTGTTCTTCTTGATCCTGATCCCGCTCACGGGGATCTATTCGGTGGTGAGCCAATACGCCTTTTGGGAGGGCTGGCTGGAGGGCATCCCCCAGCCAGCTGAGCTGCTGCAAGCCAATGCCCGCCATCAGGGCGGCGAGCAGGTGCGCCGGTTTGTGATCTATCTCGATGGCATCCATCAGCAGGAGAAAGATCACCCGCCGCGGGTGAGTGCCTTTCTCGAGGAGCTCAAGCAACGCCTGGCGGATGATCACCGCTTGGTGCGTGATCTGGAGACCTACACCTTCTTGCCCGTTGCCTTGGCTGATGACAGCGGCAGCGCTTGGTTTTGGCGGCGCCTGTTCCACTGGCAGGAGCACCACCCCAACGGCTTGGTGCAGTTACTGGCGGCGGTGCTGGTGCAGGCCAACAACGTGATCAAGGTGGGGATTTCATCGGATCGCCGCTATGGCCCGATCCGCAACTACGAGCTGGCCCTCAAGATCACATTGCGTTTGGCAGAAGAGGGCTTTGATCCCAGCCAAGGCAGTGAGCTGGTGCTGCTGGGCTACAGCGGTGGCGGTGAGATGGCCATGGGTGTTGCCGACTATCTGCGCAGCATTTGCAAGGTGCCCGTGCAGATCATCACCTTCTGCGGAGTCTTCAGCGGCAACCAACTGCTTGAGCGCACCAAGCAGGTCACCTTGGTGGTGGGCACCCGCGACCCGGTGGCGGCCTTTGGCCGCATCGCCTACCCAGGCCGGCTGCCGCTACTGCCCTTCAGCAAGTGGAACAAGGTGCGCCGCCAGGGGTTGGTGCACCGCGAAGTGATTGATGGCATGAACCACAACGGCAATCGCGGTCCGTTTTCAGAGCGCTACCGCGGTGAAGTCGTTGGGCGCGTGTTGGATGTGTTGCGACAGACAGAAGGGGCTCGATAGGGGCTGGCAGCCCTGCAGGCGCCGCCAAGCCTCCGCGCTGCTGCTGCCGTGGTGGGAGAGATCGAGTGGCAGCTCCATCAGCGCCTGCTGGTAGCGCTGCAATGCGCTGCTGGCCGGGAGTTGTTGGCTGGTGCGCAGCAGCCGCTCACGCCAGATGCCATTGAGCAGCAGCGGGAATAGATCGCATTGGCCCAGCAGGGCCTGTTGCACCAGGGCGGTGGTGTCGATGCAGTAGCCCACCGTGCCGTAGCCGCCCCAGCGCAGCTGCAGCTCACTGGCCAAGCTGTTGTGCACCCGGGCCATCACATCGCTGAGGTCCATCAGCTCCAGCAGGTTGCTTCCCTGCCATGGCTCGCCCATGTAGCGAACCGTGCCGTTTTGGCGATCGTTCTGCCAAGGGCGCTGCAGATCATTGAGGGCTTCCCAGCCGCACAGCCCTTCGGTGCCTTGATAAAACTGCAGCAACAGCTCGCAGCCTTCACCACGCAGCTCCAGTTCCACTGCGCTGTGGGGCAGCAGCATGGTGATCTCCTGGCCGTTTTGATCCAGCAAGCCACTGCGCATCGGTAGGCCGATGGGGATTTGCTGCCAGCCCCCGTTGGCTTGGCTGCGGAAGCAGGCCCCCAGGCCAAAGCTCGCCACGCTGGCGCGGAAGCGGGCTTGGATCTGCCAGCCCCGTTGTTGCAGCGTTTCGATCAGTTCGCGGCTGCCGCCACGGGCAGCGTGGTGGTTGAGCCATTGCGCGGCCGCTGTGTTGGCCTGGCGGCGCTGCTGGTTTTGGCCGTACTGCAGCCCCAGGTTGCTCCACACCAATCCGGGCGCCAGATGGCTCGCTTTGGCGTCAGTGCCTGTGGCATCTGCCGGTGCATCGCTCTGGCTCAGGGCCACCACCTCGCTCCAGGGCTTGAGGTTGGCTTCGCCATCGCCGCGCCACATCGCCAGTGGTGTGGTGGCTTGATCGGGTTGCGGCAGCAACTGGGCCATTTCATCGCCCAGCACCGCCAGCAGGCTGGGGGTGAGCAGGCCGCGCTCCAGCAATTGCGCCAGACCATGGAGCTGCTGCGGCAGCTGTGCCGGGGCGAGCCGCCAGCGGCGCGGCAGCAGCCAGAGCAATGGCTGCAGCCGTGGTTTGTGCAGATCTTGGGCGAGCCGTTTGATGTAGTCCTGCCGGCTGAGGCCGCTCTGCAGCAGGCTTTGCTCCAGTGCTGTTTCCAGATCAATCAGCGGCACCGCTGAGGGCCAGGCCGGATCCAGCTGCAAGGGATCCATGGCCTCAGCTCTCCTGTTCCTCAACCGGTGTGGTGTAGGGCACCACTACCAGAAACAAACCCCACCAAGCCAGCACCGGCAGGCTCACCAAGGCCGTTAGCCACCAGCGCTCAAACAGCAGCCAACTGCCGGCCATGATCACGGCCCCAGTCAGCAGGATCGACCAGGGCTGACACCACCAGGGCTTTTGCGACCAGAAGGACTGGGCCATCGTGGAAGCCTTCCTATTCCCGCAGCCTGCCATGGACGACGGGCGTCTGCATTTCCCGGCCACGGCTCGCAATCGTGAAGCGATTGCCGAGGTGTTGGAGCCGTTGTTGCCTCAACGGGGGCTCGTGCTGGAGATCGCCAGCGGCAGCGGCGAGCATCTCTGCCACTTCCAGCAGCAGTTTGCAGCGAGCCATCCGTTGCTGCGCTGGCAGGGCAGTGATCCCGATCCGCTGCACCGCTGCAGCCTGCAGGCCTGGGCCGATGCCTTGGGCCTAGCGGCCATGGCCGAGCCGTTGGATCTCGATGCCACCGCGGTGCCGTGGCCTGCGCTGGATCCCGCGCTGATCCTCTGCATCAACATGATTCACATCGCCCCTTGGGCTGCCTGCCAAGGACTGCTGGCGGAAGCCGGCCGGCAGCTGCCAGTGGGCGGGCAGCTGGTGCTCTACGGCCCTTTTGTTGAGCAGTTGGTGCCCACCAGCCCCAGCAATGAGGCCTTTGATGCCAGCCTGCGCAGCCGCGACCCCAGTTGGGGCTTGCGCTCCCTCGAGCAGGTGTCGGCCTTGGCGGCCAGCCATGGGTTGCAGCTCAGCGGCCGCTGGGCCATGCCCGCGAACAACCTCACCGTGGCGTTTCGGCGTTCTGGCTAACGATGCCGCTCCACTGCACCGCCTTGACCTGATCGCGGCGCCAGGAGTGAAACAGCTCGGGTTCAGCCACCGTGCACAGCGGGCAGATCGAGATCTGCTCGGGATTCAAGCCAAATTGCAGCAGTTGCCATTGGGCCGCGCGGCGAATGTCGAGGCGGTCGCGGCCCTCTTGCGGGTCATCCAGCAAGGCGCCGGCCGCTTGTAGTGCGTCGATGGCCCCGAGCTGTTCGCTGGTGGATCGCTCCACTTGGTAGTTGATACCGCTCACAGCAGGGCCTAAGGCCACCAGCAGCTGCTCACGGCGGCAGCCGCTGGCCTCCAGCTGGGTGATGGCGGTGGTCAAGATGCCTGTAGCCACACCGCGCCAGCCGGCATGGCAGGCCGCCACGCTGCCGCTCTCAGGATCCGCGATCAGCACCGGCGTGCAGTCAGCACCGGCCACCCACAGGCTTTGGCCGCCGGCATCACTCACCAGCCCATCGGCTTCCGGCCAGGGATCGTTTTGGGCTGCCGAGGCCGCCAGCACCCGGCCGCTATGGACCTGTTTGAGCCGGTGCACGCTCACCCCGGAGCTCACATAGCCCACCAGGCCATCGGGTTCACGGCCATGCCACAGCCGCGTAAAAAAGCCGTGCTCAAAGGCGCTGAGCTGATCGCACTGCAGGTAGTAACCGCCGTAAGTCCCCACCCAGGTCCAGCCTTCGAGGGTGTTGAAGTCCTTGTCGGGGCGGTCGAAGGGAGGCTCGACGTGTTCAGACATCCGGCAGGTCGCGCAGCAACCAAAAGCCAGCAAATTCTGTGGCGTCGGGCCCGCTTTGCACGGCCAAGAACTGCAAACCGCCCGCCTCTTGCCGTGCGGCACTGAGCGCTTGCTTTGCCGATTCGGCCTCGCCGTTTTGCAGATCGCTCACCAACCAGCGATCCTCCAGGCCCGCTTCCAGCACCAGCTGCTGCCCGCAGACCTCTAGCCGCACAGGCTCCAAACCACTGAGCCAGCCCGCCAGAGCCAAGGCCCGGCTGCTGCTGAACAGCCGCACGCCAGGCACCATCGCGTCGGCTTCTGTGTTGGGCAGGGGCACCAAGCCCGAAAAATCCATGGGCCACTCGCTGGCTTCCGCCAGGCTGGCGGCCGGCAGGCTGGCCCAGCCCCAGCTATCGCCGCGAACGGCTTCCGGTAGCGGTAGCGGTGCGGCTTGCAATGGCTGCGGTGGTGGGGCTAGTGGGCCATTGAGATGGCCCTCCATCTCGGGGTACACGCTGCTTTCGCGCTCCTGCAGCCACTCCACCAGCGCATAACAGCGGCGGCTGGGAACCATCTCCAGGCCCACACCCTCAGCGGCCCGCTGCACCATGGTGCGCATCGAGCTGCGCCAGCAGCGCAGGCGTTTGGGCGCTGGGCTATTGGCCTCTTGGGCGGCAGCAAGGGCATCGCTGAGCGCTGTTTTTAGCCAGATGGAATTGACGCTGTCGGCCGGGCAAAAGCGCTGCCACTGGAAGCTGCCATCGCTGGTGCAGATCAGCACTTCCCAGCGTTTTTTGCCGTTGTCATCGAGCAGGGGACGGGAGTAAAAGTCGAGCTCCCAGGTGTTGGCAGGCAGGCTCATCCCGCGTTCTGTTCCTGCGTGCGCAGCATGTTGCGGGCCCGGTTGGCCCGGTCTTTGGCTTGAGCCATCACCGCTTCTTTATCGATCAGCAGTTCGCCGGGCTGGTTTTCCAGCAGCGCCGTGTTGAGGCCGATGCGGCCGCGCCCGGGATCGAGTTCGGTGATCATCGCCTGCACGTTGTCACCGGAATTGAAGACTTCGCGCAGTTCGCGCATGGTGCCGCCGGTGATGCAGCTGTGGTGCAGCAGGCCGCTGACACCACCGAGATCCACAAAGAAGCCATAGGGCTTCACGCTGGTGACCAGGCCGCTCACCAGTTGGCCCACCTCCAAATCGGCAAAGAAGGCGGCCATCGCGGCTTTCTTCTCTGAGAGCACCAGCTTGCGGGTGTCGGGATTCACCTCGAGGAAGGCCACGCCAACGGTTTTGCCCACCAGGGCCTCGTGGTTCTCCCCTTCATTGAGCTGGGAGCGGGGGATGAAGCCGCGCAGGCCTTCCAGATCGCAAGTGCAGCCGCCGCGGTTGAAGCCGGTGATCTTCACCTGCACCACCTTTCCTTCCTTCTCCAGCTGGCGGACTTTGTCCCAGGCCTGGCGCAGGGCCAAGGCGCGGCAGCTCACCGTGACCATGCCATCGGCGTTCTGCTCGCGGGTGACCAGCACCTGCACTTCCAATCCTTTGGGGAAACGATTTTTGAGATCGGTGATCACCCCAAGGCCGCACTCGTTTTTGGGCATGAAGCCCGGTGCTTTGCCGCCGATATCGACATAGATGCCATCGCTTTCGTGCTCGATGACCTTGCCGGTCACCACATCTCCGGTGGCGCCGATGGGCTCGTTTTCATCGAGGGCCGCCAGGAAGGCTTCTTCGTCGAAGTCGAAGTCATCCACCACCCGGTTGGCGGCTGGGGTTTTGGGGGCTGCCTTGGGTTGATCAGCTGGGCCCAGCAGGTCGTCCATGCTCAATCCCGCCAAGGGATCGGGCGCATCAACGCCGGCTGCGGCGGTTGGCACGTTGGGCTGCTGCGGTTGCTGGGGCTGCTCGAGCTTGGCCTTGGCGGCGGCCTCAGCTTCCGCCTCGCGGCGGCGCTTCTCTTCCTCTTCCTTTTTATTGATGGCCAAGATGGCCAGGGGCTTTTGCAGAGAGCCAGCGGCAAAGGGCTTTTTGGGGCTGTCGCTGCGGGAGCCGCTCATGACCGGGTTGGACGCGATCCCACACTGTAAGAACAGCACCCCTAGAGCCATGCGACGGCTTGAGCACCTCTGGTGGCCGGCACTGCAGGCTGCCGCGCAACAACCTGGCAGCACGGTGGTGCTGCCGGTGGGTGCTTTTGAACAGCACGGGCCCCATCTGCCGATGGGCACTGATCTGTTGTTTGCCGAGGCGGTGCTGGATCGCGTCTTGGACCGGCTGCCGGCTGAGTTGCCGCTGTGGCGCTTGCCGGCTGTGGCGTTTGGTTTTTCGCCCGAGCATTTGGGGTTTCCCGGCACGGTGAGCCTCAGCGCCGAAGCCCTGTTGGCCCAGCTGCAGGGCATTGCTGCGGCCCTGAGCGAGGCGGGATTTCGTCGCTTGGTGCTCTTCAACGGCCATGGCGGTCAAATTGCCCTGCTGCAGGTGGCGGCGCGCCAGTTGCAGCAGCAATTCCCGTCGCTGGCGGTGTTGCCCTGGTTTCTGTGGAGCGGCCCTGAGGGGGTGGTGGAGCAGATCCCTGAGCCTGAACGCAGCCAGGGGCTCCATGCCGGCCGCTTGGAAACCAGCTTGATGCTGGCGCTATATCCCGAATTGGTGGGTCAGCTTCCGGCTGCCGAAGCAATGGCGTCACCACCGGCTGGGTTGTCGCTGGAAGGTGCTGTGCCCACGGCCTGGCGCACCCGCAGCCTCTCGAATTCCGGGGTGGTCGGTGATCCGGCTGGCGCCTCGGCCGCTGAGGGAGAACGCTTGCTGCAAGGGCTTGTTGATGGATGGTGTGAGCTCTTCGACACCTTGTTGGCCAGCGATTGGCCCCATATGCGGCCTGGCGTCGGTACGATGCAGCGTCAATAACCGCCGCCCAGCTGTAATGGCTTCCTCACTTCTGGATCCTGCTGTTGACGGCACCCCGGTGCTGGACGTTGAACTGCCGGATTTCACCACTGAGGCTTACAAGTCGGCCTACAGCCGCAT
>JAAXIH010000152.1 GCA_012270465.1 Synechococcus sp.
GCCCAGAAGGGATAGGCCCAACTGGGTTGGGCGCCAACCAGCAGGCCAACGGTGAGGAGCAGGGAGCCGAGCAGCAGAGAAAGGGAGCGGCGCATCGGTAACAGGTGGGAAAGGTTCAGGAGCGGGCGAAGGGGTGGGGGCTCAAGCCCACCAGGGCTTCTCGTCGGTACGGAAGTCGGTTTCAGACCACTGGCTCACGAAGACGTTGTCGTTCTCCACGTTGACGTGGGCCAAGGCCAGCGAGAGGGGCGCTGGGCCGCGCACCACCTTGCCGGTGGCGTCGTACTGGGAGCCGTGGCAGGGGCACATGAACTTGTTGGCGCCAGCGTTCCAGGGCACCACGCAACCCAGGTGGGTGCAGATGGCATTGATGCCGTAGTCGCCGATGGAATCGGGGCCATCAACGATCAGGTAGGTGGGGTCACCTTTGAGGCCTTGCACCAAGCTGCGATCACCTTCCTTGTGATCGGTCAGCCAGCCGCTGGCGGTGACGTCATTGCCCAGTTCGTCCTTGGCGGTGGTGCCGCCACCGGCACCAGACGCCTTGGGAGGAATGAAGTAGTTGACCACCGGATACAGGGCACCCAGAGCAACCCCGGTGACCGATCCAAAGGTCAGCAGATTCATGAACTGCCGACGGCCCATCCCGGGAACGTCCTTCGCCGAAATCTGGGTCATAGGGAGGCGCCACGCCACAAGTGCCGCCCATTATGAACCTTTCTCTGCCCGTAACGGTTTACGACGACTGGCCTCTGCTGAGCCTCCATCATGCTGTGAGCGTTCTGCAGCCTCTGGCCATGCCGCTCACCGCCGCCGAGTTGCTGTCGATTTTGCGTGAACGCTGGGGTGCCAGCTACGACCTGCAGCTGCATCGCCGCGCAGGACGCCTGTATTTGCAGGTGATGTGGGCCTATCTCGAGCAGCAATCGTTTCCCCTCAGTGAGGCGGACTACCTCGAGCGCCTGGAGCAGTTGGTGGAGCAGCTCAATGGAATTGGCCAAGCCGATGAAGTTCGCAATTGGTTGCAAACCACCCGCGATAAACCGCGATTGGGCAAAGCCCTCAGCTTTCCGTTGCCGGACCAGGGGCGTTTGAGCGAATTCCTTCTGTAAAAGCCACCAGGCCCACACCCACCAAATACAGCCCCGTGATTGCTCCGCTGAGCAACAGCATCGTCACCGGATCGGTGGAGGGGGTGAGCACGGCACCCGCCAGGGCTGAGAGCAGCACCACCAGCCGCCAGCCCGAGAGCATGGCTTTGCTGTTGAGGATCCCGAGCGAGCCCAACACAAGCTGCAGCACGGGGAGTTGAAAGGAGAGGCCCGTGGCCAGCATCAGCAGCAGCACGAAATCGAGATAGCGCTCGATCGACCAGATCGGCTCCACCACATCCGCGCCGTAGCCCATCAAAAAGCGCAAAGCCGCCGGCACTAGGGCCCACCAGGCAAAGGCCAGCCCGAGCAAAAACAGCACCGCTGAACCGGCAACTGCCGGAGCAATCAAGCGACGTTCACGGCGGCTGAGGCCCGGCAGCACAAATCCCAGGCCTTCAAACAGCACGTAGGGCAGAGCCAAGGTCAGCCCGGCATAACCGGCCACCTTGATTGAGACAAACAGAAATTCCCCCGGTGCCAGCTGCATGAAGCGCATGCCTTCGGCGGGTTGCTCCAGCAGCCGCACCAAGGGGCGAACCAAAATCAAGCAGCCAGCGGCGGCGATCACCACTGAGGCCAGCGAGCGCAGCAAGCGCCAGCGCAGCTCCTCAAGGTGATCGGCAAAGCTCATCTCCACTTCACCGGGGAAATCTGGATCCCGCTCGGGTGTGGGTTCAATGGCGCTCATGGCTGCAGGGTAGGCAGCAAGCCCAAAGCGCGATCGGGTTCTCCCCAGAGAACGCTGCCGCTGCCATGGCGCACCAGGCCAGGCCCCATCCCAGGAATGCGTTGCAGTTGTTCGGTGGGAACCATCACCACAGGCACTTTTTTATTGCCGCGGCTGCGGCTGAAGTGAGCCGCTAGATCCGCAGCGGTTTGTAGGTCGGCATCGCTGAGCTCGCCCTCGGAGCCCTTCAGCACCACATGGCTGCCGGGCTGCTCTTGGGCGTGAAACCACAGGTCACCGCGCCGCGCCTGGCGAAAACTGATCCAGTCGTTTTGCCGGTGGTTACGGCCCACCAGAAGAGGTAGTCCGCTGGGGCTGTGCAACACCAAGGGCGATGGGGTGCCCTGTTCGCGTCGGTTGTTTTTGCGCTGGCTGGTTTTGGATTGGAGGAATGGCTCGAGATCGTCGGCCAGGGCTTCGAGCACATCGGCGTCGCCCGGATCAGCCAGCTGCAGCTGAACCTGGCTCGCTTCAAGCAATTCGAGGCGCTGTTGATGAAGGCGAAGACGTGGCTCGATGGCGGCCACTGAGCGCCGCAATTTGCGGGCCCGTTGGTACAGCTTTTGGGCTTGGCTCACCAGGCTCTGCTGTGGATCGAGTGTCACCAGGAGCGTTTGGTTGCTCTCGGGGTCATGGAGTTCCAGCTGTTGATGGCCGCTGCTGCTCACATCACTGCGGCAGAGCAGCAGATCAGCCTGGCGCTGCAGCAGGTGCTCATCACCTGTGCGGGCCAGAAGTTGCTCTTGTTTGCGCAGCTCGCGCTGCTCCCGTTGCACGAGCTGCTGCAGCTGCTGTTCCAGCCGTTGGCGTTGCTGCTGGCACTGGGCTTGCCGCAAGCCTTGGCCGTAGTAACCCGCCAGGGCCAGGTTGAGAGCTAGGGGCGTTTGGGCTGGAGTACTGCTCGCCTCTCCCCAGCAGCGATAGCCGCTGCCGCTGCGGTTGAACTGCAACCCATGGCGATCCAGTTGGCTGAGCCATTGCTGCCAGCTGTCGAACAGCTGCTGCCACTGCGCAGCGCTGAGATCGGCGGCTGGGAGGTTGCGATCAAGTTGGGCGCTTTGCAGCAATTGATCGCGCAGCGCTGGGCTGATGCCGCGGTAGCTGCCCATCAGGGCGCGGCCGATTGATTCGGGCAACAACGAAAGCCGTTCGCGCCAGCGCTCGAAGCTTTCTTTCGTTTGGGGTTCTGCCCCCTGCAGCGGTGGCGGAGCTGAATAGGTGTCGCCGGTGCTGATGGGCCGCAGCCTGGATTGGTGCTCGCGCACCTGACGCCCGGAGCTGATCACCTGCTGGCGCTCATCGAGCAAAAACAGATTGCTGTGGCGCCCCATCAACTCCAACACCAGTTGCCGCTGTTCTGGGGCATCGGGTCTTGGGGCAAAGCCCAGCTGCACCACCCGTTCCCACGGCAGCTGCTCAAGCCTGACCAGGGCGAGGCCCTTGAGGCCGTATTGCAGCTGCTGGGCCAAGGTGCTGCCCTCCCCCAGCCGCGGCGGTGGCTCGATGGCATGAAAGCGGGGGCAATCGGCCTGCCAGTTGAGGGTGAGCCACAGGCGTTGCCTCAGGGTGCGGAAGGCCAGTTGCACCCCGCCGCTTTCGGCCTGTTGGGCTTTTTCAAACCGTGAGGGCACCAGCTCGTTGTTGAGCTCGTGGACCACGCCCCGCAGTGTTGTGGTGTCCTGCGGTTGCATGGCGCCTCCCTTCACGCCCTAGTTTCCACTCAGGCCCCATCTCTGCCCCTTCGTGAGCCCAGCCCCGCATCAACCCCGCCTCACTGTTTTGAGTGGTCCCAGTGGTGTGGGCAAAGGCACCTTGGTGGGCCTGTTGCGTCAACGCCATCCGGAGTTGTGGTTGTCGGTGTCTGCCACCACCCGCTCCCCGCGCCCCGGTGAGGAGAACGGCGTTCACTACTTCTTCCACAGCCAAGACAGCTTTCAGCAGCTGGTGGATCAAAGCGGGCTGCTGGAGTGGGCCAGCTTTGCGGGAAATAGCTACGGCACCCCGCGCCAGCCCGTTGAGGAGCGCTTGGCCGCTGGTGTGCCCGTGCTGCTTGAAATCGAGCTTGAGGGGGCCCGGCAGGTGCGCCAGAGCAGCCCGAATGCCTTTCAAATTTTTCTGCGCCCACCCTCGTTTGAAGAATTGGAGCGCCGCATCCGCGGGCGCGGCACCGACAGCGATGAGGCGATTGCGCGCCGCCTCGAGCGGGCACGCCTCGAGCTGCAAGCCGAATCAGAATTTGATGCTGTGGTGGAAAACGGCGAGCTGGAGGTGGCCCTCCAAGAGCTGGAACAGTTGATGGGCTTGGCGTAGCTCCCGGTTGTCAGGCACAAAAAAAGGCCCCCATTGGGGGCCTTGATCGCAATGAAATCCTCGCTTCACAAGGGGTGGAAGAGGAGATCAGGGAAGAAGCGGTTGAACTCGATCATGATCCCGGCGGTCACCGTGAACCAGATGGCCGCAAAGACCGGAGCGGTGGTGAGGAACTTTTTCATGGTGCGGTCCTGATCAGCGAGGTGAAACGGTGACGTTGCTGTCGATTTCAGTCAGCTTCTTGCTGCCGAGTTCAGCGAAGGCGGCCAGGGGCCAGGTTGCCGAAGCCAAGGTGGCTTTAAAGGCAACCGAGAGATCGATCTGAATCTCCTTCATGTTGGCGCCTTTGCCACGGGTGGCCTTGAGGTACTCGCGGCCAGCCCAGCCGATGCAACCAGCGATGTAGAGGAACATCACGCCGGGGATCATGAAGTCGCCGGCATGGCTCCAGCGGCCGTCCACGATCAGGTGGGGCA
>JAAXIH010000196.1 GCA_012270465.1 Synechococcus sp.
TATCTCCATCGTCAGCCTCACCAGGCTTTTGGCGGAAGCGATCAAACAGACCCATAACTGTCCATAAGAATCTGCCGAATTTAGCGGCCTTTGAGGCTTAACCCGTGGCTATCGGTGCCACAGGACTGCAAAAGGTTGAGATCGGACGCCAGGGCTGCCTTGTGCTCACAGATCAGTGGGCTAGGCCTCCACTGCGGCTGCATCTCGTAGTCGTACCAACATTCCGCTCCATCGAAGCCCAGGGCTGAAGCAGCGCGCATCAGGGGCTTGAAGCCCAGCCGGTAACGGGCCGGGTGGGCCAGCACGGCCAGACCGGAGCTGGCATGAATGGCCTCAACAACCGCCGCAGCCTCGAGCTGCTCTCCAATGACGGCATCGCCCTGCAAATAGGGGGCGATGGCGCTGTGGCTGCGGTCATAGCCCAGGGCGAGCACATGCACCAAGCAGGTTTCCAGCACGCAGCTGATCTCACAGCCGCTCCAGAGCGTTGGCACCGCATGGCCGGCTCGGCTGAGTTCGCTCAAGCGCTGTTGCATCGGTTCCCAAGCTTCAGTGCTGTGGTGATCCGTCACCGCCATGTGCTCAAGACCAATTTCGACGGCCTGCTCCGCGATTTGTTCAGGGGAGAGGCTGCCGTCGCTGCAGAGGCTGTGGCAGTGGAAATTCAGCCGCGTCGGACAACTTGCGGGATCAACCGAGTCCAGAACCGATCGCAGTGGGTGCTGATCAACCGGCATGGGCAGCCTCCCGCTCAGCGCGAAGCCGGCGCCAACGGGCATAGAACTGAATCGATGCGGCCATGAACACCACCAAGCCAACGGTGAGCCAGGTGGCGGCACCCGTGGGGAATTGCTGCTTGAAGACCACCAGCAGCACCACGATCACCAGAAGCAAGGTGGGCAACTCATTGAGCGCCCGCAGTTGCCGGCCACTCCAGTTGCATTCACCCCGCTGCAGCTGACCCATCAGGCGATAACAAAGCCAGTGGTAGCCGAGCAAAAAGGCCACAAACAGCAGCTTGGCGTGCATCCAGCTTTGCTGCAGCCAGCTGGGATTCACCACCAACAGCCCCACAGCACAACTGACCGCCACCGCCATTCCTGGTGTGGTGATGATGTTGGCCAGCCGGCGCTCCATCAAGCCGTACTGCTGCTCAAATGCCGCTCGAATCGGTTGCTCCTGTTCAGCCGCTTCCACGTGGTAGATGAACAGCCGCACGAGATAGAAGAGCCCGGCGAACCAAACCACCACACCAATGATGTGGAAGGTTTTGAACCACAGATAACTCTCAGGTGGAAGGCTCAGGGCCATCAGGCAGCAGGGGGTTGAGCCCATTCAAGCCCGCGCGCCGTGGATCGGATCGCTTCCAGCTCTGATGCGTCGATCCGATCGAGCTGGCGGATCATCAAGGCCATGCGTGGGTGCGAGCGAAACCGCTCTTGATGGCGCGCCATGAAATCCCAGTAGAGAACGTTGAACGGGCAGGCGTCAGGGCCACTGCGCTTGGTTTGATCAAAGCGGCAGCCCTTGCAGTAGGTGCTCATCTTGTTGATGTAGCGGCCACTAGCGGCATAGGGCTTGCTGCCCAGCCGGCCGGCATCGGCCCAAAGCCCCATGCCCAGCACATTGGTTTGCATGACCCAGTGATGGGCATCCACGAATTGGGCTTGGAACCAACTGGTGAACGCTTGGGGGTTCCAGCCCGCCATTAGGCCCAAATTGGTGAGCACCATCAAGCGCTGAATGTGATGGGCGTAGCCGCGCTCGTTGAGCTCACTCAGCACGGTGTCGACGCAGCCCATGCCACTGCCCCCCAGCTGATGCAGGAACTCCGGCAGGGGCACCACCGCATCTAAGGCATTGCTGTGGCTGTAGTCCTCGCCGAAATGGTGGTAAAGGCCATGGGTGAACTCACGCCACCCCAACAGCTGCCGGATCACACCTTCCAGGCTGGCCAGGGGCACCTGCTGCGCGCGCCCGGCCTGCTCAAGTTGGCGGATTACCGCGAGCGGCTGCAGTAAGCCGAGGTTGATGTAGGGGCTGATGAGCGAATGCCACAGGGTGGGTTGGCCGCTCACCATCGCGTCTTGGTAGGGGCCAAACCCCGCCAAACGGGTGGCGATGAAATGCTCCAACACCTGTTGGGCCTGGTGCTGGGTCACGCCCCAAAGGAAAGGTTCGCTGTCCCCTGACAGCTCATAGCGCTCAGCCAGTGATTGGAGCTTTTCGATCACAGCCTTCGTGATCGCATCGGGTTCAAACCACAGCGGGGCTGGCCCCTCAAGTCCTTTCTTGGGTGGCTTGCGGTTGTCTTGATCGAAATTCCACTGACCGCCTTGGGGTTGATCCCCATCCATCAGCACGTTGAAGCGCTTGCGCCCCTCCCGATAGAAGAACTCCATTCGGAGTTGCTTTTTGCTGCCGGCCCAACGGCTGAATTCCTCTGCGGTCCAGAGGAACTGGTTGTTGTCAATCCACTCGAGCTCACAGGGCCAGTCGCTGTGTTGCGCCAAGCGATCAATGGCTTGGCGGATCGGGCGATCCGGTGGGGCCATCACCAGCAACCGGCTGATGGCGTGCTGCTTCAACCAGGGGATGAGCGCTTCAGCGTGGGTGGCGGCCTCGAGCTGATCCACCTGCCAACCCGCTTGCTTCAGTTCAGCAGCGAAGTGGCGTTGGGCACTCCAAAACAGAATCTGTTTCTGCAGGTGAGGGCGTTGCCGCAGCACGGCCTCCGCCTCGACAACAACAATGCGCGCCTCTCCAGGCCCATGGCTGGCTAAGGCTGCCTGGGCCTGATGCAGCTGATCGTTGAGTACCCAGATGGCGGTGGCCAACAGATCGCGCGCAAGATGGGTGACATCCTGTCGCGCACTGCATGGACTTTGACTTGCTCGTCATCGGCGCTGGCTCTGGCGGGCTCGCCAGTGCCAAGCGTGCAGCGCGTCATGGCGCCAAGGTGGCGATCATCGAAGGTGACCGGGTGGGCGGCACCTGCGTGATCCGCGGGTGCGTGCCCAAAAAACTGCTGGTCTACGGCTCGGAATACCGCGAAATCCTTGCCAATGCAGCCAGTTACGGCTGGAGCGTTGGCAGCAGCGACTGCAACAGCTCAGTGCTGCTGGAGAACGTGCGCCAGGAGGTGGATCGTCTGAACGGCATTCACATCAAGGCACTGGCGAACGCAGGCGTGGAGTTGATCAGTGGTTGGGGTCAATTCGTTGACGCTCACACCGTTCGCGTGGGTGATCAGCAGTTCACAGCCCACCAGATCATGGTGGCCGTGGGCGGACGACCCCAACGGCTGCCGATCCCAGGGGGTGAGCTCGGCTGGATCAGCGATGACCTGTTTCTGCAAACAGAGCTCCCAAGCTCAATCCTGATCGTTGGAGCGGGCTACATCGCCTGTGAATTCGCCTGCATCCTCCAAGGCCTGGGCGTGTCTGTCACCCAGGTAATCCGTGGTGATCGCATTCTCAAAGGGTTCGATCAAGAACTCTCTGATGCAGTGCGCGATGGCATGGAAGAGCTGGGCATCACGCTGCGCTTTGGCATGCAGCCCACAGCCATCGAGCAAACCAGCAGCGGCATGGTGTTGCGCTGCGGAGACGCTGCTCTGGAAGCTGATGTGGTGCTGCAAGCTGCTGGCCGCAAAGCCTTCCTGGAACCGCTTGCACTGGAGAAGGCGGGCATTACCCACGATGGACATCGCATCGCTGTTGATGCCCATCAACGCACCAACGTTCCTCACATCTATGCCGTTGGTGATGTCACCGATCGCATCAATTTGACCCCCGTGGCCATCGATGAGGGCCGGGCTGTTGCCGATGCCCTCTTCGCCAATGGCAGCCGCACGGTGAACCATGACTTGGTCGCCACAGCGGTGTTCACCCAACCGGAGCTGGCCAGCGTTGGCCTCAGCGAAGAAGCTGCCAAAGGCAAGTTTGGCGCTGAGGCCATCACCATCCACAAAGCCCGCTTCCGCGACATGCATCAGGCCCTGCCAAAGCGTGGCCCCCGTTGCTTACTCAAGCTGGTGGTGGAAGCCAGCACAGATCGTGTGCTGGGCTGCCACATGGTGGGCAGCCATGCCGCCGAAATTATCCAAATGGGGGCGATTGCCCTGGGAATGGGTGCCACCAAGGCTGACTTCGATCGGACCATGGCCCTTCACCCAAGTATTTCCGAAGAGTTCGTGACCATGGGCTAAAGGCCCTCAAATTTTGACCATCCCGCATCGCATTCCTTTCAACACCGCCTGAACTCTGTTATTGACCTCCAACGTTCTCAACAAACGTTTGGTGTAGGTCCTGGCAGTTTCTTCACTCACAATCAGCTTTTCAGCAATTTCACGATCGCTCAAGCCACTGGCCAGGTGGTCAAGCACTTCATATTCACGGGGCGTGAGCCGAGGACAGCTGAGATAGGGCAATTGACCGGAACGCAATGAAACACTGCGGTAGCCATGATTTCCCATGACCGCAATGATTGCTGCCTCAAGAGGTTTTTGATCATCAATAAAATCAGCCTCAGCAACAACCGCCTGCAGCCAATCCGCATCACTAAATTCAACTGGGATAACATCACCAAGCGCTAAAACCACTGTTTTAAGGCTGGGTTGCAGTTTTCTGGCTTCTCGCAC
>JAAXIH010000004.1:0-4690 GCA_012270465.1 Synechococcus sp.
TTAAGCACGCCGCCAGCGTTCATCCTGAGCCAGGATCAAACTCTCCGTTGTAGACACTTCCTATTGGTGATTGCATAGCAATCCCGCAAAGTGTTCAGCTCGTCCCATGGCGCTTAAACCACAGTCCTCAGCTCGCCTTCTTGCGAAGGGTTCGGATAAGTGCCATGTCCGTCGTTCACTCCGCAGCGAACAACCATGACTCTCCTTGGAACTCAGTTCCGGTGCGTCCACTCTTTCGCTTTCCCTCTGGGCGCAGTCTCGTGAAAAACCACACCACAGATCCAAAAGAGCTTTCGCTAGTTCTTTTTGACGGGACCTCACACCTTTGTCGCGAAATCGTTCCTTTCAAAGCCAGAACAGCGTTCTGGTGAAAGAAACGCGACAAAAGCGTCGGTTCCTTAAGCTTTTCGGTTGTCCAGGTGCATCGCCTCGCGGCGACTTGTGAATCGTATCAGAGCGCCGGATCGCCGTTTTCAGAGAACTGAAAGGGCGAAGGCGTCTGGACGACGCACAACCGTCTTTCGACGGCTGAGGAACAGTAGCAGAGCGTCGGATCCGGAGTTCTGGTCGAAACCAGGCATCGAGAAACGCGCGCAGCTCAACTGCCCACCAACGAAACCTAACACAACGAGATCGTTTGTCAACAAATTGACTGGCGCCCTCGCCAGAACCTGGGCTATTGCAGAGGGATTGCAACGGTCTTGCCTTTGACCGACGTTTCTGCGAGCTGCTCTTCGGCCGGCGATCCGCTGGGTTTGCTGCAGTCGCGCCTGCCTCAGGTGCGGCGACGGATCCAGCAACTGCATGGCTGCGGCGATCACGCAGCTGGTGAACGTCTATTTGAGGAATACAGGGAATGGCTCTGCCCCAACGATCCGCACAGTGATCTGCTGTTGATGCGGCGCTTGGCTGAGGGCCCCTGATTCAAAAAAATCCTTCCAAAAGACTTGCGTTGCCGAGAGCGAAGGCTGTGGCCATAACAGGACTGAGCCCGCGGGTCCTGTCTTTCGTGAAATTCTTCTGCTGCTTCGACGGTGAGGGCACTTTGCTGGCCCGCTGCCAAACCATGGCGGATGTCGAAGTCTTGCGGCGCCTGGGGCGTCCAGTGGTCAAGGTTGTGGAGATGGAGCCGGAGGAAGCGGTGGTCTGCCGAGTGACTGACGCACCGGTTTCCCCCAAAGCTTTCAACGAGGAGTACTGATCAACGGCTGATCAGTCGTCGTAAATCCGGCACTCAGGAGACTCGGGGTTGTTCTCGCAGAACATCTCGAGCGAAGTGGGGTCGTGATTGTCGCCGGGGTGGTGCTCCTTGAACTCCTTGAGATCCTTGAGCTCGCCTTCGAGGTGGCGCACCTTGCCTTCATCGCCTTGAGCTTTAGCCGCAAGGATCTCGGTTTCGTCCTTAGCGATGTGCTCGTCGATGGATTTCATCGCGCGATCAAATAACTCACTTTCAAGGCTATCCACCTCCGCAAGGGTTTGGTGACGCGAGAGGCCATCTCCACACACAAGGGGGCACGCCATCACATATAGATAGGGGGGCAGACGAGCCGCACTCGATGGTGAAGGTTTTGATCCCCCGGGAGTGGGATGCCGGGGAAACCCGGGTGGCAAGCAGCCCAGAGGTGGTGAAACGTCTCGCTGGACGGCAAGTCCAATGCCGCGTGGAGCGCGGCGCTGGACAGCAAGCTGGCTTCAGTGACGAGGACTATGCGGCCGCTGGAGCTGACTTGGTCACTCCCGGTGACAGCACCACTTGGTCGGAGACCGACATCGTTCTGAGTGTGGGCCCCCTGGGCAACAACACAAAAGGGCTCAAGCCAGGCGCTCTGGTGATTGGCCAGCTGGCGCCCCACAACAACAATGACCTGCTCGATCAGCTCGAGACAGGCAAGCTTTCAGCCATCTCTTTGGAGCTGCTGCCGCGGATCAGCCGGGCGCAGGCCATGGATGTGCTCTCCTCCCAAGCCAACATCGCTGGCTACAAAGCGGTGTTGCTGGCAGCAGCGGCATTGGATCGCTTCATGCCAATGCTGATGACCGCGGCGGGCACGGTGCAGCCAGCCAAGGTTGTGGTGATTGGAGCGGGTGTGGCAGGGCTCCAAGCCGTTGCCACCGCAAGGCGCCTGGGCGCTGTGGTGAGCGTCAGCGATGTGCGCGCTGCAGCCCAAGAGCAAGTGGAATCTTTGGGTGCTCGTTTCATCCCTCCCCCGGAGCAAGGCACACCCGGCGAATCAGGCGGCTATGCCAAGCAAGCCACGATGTCGTTCCTTGATGCCCAACGGGCCGGCCTGAGCGAGCACCTCAACCAAGCTGATGTGGTGATCTGCACGGCTCAGGTTCCCGGACGGCCGGCCCCGATGTTGATCACCAGCGCCATGGTGGCGGCCATGCGCCCTGGGGCTGTGATCGTTGATCTGGCCGTGATTCAGGGCGGCAACTGTGAGCTGAGCCAAGCCGGTCAAACCGTGGAGCACCACGGCGTGCAGGTGATTGGTGCGGATCGCTTGCCCGGCAGCGTGGCCCATCACGCCAGCTCGTTGTATTCACGCAACCTGATGTCGCTGCTGGAGGCGCTGATCGATAAAGAAGGCGCGCTCAAGCTCGACAGCGAAGATGAGCTGCTGGCCCCCAGCCTGATCAGCCTGGATGGCAATCTGCGACGCACAGATCTGGTGCCGGAGCGCGCCACCTCAAGCGAGATGACCCCATGAACGACGCCCTTTCCCTAAACGATGCCCTCTGGGTGTTGCTCCTCGGCAGCCTGCTGGGGCTCGAACTCATCGGCAAGGTGCCTCCCACCCTGCACACACCACTGATGAGTGGTGCCAATGCCATTTCAGGCATCACCGTGTTGGCGGCTCTGACTTTGATCATCAAAGCCGGCGCAAGTGGCAATGGGGCTCTGATGGCCCTTGGCGCCGTCTCCCTGGGCTTCGCCCTGTTCAACGTGATTGGCGGCTTTTTGGTCACCGATCGAATGCTGGCCATGTTCAGCCGTAAACCCGCTCGTCAGAAGGAGAAGCGCTGATGACTGCCGCTGTCGTAATCAAGTACGCGATCGAGCTGGTCGCTGTCCTGCTCTTAGCGCTGGGCATCAAAGGGCTATCGAAGGTGCGCTCAGCCCGCGCGGCCAATCAAATCGCTGCAGTCGCCTTGGCTTTGGCCGTGTTGGGCGTGTTGATCAATTTCCTCAGCACCAGCGGCATCGACTCCAGCGCTTGGCTCTGGATCATCGGCGGCACCCTGGTGGGTGGCGTTCTGGGCGCCATCACCTCTCAAAAGGTGCCGATGACGGCCATGCCCGAAACCGTGGCCCTGTTCAACGGCTGCGGCGGTATGTCCTCGCTATTGGTGGCCCTTGGCGTCGCTCTTGATCCACTGGCTGGGAGCGATGGTGAGGGCACTGGTGCCCTCGTTGCAGGCATTTCAATTGTGGTGTCGGTGTTCGTGGGTGCGATCACCTTCAGCGGCTCGGTGGTGGCCATGGGCAAGCTGCAGGGCTGGCTCGATACCCCGGCTTGGATGCAGAGCAAGCTGCGCCATGTCATCAACATCGGCTTGGCAGCGCTCTCCCTGGTGGCTGCGATCGCCTTAATCGCAAGCGGTGGAGATCAAGGCCTCTGGCTGCTGGTGATTGGCTCCAGCCTGCTGGGTATTGGCGTCACCCTCTCGATCGGAGGGGCCGACATGCCCGTGGTGATCTCGCTGCTGAACTCCTATTCGGGTGTGGCTGCAGCGGCCGCCGGCTTTGTGGTGGGCAGCCAGATGCTGATCGTGGCCGGCGCCATGGTTGGTGCCGCCGGCTTGATCCTCACGCAGGTGATGTGCAATGCCATGAACCGCTCGCTGGTGAATGTGCTGTTTGGTGGCGCCCTTGGCGCCAGCGCCAGCGCTGCTGACCAAGGCGAATACCAAGGCATCACCTCCTGCAGCGCTGAGGAATGCGCCCTGACGCTGGAAACAGCCCAACGGGTTGTGTTCGTGCCTGGCTACGGCTTGGCGGTGGCCCAGGCCCAGCACATCCTGCGGGAAGTGGCCGAACTGCTGGAGGCTCAAGGCATTGATGTGGCCTATGCCATCCACCCGGTGGCTGGACGCATGCCAGGGCACATGAACGTGCTGCTGGCGGAAGCGGACGTGCCCTATGAGCAGTTGATCGAAATGGAAACGATCAACCCCGAATTCCCGCGTACCGACGTGGTGATTGTGCTGGGCGCCAACGACGTGGTGAATCCCCAGGCCCGCAACGATCCCTCCAGTCCGCTTTACGGCATGCCCGTGTTGAACGTGGAGGAAGCCACCACGGTGTTTGTGGTGAAACGCGGTCTGAGCGCTGGCTATGCCGGCATCAAAAACATTCTGTTTGAGCGCCCCAACACCTCAATGGTGTTTGGCGACGCCAAGAAGGTGCTCAGCGGATTGGCGCAGGAACTGCGCGAACTGGGGGTCGGAAAAGCCAAAGTGGGCTGAGCAGCCCTGCCGCCATGGTGCCGTCGGTTCTTGTTGTCGGCGGTACCCACGGCAATGAATGCAATGCCCCCTGGCTGTTGCAGCAATGGGGGCCAAGCTTTGCGGCGCTGCAACGGCCCGGCCTCAACGTGCAAACGGCCCTCGGAAATCCCAGGGCTTTGCAGTGCTGCCGGCGCTACATCGATCGCGATCTCAACCGCAGTTTTCGCCCCGATCT
>JAAXIH010000004.1:4790-13764 GCA_012270465.1 Synechococcus sp.
AGTGCTGCCGGCGCTACATCGATCGCGATCTCAACCGCAGTTTTCGCCCCGATCTCTTGCAGGGCCAGCCCAACCCCGCTGATCCATGGGAGGTGCAGCGAGCCAGGGATTTGGTCTCAAGCTTTGGAGCGCAGGGGGCCACTCCCTGCCAGGTGGTGATTGATCTGCACAGCACCACCGCCGCCATGGGCAACTGCTTGGTGGTCTATGGCCGCCGCCCTGCCGATCTCGCCCTCGCCGCGGCCTGTCAAGAACGGCTTGGGCTGCCGATCTATCAACACGAACACGATCCTGAGCAAACCGGGTTCATGGCAGAAGCCTGGCCATGCGGGTTGGTCTTGGAGGTGGGGCCCGTGCCCCAGGGAGTGATCAGCCCACTGATTTGCCAGCAAACCCAGCTGGGATTGGCAACCTTGCTGGATCTGGTGGCCGAAGCCAGCCAAGCCCCTCTCAAGCTGCGCTCTCCCCTGCGCATGCACCGCCATAGCGGCAGCCTTGATCTGCCCAGGGACAGCAGCGGTCAACCCACCGCGTGCCTGCACCCCGAACGCCTCAAGAGTGATTGGACTCCGCTGGAGCCAGGAGCACCCCTGTTTCAGCAAATCAATGGCGATGTGATCTCCTACGCCGGTGAGCCAGGCCAGGTGACGGTGTTCAGCAACGAGGCGGCGTACCAGGAAAAGCACATCGCCACGAGCCTGGCCAGAGCTGTGAGCATCCCCGCCGATCCCAGTTGGAGCCAAGCGCTCAGCGACTTGCTGCAAGGGGTGGATCGCTAACGCTGGGGCAACACCCGCCGCAAAAATTGCTCGGTGGCCTCCAGCACCTGACGCTGCACCGAGGCAGAACGAAATCCATGACCTTCGCTCTCCAGCACCATCAGCTCTGGGGAGAGGCCACGCCAGCGCAGGGTTTGCACCATCTGCTCCACCTGATCGGGGGGCACCACCCGATCCTGCAACCCCTGAATGAACAGCACAGGGCGATTGAGTTGATGGCTGCAGGAGCGCGGTGAACGCTCGTCGTAACGGCTGCGCTGCTCAGGCCAGGGGCCAATCAAGCCATCGAGATACCCCGACTCAAAGCGGTGGGTGTCCTTGGTGAGCGCCTCGAGATCACACACCGGGTAGCGGCAGACCCCGGCGCGGAACACGGGTTCGCGAATCAACGCCGCCAGGGTGGTGAAGCCGCCCGCACTGCCTCCCTCCATCGCCACCCGCTGGGGATCCACCAGCCCCTGCTCCACCAAATGGGCAACCGCTGCCGCGCAATCGGCCACATCGAGAACGCCCCACTGACCATCGAGCCGCTGGCGGTAGGCGCGGCCGAAACCGGTGGAACCGCCGTAATTGACATCCACCACCCCCCAACCGCGGCTGGTCCAGAACTGAATCGCCAGGTTCAGCCCGGTGCGGGCCATGCCGGTGGGTCCGCTATGGGCCTTCACCAGCAAAGGCGCCGGGCCTGGATCTGAGGTTGTGGGGGGGTAATACCAGCCATGGCTGCTCTGTCCATCGCCGCCGGCAAACTCCAGAGCCCGGGGCTCACTGATGCACACCAGCTCCTGGGGCAAGGGGGCCGCGGGCTGCAGAGGGCGATGACTGGCTGCTGCCAAATCCAGCTCCAACAGGGTGGTGCGCTGTGTGGCCGAGGCGCCCAAACAAACCGCGCGCTGCGCTGAGGCCGTCAGGCCACTGAGCTCGTTGAACGGCAAGGCAATGCGCTGCCATTGCTGTTGCTGCCAGGGGTACTGCCAGAGGCTCCATTCCCCCTGAGCGCAGGCCAACGCCAGCAGGGCGCTTTCGCTGGCAGCCAGGGTGCGCATGCCGTACACCCACTGGGGCATGGCGGTTTCACAGGCCTGCGGCAACGGCAGCGGTTGCCAGGCCGGCTGCTGATCCGGGCACCAGCGCTGGGGCGTCCACCAGCCACTGCGATCCGACGCCACCAGCAGCTGTCCATCGGGGCTCCACAGGGGCTGAAACAACGATTCATCACTGCCATCGCCACCCGCAATCCGCTGCGGATCCGACAGCCCACCACTGGCATCGATGGGCGAGCACCACAGTTCGGTGCGCTCCCATGGCATCGAAGGCAGCGACCACTCCAGCCAGGCCAATTGATCGCCCGCCGGTGAGAGGACGGCATAGCCGCAGAAATCAGCCTCTTGGCGCAGCACTTGGGGCTCACCGCCTGCGAGGGGCAGCGCCACCAGCTGATCGCAGCGGGTGGTTTCACGCACCCCCAGCCAACGCTGGCGCGGTGCATCAATCAGGCCATCGGCGTAGCGCCCACGCTCATCAGAGGCTCCACGAACCAAAGGCCTGGGCTGGGCGCCAGGGCTAAAGGAGACGGCATGGGGAACCCCACTGCGGCCATCAATGAAAACGGCCAACTCGCTGCTGGCACAAAACAGGCCCCCACCGAATTCATGGACCCGGCTGCGCAAACTCCAGGTGCCAGGGGTGAGATCGTGCGGCGTCGCCCCCGGTGCCACCTGGCGCATCAAGGTGGTGCGGCCGCCTTGGTCGGGGCGCTGCTCGGCCCAGAACAACTGCTCGCCCAGCAGCAGCGGCTCTTTACAGGCGCGCTCTCGCCCCATCACCTGATCAACGGGCAGGGCTGTGATGGCCTCAGAACGAACTGCCACGGAGATCTCGACACTGCTGCCTAGGATGCAATCTCTCTGGCGAGGCGGTTTTGTCCCTGAACTTTGCCGCGATGGCGCGCCAATCCGAACGGCAGGCCTCCACGGTGATGGTCCCCAAGGGAGAAGAGCAGCCCGATAGCCCCCGGATCCACACCCTGGGATCCAACGAATTGCGCAAACCCGCCAAGCGCATCAGCAAAGTCAATGATCAGGTGCGCGAGCTGGCGAGGGAGATGCTGCGCAGCATGTATGCAGCCCGCGGCATTGGCCTGGCAGCACCGCAGGTGGGCGTGCATCAGCAGCTGCTGGTGATCGATCTGGATCCCGAGGAAGCCTCCAACCCTCCTTTGGTGCTGATCAATCCCGAAATCGTGGCCACCAGCGGTGCCCTCGACACCTATGAGGAGGGTTGCCTCAGCATTCCTGGGGTCTATCTCAACGTGGTTCGCCCCAGCCAGGTGGACGTCAAATACCGCGATGAGCTCGGCCGGCCGCAGCGCCGCAAAGCCGACGGCCTGATGGCCCGCTGCATCCTGCATGAGATGGACCATCTCAATGGCGTGCTGTTCGTGGATCGGGTCAGCGATGAACTGAGCTTGAGCGGTGAGCTGCAGCGGCTCGGCTTCGACCGCAATGATGTGAAGCCTGTCGCTTGATCCCATGCCGATGAAACCCCTGGCCGGCCTGTTTCTGGCCCTGGCCTGCGTTCTTGGGATTGCAGCAACCGGTTGCGTCTTTGAGCTCGCCTATGGCGATCCCGACCTCGGCGTTGGTGTGACCCGCGGAATCTTGATCGGCGCGCTGCCTGGTTGCGCCGGATCACTTCTTGTCGCGATTCGCCTCAACACACCGGCCTAAGGCCCCTGGGCAAGCCTGAATCTGACTTTTACGATCAGCTCAAACCGGTCTGATCCCTGCCTGTGTTGTCTGCCTTTCGCCGCCTCGCCCCTGCCCTGATGGGCTTGGCCAGCGCCACGACTGCCCTGCTCAGCCAGCCAGCGCAAGCAGGACTCTTTGATGCCCAAGAGGTGGACAGCACCCAGTTCATCCTGGTGGCCGCGCCGATCCCCAGTGGCGGCGCCCAGCTCAATATCTACGAGCAAAAGAAAGACACCCGCCCCTGCTTCAGCCGTGAGGGCAATGGCCCCACCACGGTGAAACCGCTGCTGGCCACCTTTGATTTCACAGGGATCTGCGGCCGCTACATGGACAGCAATGGCTATTCGGTGCGCATTGGCGAGATTGATTACGGCTCAGCCATGCGCCTGCGCGTGGTGATGCTGGATGAGGACATCGTGCTGATGAGCACAGGCCCCAACGGCGGTGAAGTGGTGATGGCCAGGGCCGGCGGCCTTGACGATGGCTATGTGGAGCTGAAACTCGAACCCGGTTGGAGCTTGAAGCGCCGCCACTACGGCGAGCGGGCCCTGGGCCACCTCTATGTGCACAACGAGAGCCTGCCGATTCGCCGCGATGGGGAAGAGGGCGAGGGTGATTGGTAAGATTGAGCGTTCAAACGAGCGAAAGCGAAGCCGGTTCTTATGACCCAGGTGACCGTCGGTGAAAACGAAGGGATTGAATCGGCCCTGCGCCGCTTCAAGCGCCAGGTGTCCAAGGCCGGGATCTTTGCTGACCTGAAGCGTCTGCGCCACCACGAAACCCCCGTGGAGAAGTACAAGCGCAAACTGCAGCAGCGTCGTCGTCGCCGCTGAACATCAAGTTTTTGCAGCTCGAAGCAACGTTTTGTGCCGTCTACCCTGACGGCACTTTTTTTTGTTGAAAGCGTGCACACAGTGGAAATAAGCCATTCAGGAGGTCCCCATGGGCAACCTGTTTCATTCCATCCGCTCCTGGTGGGGCGAAGCCATCGAGCACGCCTTTGGCGACCCTCGCCAGGAAAAACTGCACCAACCGCCGCTGATCGGCACGCAGCCCTTCCGGCACCATCCCCACAAAGACGGTCACTAGGAGCCCAGATGCCAGCGTTGTTTGCAGCGCTGGCTTTGTTGTTGGCAGGGCCCCTGGCACGGGCTGAGGTGCTCAATCAGCGCCTGATCTACAACCAGGACCCTTGGGATCCCGACACCCATCTGGAGGTGGATTGCGCCCCTAGTGCCGATGGCTCAATCAGCTGCGACACCCGCCCGCCTGGACAAGCCTGGGTCGAAACCACCATCACGGGCGACTGAGCGCTCCAGCGCCAGAAACAACTGGGCTTCAGCCAAGTGCTGGGGCTCCACCATCGGGCTGGCTGCCAAATCAGCCAGCGTTGAGCCACCGCCAACAGGCGATGGCCCAACGCTGCTGCCATCACTCCCCGCTGAGGCTCAGCTGTTGCGCTGCTGCAGGCGGTAGCGCAGGCGCTCGAGGCGGCGAATCGATGCTTCGGTGTAGTCGTGCAGTTCAGCGCGGCGGCTGGGATCCAGGCGCTGCTCGGCTTCGTCCATCAGATCAGCCAAGCGATTGACCGACTCCAGCAAATTCATGCCGGCGTCTTGCCAATCGGGTTCCAGGCGCTTGCGGATGGGACCGCGACGCCGCTGCGCAAGTTCCTCTTGAAACTGCCTGTGCAGCATGGGACCGGCCTGACAGCCTCGAACTACCGAAATACATTGAAGCGTCCCGGAGCATTTCGGGAAACCTGTGCTGGTTTACGAACAGGCCCGATGGCTGAGAACAACCCAACGATCTTCGGAAGCATCCTGCGCGGCGAGATCCCAGCCGAGCGGATCCATGAAGACGAGCACTGCATTGCCTTTGCCGATATTCAGCCGCAGGCCCCGGTGCACCTGCTGGTGATTCCACGCCAACACATCCCCAGCCTCAAAGAAGCGCAGCCCACCGATAGCGCCCTGTTGGGGCACCTCTTGCTGGTGGCCGCCAAGGTGGCCCAAGACGCCGGCCTGCAGGACTGGCGCACCGTGATCAACACCGGCGCTGAGGCCGGGCAGACCGTCTTTCACCTGCATGTGCACGTGATTGGTGGCCGTCCGCTGGCTTGGCCGCCCGGATAAGCCGATTGACGGCGAGAATGCCGCCATGACCGCGACCGTCGCTGCAGGGCCTCTCCAGTCCCTGCGCCAGCAGCTCAGCAAGCTGCGCCACCTCTCTCAGCCGTTCTTCCTGCCCCTGGATCAAGCCAGTGGCTGGCAGTTTGTGTGGCTCTTGGTCTCGCTGCTGTTCTGCGTTGGCGGGCTGGTGCTCGCGGCGCTGACTGGAATCATCCGCAGCCTGGAGCAGCTGCAACCGGCGCTAACCGAGAAATACTTCGGCGGTGTTGCCAACACCATCACTGGGATCTGGAGCTCCTGGTGGGGCATTGGCTTTGCCGCCCTGTTCATCCTGGGGGCCGCCAGCTTTGTGGCGTTCCGCCAGCAACTGCGTCAACGCCGCTGGCTGCACTGGCTGCTGCTGGCGGTGATCGTTGTGATGCTGCTGGCCGTCAATGGCATCAACGCTGGCATTGGCTTCATCGCCCGCGATCTCACCAACGCCTTGGTGGAAAAGCAGGAGTCGGACTTCTACCGAATTTTGATCATCTACGCCGCCTGCTTTGTGGTGGCCCTGCCGATCCGCGTGTCGCAGATCTTTTTCACCTACAAGCTCGGCATCATCTGGCGCGACTGGCTCTCGCAATCGCTGATTGGCGATTACATGAGCAACCGGGCTTATTACGTTCTCAATCCCAACGACGAGCTCGCCACCGACGTTGACAACCCGGACCAACGGATCACCGAGGACACCCGTGCCTTCACCGCCCAGAGCCTGGGCTTCACGATCGGCATCTTCGATGCCTTGCTCACCTTCTCGCTGAACATCCTGATTCTGTGGAGCATCAGCCAGGTGCTCACGTTCAGCCTGTTTGGCTACTCCGCTGTGGCCACAACGCTGTTGATCCTGGCGGGGCGCAAGTTGGTGCGGCTTCAGTTCGACCAACTCCGCTACGAGGCCGACTTCCGCTACGGCCTGGTGCACATTCGCGACAACGCCGAATCGATCGCCTTCTACGCGGGTGAAGAGCCGGAATCTCAAGAAACCCGCCGCCGCCTCGGCTCGGTGATTCGCAACTTCAATCTGATCATCAATTGGCAGGTGCTCATCGATGTGATGCGCCGCACCACCAACTACGCAGGCAACTTCTTCCCCTATCTGGTGATGGCCCCGGCCTTCTTCATGGGCGAGGTGGATTACGGCGGCTTTGTGCAGGCCTCCTTTGCCTTTGGCATGGTCGAAGGCTCACTCTTTTTCATCGTTAACCAGATCGAAGAGCTGGCCAAATTCACCGCCGGCATCAGCCGTTTGGAGGGCTTCCAATCGAAGGTGGAAGAGGTCAGCACCCAGCCGCTCGACCCCAGCAACCAGATCATTCAGTCCGGCGGCGGCATCGTGATTCGCCACGCCGATCTCTACACGCCCAAAGGAGAACTACCGGTCATCCGCGATCTCAATTTGAGCGTGAACGATCACGAGCGGATGTTGGTGGTAGGCCCCTCTGGCTGCGGCAAAACCTCGCTGATGCGGATGATCAGCGGCCTGTGGAGCCCGAGGCGCGGCAGCGTGGAGCGCCCCGAAACGGGCGATCTGCTGTTCATCCCGCAGAAGCCCTACATGCTGCTGGGCTCGTTGCGCGAGCAGCTCTGCTACCCCAGCGATGAGGAGCGCTTCAGTGATGCCCAGCTGCGCAGCGTGCTGGAGCAGGTGAACCTGCCGCAGCTGGTGAGCCGCTACCCCGACCTCGATATCAAGCAGGACTGGCCCCGCATCCTGTCGCTGGGTGAGCAACAGCGCCTGGCCTTTGGCCGGCTGCTGCTGAACTCACCGCGCTATGTGGTGCTCGATGAGGCCACCAGTGCCTTGGATGTCAAAACCGAGAAGCTGCTCTATGAGCTCTTGGTGGAGCGCGATTTGGCCTTCATCAGCGTGGGCCACCGGCCTTCGCTGAAGAGTTTCCACACCAACGTGCTGCAACTCGAGGGCAATGGCGATTGGCGTTTGATGCCAGCGGGGAACTACGACCCAGAGGCGGCCTAAGCCAGCCCGCTGGCGCCCAGCCCCCACGACCAGCTAAGAACCACTGCATCCCCACAACCGCTGATGGCTAGCGCACCTGATTCCACCGCTGCCGCTGAGCAGAAACCCAGTGCCACCACCAGCGACATTCCCAGCTTTGGCTGGAGTGGCTACGCGGAGCGGATCAACGGGCGTTTCGCCATGCTCGGTTTCGTGGCGATTGTGCTGATCGAAGCCTTCAGCGGCACCACCTTTCTGCACTGGGCTGGCCTGAGCTGAAACCAGCGCGCCTAAGGCACACGCATCACCTCCACCTCCCAACGCCCGCCGCGGCTCACCTGCACCGCCAGCTGCTGACCATCCGCGCTGAGCGCCACACGGGCCGGGACCCCGGCAGGCACCAACATCAGCGGCCGCAAGCTGGCCAGGTTGCGGTTGTAGAGCAACAACTCGGTGCGGCCATCGAGGCTGCGCACCAAAGCAATGCGCGATCCCTTGGCATCCACGCTGACGCTGATGGGCTGGGCATCGGGCCGGTTGAGACCTGGTAACGGACCACCCATGCCGCTGGCCAAATCAAACCAGCGCACCTGGTGCTGACCGGCCGGACCTGGAGCAATCCACACCACCCCCTGGCGGGCCATCGAGGGGGAGCGGTCATCCCCTGGTGTGGAGAGGCGGGTGTTCACACCCATCAACGGCTGCAGCCGCAGGCCCTGGCAACCGCTCAACAAAACGAGCCCCAGCAGAGTCCAGGCCAGCTTCATGGCAGCGGCGCTCCCGCCGGCAGATCAGGCTCAAGAGCGGGCAGGCGAAACAGCTCCAAATCCAGCTGACCGCGGCGCAACACCTGAACCGCCAGCTGCTGACCATCGGGGGCCAGGCTGAGCCGCTCCGGCAGCCGGTCATTGGGCAGGGCCAAGGGCTGCAAGCGGCCACTGAGGCGATCGAGCAACACGGCCTCAGGGCGCGTGCCGCGCTGACGGATGAAGGCGAGATAGCGGCCGGTCCAACTCAACGATGGCGAGCGGTGGGGCTGGCCTTGGCGCAGGCCCGGCAATGGCAATTCCCGGCCGGTGGAGCGTTCCACCAGGCGCAAGGAACGGCGGCCACCACGATCGACAACACTCACCAGCAACCTGCCATTACCACTGAGGGCAGGATCTTCTTGATCGCCCAGACCGGGGGCTGAATACCGCTGGCTACATCCAGCCAGCAGCAGCACAACAAGCAGCAGCTGGGCGCGCCGCACCGAGGCGATCAGTCGTCGAAACGGGAGCTGTTATCGCGGTTGCCCGGCTGCGATGGAGCAGG
>JAAXIH010000004.1:13864-22325 GCA_012270465.1 Synechococcus sp.
ATCAGTCGTCGAAACGGGAGCTGTTATCGCGGTTGCCCGGCTGCGATGGAGCAGGGCGGCTGCTGATCGGTGAGAAGTCAGCGTCGCTGATGGGAGCGCCTTCAGGCATCGATGAGCTGGGACGATCAGCGCCGGCAGCCGCCACAGGCCGGCTCGAGGGCCGGCGACTGGAACGGGGCATGTCGTCGGCAGCACCACTGGGGCGAGAGCCACTGCGGCGGGTGCTGCTGGCATCGCGCTCGCGGCGGCGGGCACCAAACTCAGGGCGCGGCTCACGGCTGGCGCCATAACGGCTGCGCTCGCGGCTGCCGCCGCGGCCAGCGCGAGAGTTGTCATCAGCCTCATCAAAGCGGCTCTCAGCCCGCTCAGGGATCGCACGGCGCTCAGGACGGCGCGGGCGATAGAAATCCTCCTGATCACCGCGCTCATCGCCATCGTCGGAGCCATCAGCGCGGGAGCGGATGCGGCGGCGCAAGGGCTGGGGATCGTCGAAACGCTCATCGGCGCCCCACTCACCGCGTCCCATGCGCGGGCGCGAGGGCATCGGTTCGTCGTCGTCGAAATAGGCCGAACGGCGAGCCTGCTCGGTGGTGACGCTGCGCAGGCGCACCGACTCGTAGGCAAAGAAAACGGTGGTAGCCGCCAGCAGGAACTGGCCGAACTGCAGGATGGGATCCAGGCGCCATCCCTGGAAAAAGAGAATGCCGCCGCAGAGCAAGCCAACGGCAGCAAAGAAAACGTCGTAATCGCGGGCCAGGCCTGGCTTAAAGCTGCGCAGGAAATACAGCACGCAACCGCCCACAGCAAGGACGATGCCAACGATGCTGGCCCAATTCAGGCTGGCATTAACCATTCGTGCCCTCCCAGGCCCGGCTGGGCCATACAGCCCTTTGCAATCAGTTTACGGGCGGCTTTAGGCCACGCCAGGGTGATCAGCGATCAGAGCTTGCGGTCAACCTGGTCGGTCTGGCTGATCAGGATCAAAGCAATGGTGATGGGCACCACCACGATCAGCGCACCCGCCACGAGACTGTTGAGGAAATTCGCGAGGGAGGGGGTCATGGCACCACCGGTGGTCGCGGCATCCTACGGGGCCTGAACCTGGCTTCATAGAGTGCCGAGCCAAGCGCTTAGAAGTTTGTGACAGCAATAGCGATGTTGAACGTCAGCAGCTGGGTGATCGGGCTGCTGCTGGCGGCCTGGACGCTGCTGTTTTTGTTCCGCATCGTGCTGACCTGGTACCCGCAGATCAGCAGCGACAACCCTTTGGTGGCCTTGGTTGTGATCCCCACCGAGCCGCTTTTAAGCCCCACACGCAAGCTGATCCAACCCATCGGCGGTGTGGATGTCACCCCGGTGATCTGGGTGGGCTTGGTGAGCCTGCTGCGCGAGTTGCTGGTGGGTCAGCAAGGGCTGATCACCCAATTGGTGCTTAAAGGCGCTTAGTCGCTGAGCATCTCCTGCTCAACGAATTTGGTGTGCACCTGGGCGTTTTGAAACTCCGGACGATCCAGCAGCGAGAGATGGAAGTCGATGGTGGTGGGCACACCGATCACGGCGCATTCCGATAGGGCCCGGCGCAGACGCAACAACGCAGCCGGACGGTCTTCTGCCCAAACAATCAATTTGCCAATCAGCGAGTCGTAAAAAGGCGGGATGTCGTAGCCGGTGTACACGTGGCTATCGATGCGAATGCCAGGTCCTCCGGGGGGCAGCCAGCCGGAGATGGTGCCTGGTGAGGGGCGGAAGCCATGGCGCGGATCCTCTGCATTGATGCGGCACTCGATCGCGTGGCCATGGAGCTTGATGTTCTCCTGCTTGAGCTCCAGGGTTTCACCGGCCGCAATCTTGAGCTGTTGCGCGATCAAGTCCACGCCGGTGACCACCTCGGTCACGGGGTGCTCCACCTGGATGCGCGTGTTCATTTCCATGAAATAGAACTCGCCGGAGGCATCCAGCAGGAATTCCACGGTGCCGGCGCCTTCGTAGCCAATGGTTTTGGCTGCGGCGACAGCCGCTTCGCCCATGCGGCGGCGGGTTTCCGGCTCCAGCCCAGGGCTTGGGGCTTCCTCCAGCAATTTCTGGTGGCGGCGCTGGATGGAGCAATCCCGCTCGCCGAGGTGCACCACGTTGCCAAAACGGTCGGCGAGGATCTGCACCTCGACGTGGCGCGGCCGCGTGATGAATTTCTCCATGTAGAGGCCCGGGTTACCGAAGGCCGCTTCGGCCTCACCCTGGGCCGCTTTAAACAGGTTCTCCAACTCATCGGCACTGCGCACCAGACGCATGCCGCGGCCGCCGCCACCAGCGGTGGCTTTGATCATCACGGGATAGCCCATCGAGCCCGCCAAGCGAGCTGCTTCATCGACGCTGGAAAGCAAGCCCTCGCTGCCAGGGATGGTGGGCACCCCAACCCGCTGCATGGTGGCCTTGGCGGTGGACTTATCGCCCATGGCCCGGATCGACTCCGGCGACGGGCCCACAAAGATCAGCCCATGGGCGCTGCAGATTTCAGCAAAGCGGTCGTTCTCGGCCAGGAAGCCATAGCCGGGGTGAATCGCATCGGCACCGCGCGAGGTGGCCGCCGCAATGATGTTGGGGATATTCAGATAGCTGCGGCCGCTCGGGGGATCCCCCACGCAGACAGCCTCATCAGCCAATTGCACATGCAGGGCATTGCGATCCACCGTGCTGTACACAGCCACCGTGGAGATGCCCATCTCCCGGCAACTACGGATGATCCGCAGAGCGATCTCACCCCGGTTGGCGATCAGAAGCTTGCCAATGCCCAATGGGGGAGCGCATCAGCGAGCGATTTTATCAGCGTTAGACGTGGGGCTTTCACGAAGTGCGAGACCGACTGGTACGCTCGCTTTCTGCCTCTTGGCAGACCACGCGGATGTGGTGGAATTGGTAGACACGCACGTTTGAGGGGCGTGTGACTTCGGTCTTGCGAGTTCAAGTCTCGCCATCCGCATCAGAGCCAAAGCGGACCATCGTTTTGGTCTGCAATGGCCCCGGGGAGCTCACCACCTGGGTTCGCCCCCTGGCGGAGCGGCTGCATCAGCGCGCCCTGCCGAACACGAGTTTGCAGTTGGTGTTGGTGCCTTGCCCCAACGCCACGGGCACCGAGGCCGCTGTGGCCCGGCGCATGAATCTGTTTGACCGGGTGCTGCCGGCATCACGCTTTTGGTGGTTGCTGCTGCGGCCCCAACGCCATGGCCCTTGGCCAGCCGCCGGTGTGGTGGTGTTTCTCGGTGGGGACCAGTTCTGGACCGTGCTGCTCTCGGCGCGCCTGGGCTACCGGCATCTGACCTACGCCGAATGGGTCGCGCGCTGGCCCCGCTGGAACGACCGCATTGCCGCGATGGGACCCGCCGCCGCGGATCGGCTTGCCAAACGCTGGCAACCCCGCTGCCAGGTGGTGGGTGATCTGATGGCTGATCTCTCGAGCTCAGCCCGATCCAGCGCCCCCTTACCCGCCGGTGAGTGGGTGGCGCTGCTGCCTGGATCCAAACGGGCCAAATTGCAGGTGGGCATGCCATTCCTGCTGCGCTGCGCCGATGCCTTGCGGACGCTGCGGCCCCAAACGCAATTCCTGCTGGCGCTCGCTCCCACCACCAGCGTGGCGGAGTTGCAGGCCTTTGCCGGCCCGGGGAATCCTCTGCAGCGCTTCTACGGCACCCAGGAGCCCGAACTGGTCGAGCAAGACGGCAAGCGCTGGCTCGTGAGCGCGGAGGGAACTCGGATCCTGCTGGTGGAGGAGCATCCCGCCCATGGCCCCTTGAGCCAATGCGCCCTGGCCCTCACCACCGTTGGCGCCAACACCGCCGAGCTGGGCGCCCTGGGGGTGCCGATGCTGGTGCTGCTGCCCACCCAACACCTGCATGTGATGCAGGCCTGGGATGGCTGGTTTGGCCTGGTGGCGCGCCTGCCCCTGCTGCGCTGGTTGGTGGGTGTGGCCCTCACCGCTTGGCGCTTGCGCAACCGGGGCTTTCTGGCCTGGCCCAACATCAGCGCTGGCCGCGCTGTGGTGCCCGAGCGGGTGGGGGCGATCACCCCTGAGCAAATTGCCAGCGAAGCCCGTGACTGGCTTGCTGAGCCGCAACGGCTGCAAGGGATGCAGGACGACCTCCGCAGTTTGCGGGGGCAGCCCGGTGCCGTGGCTGCTTTGAGCTCACTGGTGGAGGAACTGCTGCCTAGCGTTGAGCCGAACCATTGATGACCCCGTGGAAGCAAGCGAGAACGACTGGCGCTCCAAGCTGACTCCCGAGCAGTTCCGCGTGACCCGCGAGGGCGGCACCGAGCGGGCCTTCACCGGTGCCTATTGGAATCACAAAGGCGATGGCACCTACCGCTGCATCTGCTGCGGCGCTGAGCTGTTCCGCTCTGACCGCAAATTCGACTCCGGCACCGGCTGGCCCAGCTTCTGGGAAGGGGTGAACCCCGAGGCCATCCGCACCCTCCAGGATGTGAGCCACGGCATGGTGCGCACCGAGATCCGCTGCGCCAAGTGCGATTCGCACCTGGGCCATGTGTTCCAAGACAGCCCCACGCCCACTGGACTGCGCTACTGCGTGAACTCAGCCTCGCTGGACTTCGAGGACAAGAAGTGAGTTAGGCCCAGGGGTCTTCTTCAGCAGGCTGAGGGCCCCTGGGACGTTCCGGCAGCGGTTCGGGCTCAACATCCAATGGCGCGTCATAGCGGTCGCGGTAGCGATCCGGCTCGCTGTAGCGATCCCGCTGGCCATAGGGATCGCGCTCCTCATCCATGTACATGCGTTGGGGCTCACGGCGCTGGCGCTGCTCGAGCTCGACGTATTCGTATTCGTCTTCTTGGCGCTGGGGCTCAAAGCGCTCTTGCCTGGAGGCCTCGAGGCGGCGCTGCTCCTGTTCAGTGGGAACGCCAGCCGGCAGTTGGTTTTCCACCGGCACCATGTTGAGCCGGTAGCGCTCACGCTCTTCGCGCTCCAAGCTGCCGCCGCCAATGCCCAGCTTCTCCAGCAGGCCGGTGTTGAGCTGCTTGAGCTTCTCTTCGGCGCCCTCGTAAACAATGATGCGATCGGGGCCCGAGCTGACGATTTCATCAACCGGCAGCTCCCAGGTGCTGAGGATGCCTTCACCCAGCAGGGGCACACCAACGGCACCCACCACCAAGGTGGTGAGCTCACCGGTTTCAATGTCAAAACTGAAGCCCAGGACCCGGCCGAGCTGCTCACCGGCTTCCGAGACCACCTGGCAGTTGATCACCCGGTCGTAGCGATCGGGATTGAAGCCTTCGGCCAGGGAATCGAGGGAATCAACCAAGATCACATCACCCACCTGACGGATCTGCTCCAGCGGCATCCAACGCGGCAGGCCAGGCAGGAAACGGGTCAGCGGGTTGTCGCGCAGGCCAAGGGCCACCACCTCGCGGCGGTCGATGTCCACCAAGACCTCACCGACCACGCCAAGACGGCGGCCGGTGTCGGTGGTGATGACCTGGGTCCCCATCAACTCCGAACGCAGCCAGAGCCGATCGGAGGGTGCCGGGGTGGAATCGGAAGGAGGGGGCGCCTGCAAGGGCTAACTGCTCGATCGCGCCATTGTGTCGCAGGATCGCCAATCAGGCTGCAGCTGGCATGCCCACCACCTGGGTATGGGCACCGCGGGCCTGGGTCACGCCGATGGTTCGGGTGCTGGCGGCGATCATCGGGCGGCGGTGGCTGACCACCAAAAACTGAGCATCGCCGGCTTGATCGGCAATCAACCCAGCCAGGCGCTCAACGTTGACGCCATCGAGGAAGCTGTCGACCTCATCGAGGGCATAGAAGGGGGAGGGGCGGAAGCGCTGCAGGGCAAACAGGAAGCTGAGCGCCGTCAGCGACTTCTCACCACCAGACATGGAGGCCAGGCGGCGCACGGCCTTGCCCTTGGGATGGGCCACCAAGGTGAGACCACCTTCAAGCGGATCGCTTGGGTTCTCCAGCGACAGCTCGCCTTCACCATCGGAGAGCCCGGCAAAGATGCTGCGGAAATGGCCATCCACTGCGCGGAAGGCCTCCATAAAGGCCTCCTGACGCAGGGTGGCCACCGTTTCAATGCGCAGCAGCAACTCCTGGCGCTCATTGCCGAGCACCTCGAGCCGCTCGCGCAGCTCAGCCAACCGGGTTTCCAGTTGCTCAAGCTCCTCGAGCGCCAGCATGTTCACCGGCTCCAGCGCTTCCATGCGCTGCTGAATCACGCGCAGCTGCTCCTGCAGCGCCTCCAAGCCGGCTTCCCGCAGCTCATCGCTGATCTCCGGCAGCGGGTCGGGCAATTCAGCCACCTGCTGCTGCAAACGCTCAGCCAGGGCGCGGCGCTCTTCGGCGAGGGCCTCGATTTGCTCGGCCAGGCGCTGCAATTCCCACTCCCGCTGCTGCTGCTGCTGGCGCAATCCCGATAGGCGGGCTTCGGCCGCATCACGGGCGCGGCGCTGCTCACCAAAGCGCTCCTGCAGGGCCTGCTGCTGCTGCTCCAGTTCAGCGCGGCGGGCTTGATCGGCCAGTTGCTGATCGCGCAGTTCCTGCACCTCAGCGGTAAGGGCGGCCGTGCTGGATTGCAGGCGCTGCTCCTCAGCGGCCACGGCCTCGAGCTGGCTGTTGAGGCGCGCCAGCACCAAACCACGATCACGCTGGGCGGCTTCCAGTCCATCGCGCTGGGCCCGGGCGGCGCTCAACGCCGCATCGGCTTGTTCGAGCTCCTGCTGCAACTCACCCCAACGGGCGGCATCGGCTGAATCACTGCTGGCCGCTTCCCCTTGCTCGAGCTGCTCCAATTCCTGGCGCAGCGGCTGCATCGAGGCCTGCAGCTCCTGCAAACGGGTTTGATCGCTGCTGAGGCTCTGCTGCACCTGCTCGAGCCGCGCGGCCAACTGCCCCTGACGGGTGACCTGGGGACCATGGGCCCGTTGGGCTGCCGCCAACTCAGCCTCCACAGCGGCCTGGCGGGAACGCTCGGAGCTGAATTCCCCTTGAGCCGCTTCAAGCTGACGGCTCAGCTCAGCTTCACGGCGGCGGCTAGCCACCAGGGTTTCACCCAACTCCAACAAGCGGCGGCGCAGGGGCTCGGCCTCATCACCATCGTTGGCACGGCCAAAACTGAGGCTGCCGCTGCGCTGCTGCAGGCTGCCTCCGGTCATGGCACCGCTGCGTTCGAGCAACTCGCCTTCGAGGGTGACGATGCGGCTGCGGCCCAGCTCCCGGCGGGCTGACTGCAGATCGGAATAAACCAAGGTGTCGCCAAAGACATGGCCGAACACATCGCGGTAGATCGGCTCAAAGTGCAGCAGCTCAACCGCCCGGCCCAAGCAACCACCGCCACTGGGTGAACCACCGCGCTGCAGGGCAGCACCACCGCCACGGGCTGAGCTGCGGATCTTGTTGAGGGGCAAGAACGTCAGACGGCCAGCCCGGCGCTGCTTCAGCAACTCAATGGCACGGGCGGCGATGCGGTCGTCATCCACCACCACCTGGGAGAGCCGGCCGCCAGCGGCAACTTCCAGCGCCAGGCGGTAGCGATCGTCGACCTCGGCCAACTGCGCCACCAGGCCATGGATGCCATCGAGACCAGCCTCCAGCAGCAACCTCAGGGCCCCGGTGCCGCGGCTTTCCTGCAGGGTTTCGCGGCGGCTGTCATGGCGGGCGATGTCGCGTTCGAGCTGCTGCTGCTCCTGCTCAAGGCGAATGCGGGTGCGCTGCTGCAACGAGAGGGCTTCGGCCAGCTCCTGCACGCGCTGCTTGTGCTTAGCGATCAACTGCAGCAGCTCCTGCTGAGCCACCTGCAGCTCCTTGAGCTGCTCGGCTGCACTGCCGCTGCCTTGCTGCTCACGGGCTAATTCGGCCTGCAGCTCCTGCTGCCGCTCCTGCTCTTGGCGCAGGCGCTCATCGAGCTGCACCGCCTCGGCTTGCTGAGGGCCGAGCAGGCCCTGCAGTTCCTGACGGCGGCGACTGCGCTCCTGCTGCTCCTCCATCCAGCTACCCGAGCGGCCAGCCACTTCCGCCAGGCGGCGACGCGAGAGCTCAACGGCTGCTTCAGCGCTGCGGCAGGCCTCATCGGCCTGCTGGCGTTGCTGCGCGTCGTCGGTGGATTGCAGCTGCTGGCTCTGCTGCTGCAATTCAGCGCGCTGCTGCTGTTGCTGGTGGCGCTGCTGCTGCAACTCCGAGGCCTGGTGTTGGTGGCGCTCAGCGCGGCGCTGCAACTCGCGGCCAGCGGCTTCGAGCTCAGCCAACTGGCCTTGCACCGCAATCAGCTGGTCTTCGCCCAGGCTTTTGACAGCTTCTTGCAGGCCTGCGAGTTCTTCGGCAGCACCTTTGAGTTGCTCTTGGCCTTGGATCAGGGCCTGCTGTTCTGATTCGCGCCGGCCGCTGAGTTGCTCGCTGTTCTGGGCCAGCTGCTCGAGCTGGGCGCGGTTCTGCTCCACCACCAGCACCTGCTCTTGCTG
>JAAXIH010000213.1 GCA_012270465.1 Synechococcus sp.
GCGCTGCAACGGGGCCGCATCGCTCCGGCGTATCTGTTCAGCGGCCCGCGCGGCACCGGCAAAACCTCCAGCGCCCGGATCCTGGCGCGCTCGCTCAATTGCCTCAGCAGTGAGGGGCCAACCGCTGAACCCTGCGGAACATGCGAACTCTGCACGGCGATTGCAGCCGGGGGCGCCCTTGATGTCATCGAAATCGATGCCGCCTCCAACACCGGGGTCGACAACATTCGCGACCTGATCGAGCGCTCTCGCTTTGCACCGGTGCAGGCGCGCTGGAAGGTCTATGTGGTGGATGAATGCCACATGCTCTCCACCGCGGCGTTCAACGCCCTGCTCAAAACCCTCGAGGAGCCGCCACCGCGGGTGGTGTTTGTGCTGGCCACCACCGATCCCCAGCGGGTGTTGCCGACGATCTTGAGCCGCTGCCAGCGCTTTGATTTCCGCCGCATCCCCCTGCAAGCGCTGGAGCAACACCTGAGTTGGATTGCTGAGCAGGAAGCGATCAACATCACCCCAGAAGCGGTGCACCTGGTGGCCCAGCTGGCCCAAGGGGGTCTGCGGGACGCTGAGAGCTTGCTGGATCAACTCAGCCTGCTGCCGCCGCCGGTGGAACCCGACGCGGTCTGGGAACTGCTGGGAGCCGTGCCGGAGCAAGAGCTGCTGCAGCTAGCCGGAGCCCTGCAAGCCGCCGACCCATTGGAATTGCTGCAGAGCTGCCGCCAACTGCTGGATCGCGGCCGCGAACCAGCTGCTGTGCTGCAAGGCCTGGCCGGCTTGCTGAGGGATCTGGTGCTCGCCCTGGCGGCCCCACAACATTTGGAGCTCACCGGCTTCTCCCCGGCCAATCGCGAAGCGCTGCCCGCTCTGGCCCAACAACTGGGGCGTGCGCGCCTGTTGCGCTGGCAGGAGGGCCTGCGCGGCAGCGAAGTGGAATTGCGCCAAAGCGCGCAGCCACGGCTTTGGCTTGAGGTGTTGCTGCTAGGCCTGCTGGCTGAACCCCAAGCCGCTGCCATCGCGGCAACTCCAGCACCGGTGGCCCAGGCCGCTGCTCCAGCTCAGGCGCCAGCGCCTATCTCAGCTCCGCCTGCGCCGGCTGCCGCAACCGTTCCGGTGCCCACTCCTGCAGCTGAGCCAGCAGCAGCCCCTGCCCCAGCGGCCAGCACAACACCAGCGCCCGAGGCTGCTCCAGCACCCGCCCCCGCAGCCGCCAATCTCGATCTCAACAGCCTCTGGCAACAAATCCTGGCCAGCTTGGAGCTCCCCTCCACGCGCATGCTGCTGACGCAGCAAGGGGAGCTGGTTCGCCTCGATAACCAACGGGCCGTGGTGCGCGTGGCCCCCAATTGGGCCGGCATGGTGCAAAGCCGCCTGCCTCTGCTCGAGCAAGCGGCCGCCAAAGTGCTCGGGCAACCCCGCCAGGTGGTGCTGGAAACCGGCGAACCGAGCCAGCAAAAGCAACCACCTCAGCCCCCCGCCGCTGCAGAACCGGCCCCAGTGGCGTCACAGCAAGCGCCACCAGCCAGCCCCAGCCCGGCAGCCGTGAGCCCACCGCCAGCACCAGCAGCTCCTGCACCCAAGCCAGCCGTTCCTTCAGTGGCGGCAGCAGCGCCACCACCGGCTGCGGAACCTCCGGTCGCCACAACAAACGAGGCAGTTACCCCGGCGCTACCCGCCAACAGCGGCCAATTGGAGCAACAGGCCAAACGCTTTGCTGAGTTCTTCGATGGAGCGGTCGTCAGCGACGACGCGGCGGCTTAGCTGCTGACGCTCAAGCCAGCGTGCACCGTCTTGGCCCAAACCAGCCGTTTGGGGCGCAGGGCCATGCGAACCGCCACCCAAGGGATCACCAAGAACCAGTGGATCAAATAGGTGTTGGCCACCAGCAGGTTCCAACCGCTGGCCGCCGGAAGCTCAGGGCCTTCTGAACTGCGCCGGCCCGAACGCCACAACGCCAAAGCACTCAGGCTCAGCGTTGACACCGACAGGGGCCAGAGCAGGGGCCACTGCCGCCACCAAATCATTCCAAAAACATCGCCCACCGTGGCCAAAGGCAGGCCGTACTGGAGCAGGAAAAAAACAATCAAATCCAACTGTTGACGGCCGCTGAGGCGATCGGAAAACAGCGACGGCCAGTAATCCAAAAAGCGCTGCAACCCCCCTTCGGCCCAGCGCTGCCGTTGGCGCCAAAGCGCCCCCCAACGCATCACGGGCTCCTCATCAACGACGGGATTCCACAGCACGCTCACCTGTTGCCCGGCCAGCAGCAAACGGAAGCTGAGATCCAGATCGTCGGTGACGGTGTCTTCGTTGAAGCCACCGCAATCCAACAGCACCTGGCGGCGGATCAGCTGACCGTTGCCGCGCAGTTCGCCAATGCCCCCTTGGGCAATGCGGCCCAGCTGCATTTCAGCGTCAAAAGCCATCTCCAGCGCCTGGGAGCGCGTCAGCCAGTTGCTATCGGCCCCAACAACGGCCTTGCGCAACTGCACAGCTCCCAAGGCGGAATCATTGAGCTGGGGCTGCAGCCGCAACAACACATCAGGCGTCAGGGCGGCATCGGCATCGAGCACCAACAACCAATCCCCCTGAAGTTGGGGCAGCAGAGCATTGAGCGCCCCGGATTTACCGCCACCGGCATTGCGGGGCCTGCGGCGCACCTGCAAGAAGGAATGGGTCCCGCTGAGCTGGTTGAGGATCTCTGGTGTGCGGTCTTGGCTGCCGTCATCCATCACCCAGAGCTTGAGGCGATCAGCGGGGTAATCCAAGCCAGCGATGGCCTGCACCAACCGGGCGATCACCTGCTCCTCATCGCGGGCGGCCACCAACACATCGATGGCCGGAACAACGCCCTCAGCCGATGGAGCAGCGTTCGCCGCAGCCGCTGAGCTGCGGCCACGCCGCAAGGTGGAGAAGCCGTAGCCCCCCAGCATCAAGGTCAAGCCAAAAGCCGGCAGCAAGCCGCGCACCGGACCCAGCCAGTGGGGGGCGGCCCCAGCCCACAAACAAGCCAAAACAACGATCAAGGCCTTGCGCCGACGACCCTCTGACCACGCCAGATCGTCGATCACAGACGCCATGACGGGCGATTCAGATGCTGGGGAATCGCCGTTCGGCATGCAGGCCTGAACTCCGGCGCACTTTAAGGGGATCCCTGCGAAGAAAGATTTTTAACCGGCTGCAGCTCTGCACCTGGGAAGTAGTGGCGCAAAATCCGCTCGCTACTCCAGCCGCGGCTAGCCAAATCAATGGCTCCAGCCTGGGACAGCCCAGCTCCATGGCCGAAGCCACCACCGTCAAAGAGCCAGACACCTGGGCTCTCTTGCTCAACAACAAACAGCGTGCTGGGAAGCGCCCGCAACTGCCGGCGGATCTGATCGCGCTGCAGCACCCAATTCCCCCCTGTTCCCACCACGGTGAGCTCAAGCACGCGGCCACTCGGGCCTCGCCCGCCCACCGTTACAGCCTCAGCCCCACCAATGGGGCTACCGGCGGCAGCGGCCAACTGCTCCAGCCGCGTGGCGCTGTAGCGGCGCGTCCAACGGAAGCGGGGATGCCCTGCTCCATAGAAGTTGCGGTTCCGCAGCAACGAGCGAACCGATGCATCGCCCTGGATCGGCAGCGGGAATTGCTGGGGCAACGGGGCAGGGCCATCCACGGCCGGCTTGAGATAGGGCTGGGCTGAGGCCTGCCACACCTCCTCCAAGCCCGAGGAGACACCACCATTGCTGGCGCTGTAGACGCCGTGCAGGGCTTTGCCATCCCAGGTGAGCACTTGGCCTGCGGTGCTGGCTAAGGCCTGCCGCACCGCACCGCCTGCGGCTGAAGGATCGCTGTACACCTGGCACTGGGTGTCAGAGCAGAGGTGATAACCATCGACAGCAAAACGCCCGCGATTGGCCATGGCCCACGTGCGGGCCAAAACGGTTTGAGCCTTGAGCGCTTCCAAAGGCGAGCCAGCACCAATTTCATGGGGAACAACCCCGAGCAAATAGCTCTCCATGGGCACCTGCTGCAGCAGGGTCCAGCTGCCATAGGCATCCCGTTGGAGCCGGAAGCGGCCGCGATACACCGCCCCGCCCCAGCGCAAGCCATCGGGGGCATCAATCTGCAGGGGCCCCTCAATCACCGTGGGAGTGCCCTGGCGATCCAGCACTGGTTGCCAAGACTCCGTATGGGTTTCGCTCACCAGGCGGCTGGGCTGGCCTGGATCTGGACTACCCAAGGGCGCCCAAACCTCCCAATCCGCCGGATGGGCCACCACAGCCTCGGCACCTTTTGTTTGCCACGCCTCGGCCTGCTGCAGGGCCGATTCATGGGATGCAAAGGGGCCCAACACCTGCCGTTGGATGGTCAGCGGTTGCGCCAGGGGCTCCTGGCGCCAACCCACTGGAAACGCTGAGCCCTGCCAACGCTCGCCATCGGCTGCTGTCAGCAGCAGGGTTCCAGCGGCGGCCCGCAGCAACAACTCGGTGGGAACACCACCACGGA
>JAAXIH010000091.1 GCA_012270465.1 Synechococcus sp.
AACGGCTCCCGCGGTTCGGCATCGCCGATGGCGCCTATCACCAGCACGCCGATCACCCCGGCGTGATGACCACGCGCGAAGTGCGCATTCAGCTGCTGGCGGAGCTGGATCTCCCCAGCGCTGGGGTGCTGTGGGATCTCGGTGCCGGCACCGGCAGCGTGGGGTTAGAGGCGTTGCGGCTGCAGCCTGCATTGCAGCTCTATGCGGTGGAGCGCCGCAGCGGCGCGGTGCCTTTGATCCAGGCCAATGCCGAGCGCTTAGCGGTGCAGCCGGCGGCGGTGTTGCAGGGCGATGCCCGCAGCTTGCTGGCTGAGTTGCCCGATCCCGATCGGGTGTTGCTCGGTGGTGGTGGAGCTGCCAGAGCTGAGCTGCTGGCGGCGTTGTTGCCGCGTTTGCGTGCCGGCGGTGTTGTCGTGATTCCCTTGGCCACCTTGGAAGCGGTGGCTGAGCTGCGCCCGGTGCTGGAGGCCCATGGGCTGCAGGTGAGCCTGATGCAGCTGCAGGTCAGTCGGGGGATGCCGCTGGCTGGCGGTACGCGCCTAGCCCCGTTGAACCCGGTAGTGGTGTTGCGGGGCTGCCGGGCTTAAGGCCCAGCTCCTTGGCGCGGCCCGCGCGCAGTTCGATCACCCCATCCACGGGGCCCGGTGAGCGGTAGGTGGGGCATGGATCAGCTGTGCAAGGGGGGACACCTGCTTCGATGCCAACCACCTGGCCATCACGGGTGAACACCAGATCCAAGGGCGCCAGGCAGTTCTTCATCCAAAAGCCCACCGGCCGGGCCGGCTCAAAGCGGAACCACATGCCGCGCCAGGGATCCAAGGCGGGGCGCTGCATCAAGCCCTGCTGAAATTGCGCTGAGGTTTGCGGCACCTCCAGGCCAATGCAGCCCTGGGGCAGGCACCACTTGGCGCTGATCGGTAAATACTGCGGCGTGAGCGCCAATAGCAGGGGCAATAGGGGAGCAAACATCGATCGATCAGCTCCTGAGCGAGTAGCCCACGCCGCGCACGGTGTGAATCAAGCGCCGTTCACCGTTTTCTTCCAGCTTGCGGCGCAGATAGCGCACATACACCTCAATCACGTTGGCGTTGGCCTCCTCATCGCTCTGGCCCCACACCTCCTCCAGGATGGTTTGGCGGCTAACGCTGCCGCCTTGGTGCTCCAGCAACAGCAGCAGCAGCGAGTATTCCCGTTCGGTGAGCTGCAATTCCCGCTCACCGCGCCAGGCACGCCGTTGCCGCGGCTCCAGGCGCAGATCCAGCAGCTTCAGCGTGGTTTGTTTGGTCTCGCTGGCCGGTGCATCAAACAAGATTTGGGGCCGGGGCTCTAGAGCCAGTTGCAGCCGCAGCCTCTGCAGCAGATCGCTGGGCGGGCCGTCTTGCACCCAAAAGTCGTTGGCGCCGAGCTTGAGGCATTGGCTGCGGGCAGCCAGGTCATCGGCCATCGCCTCCACCAGCAGCGGCACGCGAACGCCAGCGCCGCAGCTCTTTTGCAGCAAGGGCACCACCTCCAGCTCATCGCTGGTGATCAGCACCGCTTTCACTCGCTCTTGGGGCACCAGCCCGGCTCCAATTGATTCGACGGCCTCATTGCCGCTCCAGCCCACGGTGTCGTAGCCGGAAGCCTCCAGCCGCTCGCGCAACTCCAAGGCGCGCTCACCAATCAAAAGCAGAGTTGGCTTCACGAGGCCAAAGGCAGCGTGCCGGGCTTGGCCACATGGGGCAGGCCCCAGCCCAGCTTTTCGCCCAACACGCGGAAGTATTCGTGGTCGGCCAGGCGCACAAAGCGGGCGGCCTGCTCGCAGCGGCGGAGCAGCACCCGATCCTCCGGCCAGACGTAGCAACCGGCGCTGCCATCGACGACCATCATCAGCCGCTCGGGGGTGGCCGGGAAGATCGTGACCGGCTCGCTATCGCTGAACACCAGCGCCCGCGAGGCCAATGAGTGGGGCGCAATCGGGGTGAGCTGCAGCACCGGGCAATCGGGCGTGATCACCGGGCCGCCGGCGCTGAGGGCATAGGCGGTGGAGCCGGTGGGCGTTGAGAGGATCACCCCATCGGCGGAGATGTCCACCGGCGCATGGCGACCGATGGCGATCTCGAAATGGCACATGCTCGTGAGCGGTTCGCGGTGCAGCGCCATCTCGTTGAGGCAGAGCACCTCCCAGCGCCGCTGGTCGCCGCGCAGCACGCTCACCACGATCAGGTTGCGTTCTTCAACGGTCCACTCGCGGCTGATCAGCTGCTCGAGGGCTTCCTCCAGCTGGCTCACATAGGTTTCAGCCAGAAAGCCCAAATGGCCGGTGTTGATCGTGAGCATCGGCACGCCCACCGGCGCCGTTTGCCGCGCTGCGGAGAGCACCGTGCCATCACCGCCCAGCACGATCGCCACATCCATCGCTGAGGTGAAGCCGGGCGGAACGCAGGCCGCATAGCCCAGCAGCCGCAAGCTCTGATCGGGGTTGGCGAACCCCACCATTCCGCCGGAGCTGCTGGCGCGCACCACATCCCAACCCGCCTCGGTGAGGCGTGCTTCGATCCGGTCGGCCGTTTCAATGGCCAGATCCTTGCCGTCGTTAACGATCAGTCCGGCACAGGGCACCGGTCACGAGCAAGTGGGTGCCTGAGTTTAGGCGGGCTTTCTCAGTTGCCAGGACTTCGTTAAGTGCGTCCGCTGCGGCCGGAGCGCAGCAGCGAAACGATCAGCCACAGGCCAAACAGGGTGGCGCTGATGAACAGGCCTTCACTCACGGTGCGCAGCAGCTCCTGCTGGGCCAAGGAGGCCATCAAGGTGGCGCTGAGCAGCAGGGAGGCCACCAGGATCGCCAGCGACACCCGCTGCGAGAGCCGCTCAAGGCTGGTGCGCAGGGCCTCGAGCCCTTCAAGTTGCAGCGAAAACACCAGTTCATCGCTGCTGAAGCGGCGCAGCAGCTGGCTGAGTTGGCGCGGGGCATCGATGCTGAAGCTGCGCAGATCAAGCCCGAACTGCATCATCCGCTCTTTGGGCAGCAGCATCGAATCGCTGAGCAGCTGCCCCACCAGCGGCTGCATCTCGGCGGTGAAGCTGAAGTTGGGATTGAGCGATCCGCCCACGCCTTCGAGGTTGGTGACCGACTTCACAAACAGGCCGATGGTGCCCGGCACCCTGAGCCCCACCTTGTTGGCCAGCTGCAGCAGCTCGGCCAGGAAGATGGCGAAATTGAGCTCCTGCAGCGGTTTGGAGAAGCTGCTGGCGATCAGTTGTTGCAGCTGACTTTGCAGCTGCCGCCGGTCCACCTTCACCCCCGCGGGCGGCGGGGCCAGTTGCACCAACAGATCGGTGGCGCGGGCGCCGTCTTGGTTGATCAGGGCCAGCACCAGATCCAGCAGCGTGGTGCGGCTGCGGGGATCAAACATCCCCACCATCCCCTCATCGAGCAGGGTGATGACCCCATCGCCATCCACCTTGAGGTTGCCCGGGTGGGGATCGGCGTGGAAGAAGCCTTCGACGAAGTACTGCTCCACAAAGGCCCCCAGCAGCGCCTTGGTGGCCGCATCAACGCTGGAGCCGTGCTGGGTGAGGGCTGCTTTGGCCTCCTCGCCCAGGATGTTGTGGCCATCGATCCACTCGAGCACCAGCACCCGCTGGCTGGAGAGGGCCGGCACCACATTGGGCACCTTGAGGCTGCCGTTGGGCACAAACTTCGAGCGCCCCAAGATCCCCTGCAACTTCAAGGTGTTGCCGGCTTCGACGCGGAAATCCAGCTCGCGGCCAATCGCCTGCAGCACCTGATCCGCCAGGCCTTCAAGGTCGTAGCTGGCGCCTAAGGCGGTGGCTGAGGCCAAGCTGGCGATCTTGCGCAGCAAGCGCCCGTCTTCTTGAACCAGCTGCTCGATGCCGGGCCGCAGCACCTTCACCGCCACCGGGGTGTTGTCGTGCAGGGTGGCCCGATACACCTGGCCGATGCTGCCGGCGGCGATCGGTTCGCGCTCGAAGTGGCCAAAGGCTTGATCCACCTCTTGGCCCAGCGCTTCGCGCATCAACGGCTCGATCTGCTCCCAGGGCTCGACGGGCACATCGGCCTGCAGGCTGCTGAGGGCATCGATGTAGTCCTTGGCCAGCAGATCCGGGCGGGTGCTCAGCAGCTGGCCGAGCTTCACGTAGACCGGGCCCAGCTCGATCAGGATCTGGCAGAGCACCTGCGGTTGGGGCAGGCGCGTTTCGGCCGCATCGCCGCGGTTGAGGAGCTGTGAGAGGAACGACCACTCATAACGGGTGACAACCCGCGCGATCTCCAGCGCGCGCGCGGAGCCATCGAACACCGAGAGCACGGACATGGCCGGCTGCCAAAGGCCTCTAGCCGGAACCTAAGCAGCCTCAGCCCGCTTGACTCAGAACTGTTCGAGAAAACGCAGATCGCTGGTGAACAGGCGGCGAATGTCGTCGATGCCGTGGCGCACCATGCAGAAGCGCTCAACGCCGAGGCCCGCGGCAAAGCCGCTCCAGCG
>JAAXIH010000115.1 GCA_012270465.1 Synechococcus sp.
TATCTCGATGGCGCCAACCTCAATGCCCAGGTGGGTGTCTGCCAGCCGGGGCGTTTTGGCGCCGATGTCTGCCACCTCAACCTGCACAAGACCTTCTGCATCCCCCATGGCGGCGGCGGCCCTGGTGTTGGCCCGATCGCGGTGGCCGCCCATTTGGCGCCCTTCCTGCCGGGTCACCCGCTGGTGGCCTGCGGCGGTGAGCAAGCCATTGGCCCTGTCTCAGCAGCCCCTTGGGGCAGCGCCAGCATCCTGCCGATCAGCTGGATGTATATCCGCTTGATGGGTGGAGCCGGCTTGCGCCAAGCCACGGCGGTGGCGTTGTTGGCTGCCAATGATTTGGCTGAGCGACTCGAGCCCCATTTCCCGGTGCTCTATCGCGGCGCCAATGGCCGCGTGGCCCACGAGTGCATCCTTGATCTGCGCCCGCTCAAGCGCAGCGCTGGTTTGGAAGTGGATGATCTCGCCAAGCGCTTGATGGACTACGGCTTCCATGCCCCCACCGTGTCCTGGCCCGTGGCCGGCACCGTGATGGTGGAGCCCACCGAAAGTGAGTCGCTGCTGGAGCTCGATCGCTTTGTTGAAGCGATGATGGCGATCCGCGCTGAGGCCGCCGCCATTGAGGCTGGCCTGTGTGATCGCGATGACAATCCCCTGCGCCGGGCTCCCCACACCCTGGCGGCGGTCACAGCCGATGTTTGGGAGCGGCCCTACAGCCGTGAGCAAGCGGCCTATCCGGTTCAGGGATTGCGCAGCAACAAGCTCTGGCCTGCGGTTTCGCGCATCGATAACGCCTTCGGCGATCGCAACTTGGTGTGCACTTGCCCCTCGGTCGAGGAGATGGCGGGCGCTGCTAATTAAGTCTTGACGAGACTAAATTTAAGGTTTTCCTCTTGATTTACGTCTTGCCTTTCCGGCATCATCTGTTGCAACTGCGGACGAGGGCCCAACAAGCCTGATTCCGTTACCGAGCGAGACCATGAGCACCAACGATCACGGCTCTCACACCAGCGGCCCCAACCTTCCCTTCCAGGACCGGTTGGCACGCGGTGAAACGGTCAATGTCTCGGGCACCAATGTGGTGCGGGTTCCCTTCGGTGTTCGCCGTAGCCGCCGCGATCGCCCCGAGCGTCCCGACAATTGGCACACCTTGGTGCTGCCGCTGCAGCGCTTTGATCCCACTCCTCCGCCCCGTGCAGCTTGAACGAGCGGAGCCCAAAGGACTTCATTTCAGCTTTTGATTAACCGCTTGAGCCTGTTGGCTTAGGCGGTTTTTTGTTGCTCGTGCACCTCAGTTAGCTGCCAGCCGTTGCCTTGTGATTTGGCCAGCCGTTCTGCCTTGGGGCGATGGTCGCGGCCCAAACGGGCCAGGCGCCAATCCACCAGGGCTTTCACATCAGCGATTGAGCAGGCCGGCGTGCGAAACGGCAGCACGTGCATCGGGCTGCGCTCGGGGCGCACCTGCCAGCTCAGGTCGTCTTCTGGGATGAGTACAAAACCGCGGTAACGCTCCACCTGCACAGGAGTTTGGCTCTCCAATTTCGAACGTTCCGCCTCGCTGCATTAGAGCCGCAGTTGGGACGGCCTGCATGACTTTTTTGGGTGTGCACAAATGGGCCCATCAGTAGTTGCTGCCGCTGCGGCGGTGATGTAGCGCCGTCACTCCCTCTTCATCAAACAGCCCGCCAGCACTGACTTCGGCGTAGACGATCCAGTGGTCCCCAACGTCCATGCGCTGCTTGACCGTTCCCTCCAGCCAGGCCAGGGCTTCCGGCAGCAAAGGCTGACCTCCGGGGCTGCGATCGAGCTCCAATCCAGCAAAGCGATCGTCGCCGGGATTGAACGGTTGCAGGAACTGCTTCATCGGGCCGGTTTCGCGGCCTTCGGCCAGCACATTGAGGGCAAAGCGATCGCCCACATGCAGCAGCGCTTCCACGGCCCGGTCGCGGGCTACCGCCACCGTGAGTCCGGGCGGGGTGAAGCTGGCTTGGCTCACCCAGCTGGCCACCATCGCCCCGCTGAGGGCCTGCTCGCCTTCGCCTTTGCTGGCGGTCAGCACGCACAAGGAACCCACCACGCGGCCAAGGGCCAGCACACCCGGATCGCTGCGGCTTTCGCTCAAGCCGCCACCAGCGCGTTTTTGCTGGCGCTTCTGCTGTTGCTGCAGCTTGCGGGCTAGGCCCATGCCGGTTTCTTCGCAGCGCTTCAGCGTTGGGGCATCGGGGCTGAACTTCACCCGGATCGGTTCAAAGGCTTGGCTGAAGCCGCCGTCGGTGAGCTTGGTTTCCAGCAGATCCAGCGCTTCTCCGCTCCAGCCGAAGCTGCCGAACACTCCCACCGGTTTGCTGCGGTCGCCTTCGGCCAGCACCGTGCCCAGGGCCGAAACGATCGGCGTGGGCGCATGGCCGCCGAGGGTGGGTGAGCCAATCAGCAGCGCATCGCAACCCTGGATTGCCTTGAGTAGTGCTTCTGGCTCGCTGAACTCGCAGTTGAGGCTGTTCACGCGCACGCCGGTGCGGGCAATGCCCTGGCCAATGGCATCGGCGATCGAGGCGGTATTGCCGTAGGCGCTGGCATAGAGCAGAGCCACTTCCAGCTTCGAGCGCTGCTGGGCTTCTCCCCAGCGGCCGTAGTCCGCCAGCAGGCTGCGCCAGCTGTCATCGATGGCGGGCCCATAGCCCGGCGCGATGCTGCGGATCGGCAGCTCCTCCAGGCGGCTCACCACCGCTTCCACCTGGCTGGCCATCGGCGCCATCAGGCAGTCGTAGTAATACCGGCGGTCTTCTTCGGTGCTGCTGCGGTTGGTTTCGGCGTAGCTGTCGCTGCAGAGGTGAGCGGCAAAAAAGCGGCCGCTCATCAGCAGGCCGTTATCGGGCAAAAACGCCACCAGGCCTCCAGGCCAGCGCGGCGTTGGCACCGCCAGCACCTCCAACTCGCGGCCATCGGGCAGCGCCAAGTTGGTGTCTTGTTTGATCACCGTCCGCGGTGGCTGCGGCGGCGGAGGCGGAGCATCACTGCCGGGCTTTTGCCTGCTCCAGAGCTCATCGAGCAGCTTGGCGCCGGCATTGGAGACCACCAACTCCACCTGTGGGTGCTGGCGCACCAGGGCATGCAGCAGCGCCACCCGATCGGGGTTGACGTTGCCCTGCACCACCTGCAGCGGCTGCTCCGGCTTCAGCAGTTCGTTGAGGCTGGCGAGGAAGGGCTCAGTGAAGGTGGCCCCAGGGGGGTGCACCAACACGGCAGGCTTGCCCGGGTCGTTGCTGTTGAACAGGAAGCTGTTGTGGCAGCTACCCCGCTCGAGGGCGTACTCCACTTCAAAGCGGGTGCGCCGCGGGCTGAGGCCGCGCAGACAGGTCAGGCCCCCATCAATCGGCAGCTGCAGGACCGAGCGCTGATCGCCCATCAGTAGTGGTTCCCCACTTTGCGGTGGTGCACGGCGGTGCTGGCTTGCTGATCAGCCACATTGCCGCCATTGACGACCGCATAGATCAACCAGTGGTCGGCGCATTCCATGCGCTGCTGCACTTGGCAATCGAGGTAGGCCAGGGCCTCACTCAACACCGGTCCCCCTGCGGCGGTGCCCTCCAAGGTGGCCACGCCAGCGAAGCGATCGGCTCCAGGCGGGAAGCGCTTGAGGAAATGGCGCAGCAGGGGCTGGTGGTTTTCTTCAGCCAGCACGTTCAACACGAAGCGATCACCCACCTGCATCAAGGCTTCGATGGCGCGGTCTTTGGCCACAGCAACCGTGAGCCCGGGGGGTTCAAAGCTGGCCTGGCTCACCCAGCTGGCCACCATGGCACCAGTGCGCAGTTCGCTGCCTTCGCCTTGCTGGGCGGTCACCACATAGAGCCCGCCACTGAGGCGGCCCAGGGCCTTATCGAGATCGCCATCGAGCGATTTCATTGCCTTGATGGTTTTGGCCCGTTGCACCAGCTGGCCGAGGTCGGTGCCGGCTTCTTCGCAGAGCTGATAGGCCGCGGCATCGGGAACGCTGCGGATGCGTAGGGGCGCAAAGCCCTCGCGGTGGCCCAGCTCGCGCAGTTGATTGGCAACCGCATCAATGGGCTCGTCATTGCCGCCGTAGGCGTCGTAGAGGCCAACGGCTTGTTTGGCTTTCAGGGCCGCCAGCAGGGTGCCCCAGTTGGCTTGCAGGTCACTGTCGCGATCAGCCGGTGGGGTGGGCAGCACCAAGGCGGTGGCTTCACTGATCAAGGCGGTCAGCTCTTGGGGATCGGTGCCGCGTAGATCCACCAGTTGCACCGGCAGTTCGGTTTTGCTGATGCCGCGGGCAATGGCCTGGCTGAGCCGATCACAGAAGCCGTATTGGCTCACGTAAACCACTGCGGCGTAGCGATCGCCTTTGCTGCGCTCGCGGCTCCAGTCGCCGTAGTCGGTGATCCAGAGGTTGAGGTGATCGCGCAGCAGCGGCCCATGGCCGGTGGCGATCATCGTGATCTCCGGCAGCCCTTCCAT
>JAAXIH010000230.1 GCA_012270465.1 Synechococcus sp.
TGTTTTTGGTTGATCTCGGCGACTTCGCCAAGGTCAACGCCATCTATGCCGAAACCTTCGGCCATGGCGTTGAGCCGGCGCGGGCTTGTGTTCAAGTGGCCGCGCTGCCTAAAGGAGCCAAGGTGGAGATCGATTGCATCGCCGTGCTGGCTTAGTTCTGCTGCAAGGGCGGACAGACCCGTTCCGCCCAGTTGCACTGCTGCAGAAACGGTTGTTGCCAGCTCAGCGGAATCTCCAGCAAATCGCGGCTGCCGCTGATTCCTTGGCTCAGGAACAAGATGGCGGCCAGCACATTGGCGCTGAGGTGGAGGCGACGCCATGAGAGATGCCGTTGGATTTCCGGCCAGGCCGCCAAGTTGAACAGCATTAAGCCGCACACCAGCACCCCTCCCCAGTAATGGGATTGCCAGAAGGCGGCCTCCAAGGGGTTATCGCTGAGGCGAAACACCTCCGGCTGGGCCCCCAAGGCCAATAAGCCACTCCAGGTAATGAGCGAGAAGCTGAGCCGGAGTCCGGCGGATTGCACGCGCCAGAGAGCCACCAAGCTGGTGGCTGTGCCGAGCCAGGCCAGCAGCAATGGCAACTGGCGTGAGCTATCGGCTGTTTGTTTGCTGCTGATCACAACCGCCAGTGCAATCAACACCAGCACCACTACAGCGGCTGCCAACCACTGCCCCAGTTGGTTGTGATCACGCCCGGTGGTGGCGGGCAGCTTGGCTTGGTGAACGCGGCGTTGGCGGGCTTGCCAGCCAAGGCGAACCACCACCCCCAGCAAGGGATAGATCAGCACCACCGCCAAGACGGGATGCAGCAGCAACCACCAGTCGAGGGTTTGCATCGCCCCAAGCGCTGACCATCACACCATTGCCACAGCCCCCCGGGTGGTCAACAACTACTCAGGCAAGGCACTGAGTTCAAGCCAGCGATCTTCGGCCCGGCTGATCTGCTCGCAGAGTTCAGCCAGCTCCTGGGTCAGGGCTTCAAGCCTGTCGTAATCAGCGCCGGCCAGCTTGGCCTCCAGCGCTGCTTTCTGCTCTTCCAATTGCGGCAGCTGGCTGTCGAGAGCATTGAGTTCACGCTGCTGTTTGTAACTGCGGCGTTTGGGTTGCTCCCGTTTCGGCTTGGCTGCGGCCGTTTTGGTTTTGGTGGCAACAGGGGTTTGTTTGGCGGGTTGCTGTTCCAGCCATTCGCTGTAGTTGCCCTCAAAGCGTTCCAGCTGGCCACCGCTTTGGAAGCAGAAGAGGCGATCCACCGTGCGATCGAGGAAATAACGGTCGTGGGAGACGATCACCACGCAGCCACGAAAATCTTCGATGTAGTCCTCCAAGACGGCGAGGGTTTGCACGTCGAGGTCATTGGTTGGCTCATCGAGCAGCAGCACATTGGGCGCTGCCATCAGCAAGCGGCATAGATGCAGCCGCCTGCGTTCACCGCCTGAGAGCTTGGCGACGGGGCTGTGTTGTTGGGCTGGCGGAAACAAGAAGCGCTCCAGCAGTTGCGAGGCCGTGAGGCTGTTGCCCTGGCCCAGATCAATGCGTTCGGCCACGTCTTGGATGACCTCAATCACCTTGAGTTCGGGCTTTAAGTCTTCCGAGTGCTGATCAAAGCGGCCGATCACCACCGTCTCGCCGCGCACCACCGATCCGGCATCGGGTTGTTGGCGGCCGCTGAGCAGATCCAGCAGCGTGGATTTGCCCATCCCATTGGGGCCAATGAAGCCAACCCGATCCTCCGGGGAGAACGAATAGGTGAAGTCGTTGATCAAACACCGATCGCCGATCTGGCGCTGCAGGCGCTCAACATCGATCACCGTTTTGCCAAGGCGCCGGCTGGCGCTCTCCATGGCCACGTTTTGTTTGGACGGTTTGAAGCTCTGTTCCTGCATCTGCTCGATGCGTTGAATTCGGGCTTTTTGTTTGGTGCTTCGTGCTTTGGGGCCGCGTTTGAGCCATTCGATTTCGCGGCGCATCACCGAGCGGTAGGCCCGTTGCCGGGCCGCATCGGCCACCTCTTCCTCGTCTTTCTTTTTCAGGTAGGCGCCGTAGTTGCCTGGGTAGCGGCGCAGTTGGCCGCCATCCAACTCAATGATTGTGTCGGTGACACGCTCGAGGAAGTAGCGGTCGTGGGTGATCAAGACCAGGGCTCCTTTGAAGCGCTGCAGAAACCCTTGGAGCCATTCGGTCGCTAAGGCATCAAGGTGGTTGGTGGGCTCATCGAGCAGCAGCCCATCGGGTTCGGCCACCAGCGCCGATGCCAACGCCAGGCGTTTGCGGTAACCGCCGGAGAGCTCACCCACCTTGCGGCTGTGGTCACGAATGCCCAGCCGGCTGAGAACTTCTTGGCACTGGCGCTCGAGTTCCCAGGCTTTGGCCTCATCCATGCGGTTGCTGACCTGGCTGAGCTCGCCCAGCAGCGCAGGGTCATTGGGGCTCTGCTCCAGCTCTTGGATCAGGCCTTCGTAGCGCTCAACCAACTGCATCTTTTCGCCGCAGTCAGCGAACACCTGCTCCAGAACCGTGCGCTCAGGATCGAGGCTGGGGTTCTGGTCGACATAAATCACCCGGTGCCGCGGATTGATTTGAACCCGGCCGTCGCCCACGGGCTCCAGCCCTGCCATCACCCGCAGCAGGGTGGACTTGCCTGAGCCGTTGATGCCGATCAGTCCCAAACGATCTTGGGGACCCACCTCAAGATCCACCTGCTCCAGCAGGGTCTTAATCCCGAAGTCTTTGCTGACCTGCTGCAGGCTGATCAGGGCGATGAAGGCTGCTGATCCATGAGCCTCTCATGGACGCCCTGGTGGATTGGGTTGAAGCCTGGATCAGCAAACGATTTGATCAGGGCAAAGGATGGTTGCAATGGGGCTCTGGCAAACCGCTTGGGGACTCGCCCTGGCTGCTCTGGTGCAGTTGGGAGGCGCTCCGCCGCCACAGCCTGTGATGGAAGGTTCTGGCCGCTCGGCCTATGCCATCCCCAGTGATGGGGATACCCCCATCCTCCAGTTTCAAACCAGTACGGGCGATTCGGTGCGCCTGCTGATCGACACCGGCGCCTCGCGCTCCATGGTCAGCCGGGCGCTGATTGCGCGGCTGCAACTCCCAACCCAGGAAATCAGTGGCGGCAACTTCGCCTTGGCTGGCGCCGGCAGTGACTGCCCAACGGATCCACCGCGCCAGGCGGTGTTGCCCACGCTGCAGTTGGGAGAACTCAAGATTCGTGAGTTGGCGGTGTTGGTGATGCCCAAGTTGGGCGTTCCCCCAGGCAGCGATGGTGTCTTGGGGGCATCGGCATTGCGTCAGCTGCCGATGTTGATCGATCCCAAGCGGCAACAGGTGCGTCTTGATCAACAGTTATCGGTTCAGTCAGCGCCGGCTGATGCCATCAGGCTTCCGTTGCAATGGCGGGATCATGTGCCCCTCGTGCAGGTTTCTGATCAGAGAGGCAAAAGCAGCTTGGCTCTGCTTGACACAGGGGCAGAAGCTGTGTTTGTGGGTGTGCCTTTGGCGCAACGATTAATCCCGCAGTCGCCACCTTCTGGAGTGGAGATCCAAGGCTTTTGTGGCTCTGAATTTGCCGTTGAACGTCTGTTTTCGGGATTGAGCGTTGGCGATATCACCCTGAAAAAATCGCCAGCGATCGTGACGCGAAACAGGATTCTCAAGGATTTAAATGTTGAGGCCATCATTGGCCAACCACTGCTCAAAAATCGTCGCCAGCTTTGGCTTCTCAATCGTCCTGATCCAGTTCTGTTGCTCTGGTGAATCAAAGGTTGAGAATTTGATGCGGCAAATTTCTTCTCAGGGCTTTCCAAAAGTGCAGGCCGATGGTTACATTGCCGATGTGCATTAATTCTCTTGAGCATGCTCACCGGTAACGACCTGCTCGCCAAAGTTCGGGAACTTGGCGACGCTGGCAAATCTGAGATCGTCCGTGAGTGCGGTTACGTCTCCACCAAGAAAGACGGTGGCGAGCGCCTGAACTTCACCGCTTTCTACGAAGCGCTGCTTGATGCCAAGGGTGTTGAAATCGGTGGTGGTTCTGTTGGCAAAGGTGGCCGCAAGCTGAGCTACGTCGCCACTGTTCAGGGCAACGGCAACCTGTTGATTGGTAAGGCCTACACCGCTTTGCTGAACCTCAACCCCGGCGATGAGTTCGAAATCAAGCTCGGCCGCAAGCAGATCCGCTTGGTGCCCGTTGGTGCTGAGGACGAAGGCGAAGAGTGATTCGCGAGCTCAACTAGCGCCTAGGTCGTAACTCGTCCTGGTTTCAACCCCATCGGGAGCCTTCTGGATCACATCCAGAATCGCTGTCGGTGGGGTTGCTGCTTTGAGATCCAGGTTGCTGCCAGC
>JAAXIH010000124.1 GCA_012270465.1 Synechococcus sp.
ATGACGAAGCGCACCCTCGGAGGGACCAGCCGCAAACGCAAGCGCGTCTCTGGTTTCCGCGTGCGCATGCGCACCCACACCGGCCGCCGTGTGATCCGCACCCGCCGCAAGCGCGGACGGGCCCGTTTGGCCGTTTGATCCGGCGACTGAGCTGAACCTTGGTCTTACCGCAACGGCATCGCCTGCGCGGCCGTGGTGTTTTTGATTACCTCTACCAACGCGGGCAACGCTTTCAACAAGGCTTGCTGCAGCTTCGGGTTGCTGAGGCAGCCCCCCAATTGCTGCGGGATCCGCCGCTAGAGCTTGAGGGTGAGCTGCGGTTTGGCGTGGTGATCAGCAGCAAGGTGAGCAAGCGGGCGGTCAAGCGCAATCGCTTGAGGCGCCGGCTGCACGAAGCGTTTCTGCGTCAGGCATTCCGCTCGGATCTGCCCCCCACCTGGCTGCTGCTCAATTTGCGACCTGGAGCCGCTGAGCTCAGTGACGACAATCTCCTGAAAGAATGGTCCACACTGATCCAGCGTGCCGGGCTAACCGATTCATGAGTGTTGTCACCCCACCTGCCATCAAAGAGGAGATCCACTACGAAGGCGGGCCTGCACGCGGTGATCTGATCATCAACCTGATCTTTGGCGTCACCTTGATTGGTTTGCCCTTTGCCGTGGGTGCAGTTGTTCGTGCCCTGTGGCTGCGGTTCAAGGTGACCAGCCGCCGGGTGTCAGTGACAGGCGGCTGGCTGGGCCGCGACCGCAGCCAGGTGACCTACACCCAGATCAAAGAGGTGCGCTCGGTGGCCCGCGGCTTTGGCGCCTATGGCGACATGGTGCTGGTGCTCAAGGACGGCGCCCGCTTGGAAATGCGCGCCGTGCCCCGCTTCCGTGAGATGCAGGCCTACATCGAAGAGCGCATCGCCAGCAAAGGGAAGCCGGCTGATGCCCCCAGTGGCTTCACAGCCAGCACTGCCAGCTGACCGCCATCAGTCACACTCACCGTCATCCAGGTTCCTGCCGTGATCGGATACATCTCAGACAACATCCTGCTGCCCATCCTGGATTTCTTCTATGGATTGGTGCCCAGCTACGGCCTGGCGATCATTGCGCTGACGGTGGTGATCCGTCTGGCCCTGTTCCCCTTGAGCGCCGGCTCGATCCGCAATGCCCGCCGCATGCGCATTGCCCAGCCGGTGATGCAGCAGCGCCAGGCTGAAATCCGCAGCAAGTTCGCCAACAACCCCTCCAAGCAGCAGGAGGAGATGGGCAAGTTGATGAAGGAGTTCGGCAGCCCGCTGGCGGGTTGTCTGCCCTTGCTGGTGCAGATGCCGATCCTGTTTGCCCTGTTCGCCACCCTGCGGGGATCACCGTTCGCTGATGTGCCGTACAACATCAACGTCAAGGTGCTGCCGGCCGATCAGATCGCTGCGGTGGAAACCAAGCCGTTTAACAGCGCCAGCCACTCGATCTTCTTCACCGAGAACGATCACGTGCCTGTGATCGCTTCGCTGCCCGGCGGCAACAAGCTCGGTGTGGGCGAGAGCGCCCAGGTGCAGCTGGCCTCCAAAACAGGGGAAAGCATCGATGCGATCGAAGAGCGCATCCACCCCAGCTTTGATCTGACCCCTCAATGGAAGATCACCAAAGGGGATGACGTGGTCAGCGTTGGCGCCGATGGCACGATCCAAGCCCTCAGCCCTGGTGATGCCACCGTTGAGCTCAAGCTGCCGGGCCTGGCTGCCCGCAGCGGCTTCCTGTTCATCAAAGCCCTTGGCCAAGTGGGCTTCATGGCTGATGGCGGCATCAACTGGGATATCGCCACCCTGGTGGCTGGCTTTGGCCTCACCCTGTTCCTCTCCCAGATCCTCTCGGGCTGGGGCATGCCCGCCAACCCACAGCAGGCCACAGCCAACCGGATCACGCCCGTGATGATCACCGGCATGTTCCTGTTCTTCCCGCTGCCTGCCGGGGTGCTGCTCTACATGGTGGTGGCCAACATCTTCCAGGCGCTGCAAACCTTCCTGCTGATCCGCGAGCCGCTGCCGGACAACCTGCAGACGATCCTCGAACAACAGCTGGCCAACCAAACGGTGGCCGCCAGTGCCACGGCCGTTTCCGCCGAGCGCCTGCCGTTTGAGCCCAAGGGCAAGCGCTGATGCGTCCAGTGGCCCTGCAGGAGCTCAAGCAGCTCGGCGATGGCAAACACTGGAGCGTTGAGCAACAGCTGAGCGAGCTGGACAGCATCGGACCGGTGAAGGGCTGGCTCAAGGCCTTGCACCGGGGTGATGACCTCTGGCTGGAAGCGGAGGCCACAGCAACGGTGGAGCTGATCTGCGATCGCTGCCTCAAGAGCTACCCGCAGCCTCTGGAGGCCCGGGTGAGCGAATCGATTGCGCTGCAAAGCGGCGGCCCCGATGCCGAGCTTGAGGAGCTCGAGGGAGCTGAGGCGCCGCTGGAAACCCTCGATCCCAATGGCCGCTTTGATCCAGAGCACTGGCTGTTTGAGCAGCTGAATCTGCAGTTGCCGCTCAAGCGGCTGTGCTGCCCGGATTGCCCTGGGCTATTGCCCGAGCAAGACGCAGGGCCAGCGCCCAGCACCGATGTGGTGGATCCCCGCTGGGCCCAGCTGCTGCAGCTCAAAGGCGAGGAGCAGCCATGAGCCGCTGGGAAGAGCAACTGGATCTGTTGATCCGCAGCCGCACGCCCATCCTCTGGATCCATCAGCAGGAGGAGGAGCGGCTGATCCGGCTGCTGGGCAATGCCTGCCAGCGGCTGGGCCAACGCACGCTGCTGCGCTGGGATTTCGTGGGCGGCCTGCAGGGGCTGCCCAACCACCAAGGCCATGGCGCCCGCCAGCCGCTGATGGCGCTCGACAGCCTCGATCTGCTGGCCGGTGAGCAGCCAGCGATCCTGCTGCTGCTGGATTTCCACCGCTATGTGGAGGATCCAGCCATCTGCCGGCGGCTGCGCAACCTGGCCAGCGAGTTGCGCCAAAAACCCCACACCCTGGTGATCTCCGCGCCAGATCCCAAGCTGCCGCGGGAACTGGAAAGCAGCATTGCCGTGCTGCCGCTGCCGCTGCCCTCTGAAAGCGAAATCCAGGAACTGCTCGCTGGAATTGCCCAAGCCGCTGGCAGCCAATTGAGCGGTGAGGCCTTGGAGCTGCTGGTGAGCAGCTGCCGGGGCCTGAGCGAGCAGCGCATCCGCCAGCTGGCGGCCCGCGCCTTGGCTCGCCATGGCTGTTTGGATGCCGCCGATCTCGATGATGTGCTCGAGGAAAAGCGCCTGGCCTTGGGCCGCAGCGACCTGCTGGAGTACTGCCCCACCGCTGCGGACCCCAGCGAAATTGGCGGACTGAATCAACTCAAAACCTGGCTCGACCGGCGCCGGCTGGCCTTCAGCGCTGAAGCCCATGCCTACGGGCTGCCCCATCCCCGCGGGGTGCTGCTGGTGGGCCCGCAAGGCACCGGTAAATCCCTCACCGCCAAAGCGATTGCCCACAGCTGGGGCATGCCGCTGTTGCGGCTTGATCTCGGCCGCCTGTTTGCCGGATTGGTGGGGGCCAGTGAAGCGCGCACCCGCGACATGATCGGCACCGCCGAGGCCATGGCCCCCTGCATCCTCTGGATCGATGAGATCGATAAGGGCTTCAGCCTTGATGGCCGCAGTGATGGCGGCACCGGCCAGCGGGTGCTGGCCACCCTGCTCACCTGGATGGCCGAAAAAGACACCCCGGTGTTTGTGATGGCCACGGCCAACGCCATTGATCAGCTGCCGCCGGAGCTGCTGCGCAAAGGCCGCTTTGATGAGATCTTCGTGCTCGATCTGCCCGACGGCAGCGAGCGCCGCGAGATCCTGGAGCTGCATCTGCGCAAACGGCGGCCGCAGCACCAGCTGCCGCTCGACACCCTGGTGGATCGCACCAGCGGCTTTTCTGGCGCCGAGCTCGAGCAGGTGGTGCTCGAAGGCATGCTGAATGCCTTCAGCGAAGGCCGTGAATTTGGCGAAGCCGATCTGATCAGTGCGGCCGCTGATCTGGTGCCCCTAAGCCGCACGGCACGCGAGCAACTGGAAGCGCTGCAGCAATGGGCCAGCGAAGGCCGCGCCCGCCCGGCCCGCTGAGATTGCGCTACGTAAAGTTATCTCGCACGAGGTAACAAACCCGGCCGCTTGTCAAGGCCAGCCGGAGACATCTCCCTACGGTCGGCAGAGACCCATACCAGGCGCGTGCAGACACCTCCCAGCCGTCGCGACGAAATCACCCAGCAGCTGGCCTTTGCCGCCCTGGGCGCTGGGGTGATCACCACCGTGGCTGTGGCCCAAGGCCAAAACCCACTCACCGCT
>JAAXIH010000174.1 GCA_012270465.1 Synechococcus sp.
TCGGTGAGCACGCGCACGTCGCTGCCTTCACGGATCAAGCCCATGGCGGCACCGGCCACCGGTGCGGCGATCGGTACGCCGGCATCCATCAGCGCCAGGGTGCTGCCGCAGACCGAACCCATGGAGGTGGAGCCGTTGGAGCTCAGCACCTCAGACACCACGCGCACCACGTAAGGGAACGATTCCTTCGGGGGCAGCACGGGGATCAGGGCCCGCTCAGCCAGAGCGCCGTGGCCGATCTCGCGGCGACCGGGGGAGCGCATCGGCCGGGTTTCACCCACCGAGTAGGGGGGGAAGTTGTAGTGGTGCAGGTAGTGCTTCTCGTTGGACGGGTTGAGGTCGTCCATCTCCTGGGCATCAGAAGGGGTGCCGAGGGTGGCGGTGGAGAGCACCTGGGTGAGGCCGCGCTGGAACACACCCGAGCCATGCACGCGCTTGGGCAGCACGCCAGCGGCAGCACTGATCGGACGCACCTGATCGAGGCTGCGGCCATCGACGCGCTTGCCGTCTTTGACGATCTGGGCGCGCATCATTGATTTGGTCAGCGCCTTGAAGCTGTTGCCCAGCAACTTGCCGTTGCTGCTGACAGCCGTGCGCACCGCATCGGTGTCTTTGAGGGCAGCGATCGCCTCGGAGGCCTTGGCCTTGATCGAATCGAGCTGGCTATCGCGCTCGGCTTTGGTGAGCGTGAACTGGGAGAGCACCGCACCGATGTCTTTGGTGCACTGCTTGGCCAGGTAGTCGGGAACGGTGGTGTCTTCCTCGGGCTTTTCGGGCACCACTTGCTCGATGCCCAGCTCAGCGATCGTTTCTTTCTGGTGGCGGATCAGCTCGAGGACCGCTTCGTAGCCGAAGTCGATCGCTTCGATCATGTCCTCTTCCGGCAGCTGCTGCGCGCCGGCTTCCACCATCACCACGCCTTCAGCGGTGCCGGCCACCACCAGGTCGAGCTCAGAGCGCTCGATCTCGCGGTAGCTGGGGTTGAGGATGAAGTCGTCGCCCAGCAGGCCAACGCGCACGGCGGCCATCGGCCCGTAGAAGGGGATCTTGGCCAGCAGGGTGGCCAACGAGGCGCCGGTCACGGCCAGCACATCGGGCGGGACGCGCTCATCAACCGACATCACGGTGGCCACGATCTGCAGGTCGTCGCGCATCCAGCTGGGGAACAGCGGACGGATCGGGCGGTCGATCAGACGGCAAGCGAGGGTGGCGCGCTCAGGCGGGCGGCTTTCGCGGCGCATGAAGCTGCCGGGAATGCGGCCAGCGGCGTAGAGGCGCTCCTCGTAGTCGCAGGTCAGGGGCAGAAAGTCGATGCCTTCGCGGGCGTTGGCGCGGGTTGCCGTGACCAGAACCGCGGTATCACCACATTCGATCAAGACGCTGCCGCCGGCCTGGGGCGCATAACGGCGCGTCGTCAGTCGGATCTCCCTTCCATCAAAGGAGATCGACCGTGTTTCACCTTGCACTGGCTCTTATGTCCTGGTTGCTGTCGTCTTTCATCTTGCCATCCAGGCCTCGCTGCTGACCGCGCTGCTGCCGATCTGCAACTGGGCTGGCTGCTGCACGGCTTTGGCCAGGCAGGAGGTGTAGTCCTCATCGCTGAGCTCAAAGCAGCCAAAGCGCTCGAGGTGGGGATTGCTGAGCTGCACATCAAAGAGCTCAAAGCCCCCTTGGCGCAGGGCCCGTTGCAGCTGCACCAGCACCACATTGGAGGCATGGGGCCGGCTGTGGAACATCGATTCACCGATCCAGCAGCGGCCAATCGCCAGCCCCAGTTGGCCGCCAGCGAGGCCGTGCTCGTCCCAGGCTTCGATGCTGTGGGCCCAGCCGAGGCGATGCAGCTCTTGGTAGATCGCCCTGAGTTCGAGGCTGATCCAGGTGCTGGGGCGATCGGCGCAGCCATCCACCACGGCGGCAAAGGCGCTGTTGAGCTTCAGTTCAAAGCGGCCAGGCCGCAGCTGGCGCTTGAGCGAGCGGGGCACATGGAAGCGCTGATCAAGGGGAATCAGCGCGCGTTTTCGCGCACGAAAAAGGCCGAGAGCCCGATCCGGACCCTCGGCCATGGGAAACCAACCGGCGGCATAGGCCGCCAGTAGGTCGTTCACCAGCTGGACTTGACCACGCCGGGCAGCAGGCCTTTGTGGGCGCGCTCACGGAGCTGGTTGCGGCACAGGCCGAAATCTCTGTAGACACCGCGGGGCTTGCCGGTGGCCCAGCAGCGGTTGGTGATCCGGTTAGGGGCGCTGTTGCGGGGCAGCTGTTGGATCTTGCGGTGGATCTCCAGCCGCTCCATCGGATCAGCAGCGTTGGCGAACGCCTCCATCAGGGCCGATCGCTTGGCGGCGAAGCGCTCCACCATTTTTTTGCGCTTCACATCCCGCGCGATCATCGACTTCTTCGCCATGCGGCAGCCCGGATTGGAATCAGGAATCCGACAGCATAAACGATGGGTTCAGTTGCCCATCAGCTGACGCACCAAGCTCAGCTGGCTGGTGTCTTTGACGATCAGCACCGCGCTGAGGCCTAGCAGCAGCACCAGACCCGATTGCATGAAGGCCATCTGAATCCGCTCGGGCAGGGGCCGGCCGCGCAGGCCTTCGATCAGCAGCAGCACGAACTGGCCGCCATCGAGCATGGGCAGCGGCAGGGCGTTGAGCACCGCCAGGTTGATGGAAATCAATGCGGTGAACAGGAACAGGCTGGAGCCGCCTTGCTCAGCCAGCTGGGCGCCCATTTCGACGATCTTCACCGGGCCTGACACCTGAGAAGCGGTTTCACCGAAGTGGGTGATCAGGGTCCAAAAGCCATCGATGGTGCGGGTCCAGATCGCGGCGAAGTCGCGGTTGGCGTGGCTGATCACCTCCAGCGGATTGGCCGGGCGGCGGAAGTTCTCCACCCCAGCGGGCTGCAGCTGAGCGCCGATGCGGCCGCTGCCGCCCAGATCAGCAGGAATCATGGGCACGCTGAGGGTTTCACCCTTGCGCTGGATTTCCACCTGCAGCTCTTGGCTGGGGGAGCTTTTGACGGCATCCACCAGGGTTTGCACCGCGGTGCTGCCGCCGCCGAGGGGCTGGCCATTGAGGCTGATCAGGGTGTCGCCGGGCTCCAGGCCCGCTTGTGCTGCGGCTTGCTCGGGCTGAACGCCGGTCACCAGCACACCGCCTGTGGCACTGAAGCCAGACGGGATGCCCACCACCAGGCCCTGACCCACCAACACCACCCAGGCCAGGATCACGTTGGCGATCACGCCAGCGGCAATCACCAGGGCGCGCTGGGAGAGGGGCCGGTTTTTGAGTAGATCGGGATCGCGCGGATCGATGCCGTTATCGGGCTCGTCTTCCGGGAAGGCCACAAAGCCGCCCAGGGGGATCAGCCGCAGGGCATAGAGCACGCCATTGCGCTGCTTTTGCAGCAGGGCTGGGCCAAAGCCCACGTTGAAACTGGTGACCCGGATGCCCTGGCTGACAGCGGCAAAGAAGTGGCCCGCTTCATGCACCACCACCAGCAGCGCCAGGATCAATAGCGCTGAAAGCACCCCCACAAGCTCACCTCAAGTAGAGGGTCATTGTGGCGTGAGCCGTTCAGAACCGAAGTACGGAACCAAAGCAGCCGGCAATTGGATGCTGCCGTCGGGCTGCTGACCGTTCTCCAGCAGGGCTGCCATGGTGCGGCCGATGGCCAAACCGCTGCCATTGAGGGTGTGCAGCAGTTGGGTGGTTTTGCCCTCTTTGAAACGGATGGCTGAGCGCCTGGCTTGGAAATCGCCGCAGGTGCTGCAGCTGGAGATTTCCCGGTACGAGCCCGCTCCAGGCAGCCACACCTCGAGGTCGTAGGTGCGGGCCGCCGAGAAGCCCATGTCGCCGGTGCAGAGCTCCAAGCGGCGGTAGGGCAGTTCGAGGGCTTCCAAAATGGCCTCGGCATCGAGCGTCAGCTGCTCGTGGGCCTCAGCTGATTTGTCGGGGTGGCAGAACCAATAGAGCTCCACCTTGTTGAACTGGTGCAGGCGAATCAGGCCGCGGGTGTCGCGCCCATAGCTGCCGGCTTCACGGCGGAAGCAGGGGGTGTAGGCGGCGTACTTGAGCGGCAGCTGCTCAACGGCAATCACCTCATCGCGATGCAGCGAGGTGAGCGGCACTTCGGCGGTGGGGGTGAGCCAGAGGTCGTCGTCGGCGCAGCGGAAGCTCTCTTCAGCGAATTTGGGCAGCTGGCCCGATCCGGTGAGGCTGGCGCTGTTCACCAAGATCGGCGGCATCACCTCGGTGTAGCCCTTGGTGCTGTGCCGATCGAGCATGAAGCTGATCA
>JAAXIH010000009.1 GCA_012270465.1 Synechococcus sp.
ATGAAGCCTGTGGCAACGGGCCTTCAACATGGGCACTGGCACCCGTGAGCAGCGGGTGCTTTTTATTGGGATTGATCGTTCTGCTGCTGGCGCATCAGCCACCGCCGATCAGCCCATTGGGTCAACACATAAACAGCAATAAACATCGGCAAATAGGCCACCCACATGTTGCTCAGCTCCAGGCCGCTGTTATTGATCAGCACCAAACCTGAATAACTCAACAGCCCATAAATGCCGGCGCGGCGAAGTGCGCCAATGGCTTTGGATGCGCCCGATGCCATATGTCAGACCTGAAGGTCACAAACCTACGAGATACGCAGCAGAGCTGACAGCCAGAGGAGGTTTGGACAGGCTGTGATTTTCAAGGAGTCGAGCCATGCGCCACTGGATGACACTGCTACTGGGAGCATCCACGCTCATGCTGATGCCCAATTCATCGCAAGCAGCTCAAAACTGTGGGCCTGATGCCCGTTGGGTTCAAACCGGAGCCGCCCTCGGCGCGGGCTATTGCCAACCGGTAGGACGGCGTGATCATCAGGTTTGCGCCATTGGCTATCACTACGCCGGCGAGGGCATCTGCCGCCGCAATGGTGATTGGTGGGATGGGCGCCGCCCAATCAATTGGGGGCCTGAATACCGTCCTGGCCGGGCTGACGGCAGCGTGAGCTTCGAAGGCCCCAATGGCGGGAAGATCCGCGTGCGCTGGTAAGTCGCGTTTGCTTTCAAGCCCGCCATCGATGGCCACCATGAGGCAAGAAGCTCTGCGGGCATGCGCATCCCCCTCGTCGTCATGGCCTCACTGCTGCTGGGCAGCCCAGCGAGCGTGGTGGCCCAGTCTGATTTGGTGAACTGCGAAGACTTCGGCTTCAACGCGCCGATGAGCTGCCTCGATGGGGTGCAGCCCACGGCTGGTCCGGTGCCCAGCGAGGCCGATATGGCCGAGCCCACCGGACCCGACGGTTGGGACTTTGACGGTGAGGAAGGGGTCACCCCAGGAATCCTGGTGCCGTTCTGAGCGCCAAGCCGGCCGAAGCGGTTGTCGCCAACTCAGACGGGTGACGCCATGGTTGGCATGCCGCGCAGCAGCCATCCATGGGCAAAGCAGGAGTCATTGCCATCACCGCCGCGATCGCGCTGATCGTTGGCCTCAGCCTGGTGGAGCGCGCTGCTGACACCGGCAATGTCACCCCTGATGAACTACCGCGGCAGGCACCGGATAACCCGTTAGCGGAATGAGAAGCCGGCCCTAGGAGCCCAGCAAATGCAAAGCGATGCGGCGGGATGATCCCCGCGCACGCCATTCGCACAGATACACGGCTTGCCAGATCCCGAGCTGCAAACGTCCGCCGACCACACTCAAGCTCAGGGTTTGGGATGTCAGCGCTGTTCTGATGTGAGCCGGCATGTCGTCATCGCCTTCATCGTCGTGGCGATAGCGGTGATACCCCTCCTTCTCTCCAAGGGAGTTCAGCCCGATTTGTGGCGCCACACGCCGCATCCAAGCCGCCAAGTCATCGAGTACGCGGGGATCGGCGTTTTCGTTGATCGTTAATGAGGCACTGGTGTGCAAACAGGTGAGATGCAGCACACCCGATTGGATACCCGTGGCCGCAATCCACTGGTTCAGCTCGGGATCAATGCGCTGGAAACCCTCACCGCGGGTGAGCACCTGCAATTCCTCATGGGCCTGCAGGAGGACGGCTTGCGAAGCCATTCAGTTGATCGAGGGACTGCCTCCAGCTTGATCCTCGGTGGAGCACTGCAGCAGCCCTTGGGCGGCGGGGTCCTGGGCACTGAGCTGCGCCAGGATCCGCTGCTGGTCAACAGGGGAGAGCTCCCCATTGGCGCCCCACTTGAGGCTGGTGTCGTCGTGACGGATGGAATCCATGTCAGCAATCCCTGACAGTGGCGGAAATTTAGGGGCTTAAGGCCTCAAGTGCAACGCACGCCATTGCTCCTGGCGCTGCCACGACCGCCTCAAATGCGGGTGCTGGCCTAGGTCCAGCTGCTCCACGCGCTCAATCTGGAGGCGCAACAACTGGAAATGTTCGGGAATTTCGGTTTCAGCCGAGAGCTCTTCAACGAACTGGTCACTGGGCTGCTGCGGTCTGCCAGGGGCCGGCCAGGCCCACAGGGCACGCCCAGCCGGGCTGAGCTGCTGCCAATGGCGCTGGCGCTCTGCTTCCGCCTGAGTGGCAGCCGGCTGCCAGCAGCCCCGCAGCCGAAATTGCTGCTTGGCCTTGGGCATCAGCCAACAGATCTCCATAGCGGGCTGCTGCTCGAGCTCTGGCGCCTTGGCACTGCGGGCATCGGTGAGGAGATCCAATTGATCGGGCCCACCCCAACCTCGAAACACCAGGGTTCTCACCCGCGGGGTGCCATCAAGGGCCACTGTCGCCAGCTGCAACCAACGGGCCGCTGGGGAACGCCCTTCGCGCTGTTGAGCCGCACGAATCAACGGCCGCCAAGGTGGCAAGGGCACAGCCATGGCTACACCAGATAGGTCGATGACTGCACCATGGCGCAGGCCCAACCACCATTGACGGCAGGCGAGGTCAGCGCGCTGTTTCCGGCCGCCACACCGCCCAGCAACATTGCGCGCTACTGGCCCCATATCAGCTCAGCTCTTGCCGAAGAGGGCCTTGGGGATCGGGCCATGGCCTTGCTGGCGTTGGCAACGATCCGGGCGGAAAGCGAAGGGTTTGAACCAATTGATGAGCATCCATCGGTGTGGAACACGGCGCCGGGAGGTCATCCCTATGGGCTCTACGACGAACGCCGCGATTTAGGGAACCTCGGCATCGGCGATGGTGAAGCCTTTCGCGGCCGAGGCTTTGTGCAACTCACCGGTCGGGAGAACTACGCCCGCTACGGCGAACAGATCGGCGTTGATCTGCTGGAGCGCCCCGAACTAGCCAACGATCCGGAAGTGGCGGCTCACCTGCTGGCCCGGTTCCTCAAAGAGCGGGAAGCCCCCCTGCGCCAGGCCCTGGCCAATGACGACTTGGCGGCCGCTAGACGCCTGGTCAATGGCGGCCAGCACGGACTCGAGCGCTTCCGCGACACCATTCGCCGCGGCCAGCCGGCCAGCGTGGCCAGCACCCGCGGTGCCTGCGATACCGGAGCCATCGCCGGACTGTCTCAGCAGGTGTTGGATCGCCTCGAAACCCAGGGCGCTTTGGTCGCCATTGAGCACCCTCTGATCCAAGTCGAGGGCGCCCACAACAACCCCTGGCTGCAACCTGAGGCAGCAAAAGACCTGATCGCAGCTGTTAAAGAGCGAGGCGAACCCTTGGTGATCAACAGCGCCCTGCGCACACCGATGCAGCAGCACTTGATTCACCAACAGGCGCAACAAGGTGACTGTGGCATTCAGGCCGCCGCGCCTCCTCCATTGAGCAACCACAACAGCGGCTTAGCCATCGACATCGAAGACCCCGGCGCTTGGCGCCCCTATCTCGAGCGGCACGGCTGGCAATGGCTCGGAGCCTGGGACCCCATGCACTTCGACTACACCGCAGGAGGTGTGGACCTTGGCGGCGCGCAAGTGCTGGCGTTTCAACAGCTCTGGAACGAGCACAACCCGGAAGCCCCCCTCGTTGAGGACGGAATTTGGGGGCCGGCCACCGCAGCCGCCGTTGAGCGCTCACCGGCAGCCGGGTTCCCCGCCAAGGCATGAGCACAGGTTTTGGGCCCAAGGGCTACTGGGACCAGCGCTTTGCCACAAAAGAGTTTGTGTATGGGGAGCAGGCCAACGATTTCCTCAGGCAGCACGCAGCTGGGCTCGCCGCCGGCCAGGCCCTTTGCCTCGCTGAAGGAGAAGGACGCAATGCGGTGTTCCTCGCTGAGCTGGGGCACCAGGTCTGCGCCCAAGACATCAGCCCAATAGGGCTCGGTAAAGCCAAAGCATTGGCGCAGCGAAAAGGCGTCAACATCACCACCCTGTGCTGTGACCTGGCGGCGCTCGATCTCAAACCCAACAGCCTCGATCTGATCGCAGCGATCTGGATGCACGTGGAGCCTGAACTCAGGGCCACGGTGTTTGAGCAGGCCGTGGAGGCCTTGCGGCCAGGGGGGCACCTACTGATCGAGGCCTATCGCCCCCAGCAGCTGAACTTCAGCAGCGGCGGTCCAGCACGGAAGGAGCTCTTAATCGATGCAGCCCAGCTGCAGCAGGAGCTGGCCGCCCTCGAACCGCTGATCCTGCAAGAAATCGAGCGCACCATCTCAGAAGGCAACGCCCATCAGGGGCGCAGCGCGGTGGTGCAATTTTTCGGCCGCA
>JAAXIH010000206.1 GCA_012270465.1 Synechococcus sp.
GACTCCGGACAAAGAGCGCCGTCGGGCATGGGGCGATCGATCCGGCGTGTGCTTTATCCCCTGTCGAGTGCGGCATTACTGGCTCTTGCCGGTTGCTCGATCCAGCCCCGTTGGGACGCTGCTGGATTGCATCGCTGGCTCGAGCGGCAGTTCAGCGCGGGTCTGAATCACCCTGTTGAGTTAGGCCCCTTCTTGGGGTTTGGATTTCAGGGCCTTGAATTTGGCCCCACGCGGGTTTTGCCATCGACCCTGGATGGTTCGGTGATGTCAGCCCAGCGGCTCACCCTGCTGCCGGATGTGTTGAGCAGCCTGCGGCAAGGGCGTGCTGTTGCCGACATTGGCCTGGGTGGTCTGCGCATGGAGTTGCAGCGCAACACCAAGGGGCACCTCTGGACATTTCCTGAGCTTGCTGGCCAAGCCCCCCCAAGGCTGCGCTTGAAGCTGCAGCTGCTGGATGCTGCGCAGGTCGCCATTGATGGCCGGCGGCCATGGCGCATGAGTCAAGGTCGGCTCGATCTCGATCTGCCCAGCGAGCAACTTCGCTTCGACGGCGCGTTTCGCCCTAAAGGCTTGGGTCCGCGCCGCACCCAACTGGCGATGCGTCTGCAAAACCGTTGGGGAGGTCGGCCCGCCCTGGATGTGCGCTTGCAGTTGCGGCGTTTGTCACTGCCCGCTCTGGGCAGCCTGGCGCAGGCCTGGCCGAGCCAGATCAGTTCTGGAGAGGCCTCGGGTTCCTTGCGGCTCAACCGTCAAGGCCAGCAATGGCGCTGCCAAGGGCCTCTGCAGCTCAGGCAGCTGCGCATTGGCGAGTTCAGCAGTCCGCAGCAGCGTTGGCGCTGCGGCGGAACCAGCCTGGAGCTCAAGCCCAGTCCATGGCGCTGGGCTGATCGCCGCGGTGATGCGGCCGCCAAAGTCCTGTGGCGCGGGGCCCCATGGCAGCGCCTCAGCCTGGAGCGCTTGTTGGTGCGCTCGGGCACCTCCCGCCTGCGGGCCGAGGGCGAATTACGACCTGATCTTGAGCTCAAACTCAATAGCTTGCGGCTGGATCCCAGCTGGTTGGGGCTGGAGGGTCAGCCCCTGATGGTTCGCGGCCAAGGCCGTGATGGCCTTTGGAGGTTGCAGCTCGAGGCCCCTGAGCTGACCAGTGCCATCGGCTCGTTTGGCTTGAGCGGAACAGCCGATGCCCGCTGGGGTGCTGGCGATTCCTTGCTCGCACTCGACAGCCAACTGGAGCTCAAACGGCTGGGCAGCGCAGCTCCGCCAGTGGCCATTAAGCCGCTGAAGCTCGCCATCCAGCGTGAACCCAATGCCTTGGTGTTCAAAGGCGATGCCCGCCTGGATGACCTCAGCCCTGTGGAGCTCAAGGGCCGGTGGTCAGCCGATGCGGTGAAGGCCGAATTGAGCGTTCAGGATCTGCCCTTACAGACCCTCGATCCCGACTTGGGCGGTGAATTCGCGGGCAGCCTCACGGTGGAGGGCAAGCCCAATCAGCCCAAGGTCTCCGCCCGCTTCAGCCTCCTGCAACCCAGCGTTGCTGGTTTGCAGGCGCCGGAGCTCTGGCAAGGGCGTTGGCAACCGGGCTCCTTGCGCTTGGACTCGGCCAGCACCACGGTGCAAGCCCGACTCGATGGCACGCGTTTGCAGTCCCTGCAGGCGGTCAAAGCTGATGGTGTGATCAGCGTGGTTCCCAGTGGCTCTGGCTACCGCTGGGCTGCACGGCGCTGGGCCTTGGCCCCATTGCAACTGGGCTTGCGTGGTAACCGGCCTCTGCCGCTGAACGGCGTGCTGGAGGGTGAAGGCCGCCTGGGATTGGAGCCGCTGCAACTGCAAGGCCGCGCCAGCATCAGCAATCCGGCCTTGGCTTGGATCAAAGGGCGTCAGTTGGAACTGAGTGGCTTCTTTCGTTATCCCGGCTTTGACGTCAGTGCCGATTTGAGCCCACAGGGCAGTGGTTCGGTGCGTCTGCGCAGTCGCGGCGCTTGGAATGGCCGCCTCGATCTGCAAGCGGAAGCCAGGAAATTAGAGCCAGGTGGAGTGTTGCGGCTCTTGCAAGACCTCAGACGTCCAGCTGCCCAACGCCCTGATGGCCGTGCCAGTGACCTGGGTGAATTCGCGATTGACACCCTGGGAGCCAGCTTGGATGCGCAGCTCGAGGCCTTGCGCCAGGCCCAAGAACGACTCGCGCAAGAGCGGCCCGATCAAGACAGCAACGGACGCATCGCCTTGGCGGATGTGGAGGGACTGGTGGATGCCGACTTGACGGTGCAGGGGCCATCGCCAGAGCTTCTGCAACTGGAGCTTGCTGCTCGCGGACATCTCTGGCTGCGAGGGGATGATCGCGATACGGCTCTGCAGCTTGAGCCGTTTGTTGCCGAGATCAAAGGGCCCCTCGGCTCAGGAGATGGATCGTTCAGTTTTGCTGGCCTGCCGCTCGGGTTTATGGCCCTGTTGACACCCGTTCCTGCCGGGCTGAGGGGTGCTTTGCGTGGAACTGGTCAGTGGCAGATCGGTTTGGGTTTGCCCAGCTTCAGCATCGATTTAGGGCTCGACAACGGAGATCTGGCAGGTGAGCCAATAGCCCTGGAGCGTGGACGCTTGGAGCTCGATGGCCGTTTGCTGAATCTGGATCTTTCCATTCGTGGTGGACAGGCCAAGAACAGCGTTGATCTGACGGGGCGGATTCCCTTGGATCCTGTTGAGGAAGGTTTTGAGCTCCGTGTCTCGCGTCGCGGCGATGGCTTGGTGTTTCTCACCTCCTTGGCTGGCGGCCCGCAGCGGTGGCAAGGCGGTCGCGCTCGGCATCCGCCCGCGCCGTAAAGAGCTCGACAATCACCGAGACACTCTGAGGATCCGAAAATGGTTTGTCGTCCATTACATCGACCAAGCCAAGAACGCGGCCGTCTAGAGATCTAAGTGCAGTACCAGCGTAGCTCTTAGCGCCAATATCGGACAGCATTTCGTCGAAAGGGTAGAGCTTGGTAATATCGTCTGCATAACAGCAGACACCTTGAGACGCCACGTCAGCGCATGGAGTGTTTAGCAGGTCGTATACGAAGTTTTCGGCCGGACCGCGGTCCCAGAAAGCTATAGTAGAGGCCTTATGAGGGGTTGCCGGATCAAACCGGCAAACAAAGGCCCACCGGACGTTCAGGGCCTTCGCCAATCCCTCAACCACAACCGGGAAATAAGCTTCGCCGACAACGCGCGATGTCCCAGCGAGGATCGAAAGGGCATTTACGACCGTGGGTCTTTGCGCGGCGAAGGCGGGATCGATACGATTCAACGCGACCTCCCAATCAAAGTATCAACATAGATTAGCTCAGTTTGGCTAGCAAACATTTCCCCGCAGCGACGGCCTTATCGTCAAGGTTGAAGATGCTTAGGCTCAAAGCATCGAATTCCAGTGGCACACGGCCGAGAGCGGGTCGTCAGCAGCCTTTGCCGCGTCGTCGATACGGTTCGCACTGGATGACATAGTTGCCTCCATCTAGGCCCGACCGGTGCTTACGTCACCGCGCCGAATCGTTGGGACAACCTTTCCGTGACCCAGCCACAACCTTGGAGTGACCTTTTCCTAGAACTCCGTAGGGCGTAGTCGGCATTCATCTCGGTGACCGAGACTGGATGTCCGCTTTGCGCCCCAATTCCGGTCATTCGCGTTTGATTGGAATGGTTCCACAAGCGGACGTGGTTGAGAACAGGTATCCCATTTAGTCGAGATCATCCCTTACATGCACAGGACACTGCGCGGCAAAGCCAATCTGTTGGTTAGCACAGGATTCGACGATGACTGAGCGACCCGATTGAGGCAGTCCTTTCCAGATGGAGAGGAATGAGGAACAGCCAATAGCTGAGGTTCGGGCCGGTAAGATACGGGGAGCCGTCGCCGATGGTATCTTCAAATATCTCGGCGTACCTTATGCTGCGCCCCCCAAACGCTTTGAGCTCGCTTCGGATCGACCTCAGTGGGATGGGATCTTTGATGCGACTGATCCCGGGCCTTCGGCTCCGTATCGAATTCGGGATTTGCCAGAGATCGACGTAATTCCCCTAGTCGGTCAGGGTAGTGATGGCGGTGACGGAGACTATCTTCGCGCCAATATCTGGGCGCCTGAGGATGCTGACGGCGCGCCGGTCATGGTCTGGATTCACGGCGGCGGTTTCGTGGTCGGAAGCAAAGACGCTGCAATCAGCGACGGTACCGCGTTCGCCCAATCCGGTATTGTTTGTATCGCGATCAACAATCGCCTCGGGATCGACGG
>JAAXIH010000137.1 GCA_012270465.1 Synechococcus sp.
GCGGAAGTCGGCAAACAGGCCCAGCAGATCACCAGCGCCCAGGCGTTCATCCATCAGCCGCAGGGCCTGCTGCAAGGGCCGCCCCGCTGCCCCTTTCGGCACAAAGCGGCCAAAGCTGGCCAGCAGCACCACCGCTTCGGCTTGCTGCAGCAGCTCGCTGGGCACCAGCTGGCTGCCGAGAGAGCTCACCAGCAGGGCGCGCCGGCCTTGCGGCAACCAGCTGGCGCTTTGCTCGGGGAAGCGGCCGTAGCCGCGATCGAGGCGTTGCAACGGCCAGCCCCGTTGCTGGCATTCGGGCTCAAACGCGTCCCAGTTGCGCTGGTCGCTGCCCCAGCCGTGCATGCCGATCAGCTGCCAAGAAGAACCCAACGGCGCATCACTGCGGTGTGGAATCCATCTTTGATCACGGCCGTTTGAAGGCCTCCAGCGTTTCCAGCACCCGGCTCAATGCGTCCTCGGGCACGTGCGGCCGCAGGCTGAAGCGCAGCATCGCCTCACCTTCCGGCACGGTGGGCGGGCGGATGGCGACCACCAGCACGCCCTGATCTTCCAGAGCTGCTGCTGCCTCGAGGGCCCGCCCGTCATCCCCCAGCTTCACCGCCACGATCGGGCCCACGCCGGCTGGGCGCGGCCAACCAGCACTGGCAAGGGAATCGCGCCACTGCTGGGCGTGCTGGTTCAGTTGCTGGCGCCGCTGATCGCCTTCGGCTGAGGCAATTAATTGCAAGGCCGCGGCGGCCGCGGCGGCTAGGGGTGGCGCCAGGGCTGTGGTGTAGCGAAAGGCGCCGCTGGTTTGCAGCAGCTCTTCCCCCAGCGATTCGCCGCAGGCCAAAAACGCTCCGCCGCTGGCAAAGGCTTTGCCAAAGGTGCCGCACAGCAGGCTCACCCCATCGATCCCATGGCCTAGCCCGCGCCCGCCGGGGCCCAGAACACCGAGGGCATGGGCTTCATCCAGCAGCAAGGCGGCGCCGTGGCGCTGGCAGAGCGCAGCCAGTGCGCCCACATCGGGGCTGCTGCCTTCCATTGAAAACAGGCTTTCACTCAGCACCACGCAGCGGCTGCCTTGGCGCTTTTGCAGGCGCTGCTCGAGGTCGTCGAGGTCGTTGTGGGCAAAGCGCTCGAGCTTGGCGCCGCAGGCCCGCACGCCCACCAACAAGGAGTGGTGGATGCGCCGGTCGGCCAGCACCACCGTGTGGCGATCAGCCAGCAGCTGCAGTGCGGCGATGTTGGCCTGAAAGCCGCTGGGGAACAGCAGCACGCGGCTGCGCCCCAGCCATTGGGCTAAGCCCTGCTCCAGCTCAGCGTGCTCAGGCCGGCTGCCGCTGATCAGCCGGGAGGCACCGCTGCCAACGCCGCTAGAGGCAATGGCCGCTTGGGCTGCGGCATTGAGCTCTGGGTGCCCCAGCAGCCCCAAGGTGTCGTTGCTGGCGAGATCCAGCAGGGCCTGATCAGCGCTATTGCGCAGCTGACCGGGCTGGCCTATTTGGAACGTGCGCAGCCGCCGAACTCGCTGTGGTGGCTGGTCACCCATAAGATCTAACGATGAATGCCGCCACTGCAGATTCCCAGGATGGTGGAGTCGCTCTGAGCTCGATCGGCGGACTGGATCCGGCGGCGCTGTTTCCGTTCCCCCTTGATGACTTCCAGTTGGAGGCCGTCGCCGCGCTGAACCAGGGGCATTCGGTGGTGGTGAGCGCCCCCACCGGATCGGGCAAAACCTTGATTGGCGAGTACGCCATCCATCGCGCTTTGGCCCATGGCCAACGTGTTTTTTACACCACCCCGCTGAAGGCGCTGTCGAACCAAAAGCTGCGGGATTTCCGCGAGCAGTTCGGCGCCGATCGCGTGGGCTTGATGACGGGCGATCTCACCGCCAACCGCGAAGCCCCGATCGTGGTGATGACCACCGAGATCTTCCGCAACATGCTCTATGCGGAGATCGAAGACGGTGATGACCCCCTCGAAGGGGTGGAAGCCGTGGTGCTCGATGAGTGCCACTACATGAATGATTCCCAGCGGGGCACCGTGTGGGAGGAATCGATCATTCACTGCCCGCCGGCGATTCAGCTGGTGGGCCTCTCCGCCACGGTGGCCAACGCCGGGCAGCTCACCGACTGGATTGAACAGGTCCACGGCCCGGCCGATCTGATCGTGAGCGACTTCCGGCCGGTGCCGCTGCAGTTCAGTTTCTGCAGCGCCAAAGGCCTGCACCCGCTGCTCAATGACAAGGGCACCGGTTTGCATCCCAACTGCAAGGTGTGGCGTGCACCAAAAGGGCATCACCGCCGCGGCAAAAACCCCAAGCCGCCCCAGCCAGAGCCGCCCTCGATGGGCTTCATGGTGGCCCAGCTGGTTGAGCGCAAGATGGTGCCGGCCATCGTCTTTTTGTTCAGCCGCCGCGGCTGCGACAAGGCCGTGCGCGATCTGCTCAAGGCCAGCTTGGTGAATGAGCAGGAAGCGCGTGAATTGCGCTTGGCGCTCGAGGAGTTTGCGCAAACCTCGCCAGAAGCGGTGCGCGATGGCATCCATGCCGAAGCCTTGCTTCGCGGTGTGGCCGCCCACCACGCCGGGGTGCTGCCGGCCTGGAAAGAACTGATCGAACAGCTGTTCCAGCGCGGGCTGGTGAAGGTGGTGTTCGCCACCGAAACCCTGGCGGCTGGCATCAACATGCCGGCGCGAACCACGGTGATTTCAGCGCTCTCCAAGCGCACCGAAAACGGCCACCGGCCGTTGATGGCCAGTGAGTTTCTGCAGATGGCCGGCCGCGCGGGCCGCCGCGGTCTGGATACCCAGGGCTATGTGGTCACGATGCAGAGCCGCTTTGAAGGCGTGCGGGAAGCGGGCCAGCTCGCCACCAGCCCGCCCGATCCTTTGGTGAGCCAGTTCACGCCCAGCTACGGCATGGTGCTGAACCTGCTGCAGCGCTACGAGCTCCCCAAGGCCAAAGAGCTGGTGGAGCGCAGCTTTGGCCGCTACTTGGCCACCCTCGATCTGGCGGAAGACCAAAGCCGCATCGCTGAACTGCGCCAGCAGCTGGAGCTGCTGGGAGAAACCGTTCCCGATGTGCCGTGGGAAGACTTTGAGCACTACGAAAAGCAGCGCAGCCGTTTGCGCGAGGAGCGCCGCTTGCTGCGGATCCTGCAGCAACAGGCCGAGGAAACCCTGGCCCATGAGCTCACCTTGGCTTTGCAGTTCGCCAGCCCCGGCACGTTGGTGAGCCTGAAGGCACCGCAACTGCGTGGTGGTGTGGCGGCTGCGGTGATCGTCGACAAGCTCGATGGCCCGGGGCAATTCCCCCTGTTGCAGTGCCTCACGGAAGACAACGTTTGGATCGTGGTGCCCTGCAATGCGGTGGTTGGCCTGCATGCCGAACTCAGCTGCCTGCAGGTCAACGATGTGGCCAGCCCCGACATGGAGCGGCCCGGTGAGCTGCGCCATGGCGATCAGCCCAGCGGAGGTTTGGCGTTAGCGGTTGCCGCCATGGCCAAGCGCCATGACATGCACACCCCCCAGTACGACCTGGCTGGGGAAGTGCGCGATCAGGCCGAGTTGGTGCGGGCGCTGGAGGAGGAGTTGGAGTTGCACCCGGCCCACCGCTGGGGCGACCGCAAGCAACTCAAAAAACAGCGCCGCCGCATGGAGGAGCTGGAGGAAGAGATCGCCGAGCGCCAGCAGCTGTTGCACCGGCGGGCCAACCGCCACTGGGAGACCTTCCTGTCTCTGATTGAAATCCTGCAGCACTTTGGCTGCCTCGATGAGCTCGATCCCACCGAGGTGGGCCGCACCGTGGCGGCCTTGCGTGGTGACAACGAGCTGTGGCTTGGCCTGGCGCTGATGAGCGGCCATTGCGATGAGCTGCCGCCAGCTGATTTGGCCGCCGTGCTTGAGGCCATCTCGACTGAGGTGAGCCGTCCGGATCTTTGGAGCGCCTACCCGCCGCCGCCCCAGGCGGAAGAAACACTCCACGACCTGCGGGGACTGCGCCGCGAGTTGCTGCGCCAGCAGGAGCGCCATGCGGTGGTGTTCCCGGTGTGGTGGGAGCCGGATCTGATGGGTTTGGTGAAAGCTTGGGCTGATGGCGAAAGCTGGAGCGATCTGATCGCCAACACCTCACTGGATGAAGGCGATGTGGTGCGCTTGCTGCGGCGCACGGTGGATCTGTTGGCGCAACTTCCCTATTGCCCGGCAGTGAGCGAGGAGTTGCGCAGCAATGGCCGCCGCGCCCTGCAGATGATCAACCGCTTCCCGGTGAA
>JAAXIH010000078.1 GCA_012270465.1 Synechococcus sp.
GAAGCCGCAACCGCCAGCTGGGCAAACGCCCGTTGCGGGCGCCCCAATCGGGAGCCAGGTCAGAGCAGGTGCCCGGGTACAGCGGCCAAGCGCCGTGGGGGGCTGACACATCCGCCAACATGCGGCGGCTGCAATGGCAGGGATAAAGGCAGCCCTGGCTCCTTAAGGCCGAGAGCAGGGAGTGATACAGCCCGCGGCGTTCGCTCTGGCGCAGCACAGGGCCATCCCAAAGCAGGCCCAACCACTGCAAATCAGCGATGGCCTGCGCCTCTGCCCCAGGCCGGTTGCGGGGCGTGTCGAGATCATCGATGCGCAAGAGCCATTCGGCTCCTGCTAATCGAGCCGATAACCACGACAGCAGGGCCGTGCGCAGATTGCCCAGGTGCAAAGGCCCGCTGGGTGTGGGCGCAAAGCGACCGCGCTGATGACTGCTGCGGCGCTGCTGCGCACAAAAAAGCGCCTCCTGCAGGTGAGCAGGAAGCGCTTGGAACAAAGGGGTCGTGCCCAGTGCGATCAGCCCTGAACGCGATCTTTGAACATCTTGCCGGCGGTGAAGGCGGGAACCTTCTTGGCGGGGATGGCGATCTTTTCGCCGGTCTTGGGGTTCAGGCCCTGACGAGCGGAGCGCTCACGGGATTCGAAGGAGCCGAAACCAAGGATGGAAACTTTTTTGCCTTCAACGACGGAATCGATGATGGTCTCGATGGCAGCGTCAACCACCTGGGAGACGTCGGTTTTGGTCAGCTCGGTACGAGCTGCAACCAGGTTGACCAGATCAGCTTTGTTCATCGGAGGGGGCAGCCCGCTGCGAGGGGTAGGAACGCGCCAATGGTATGGACCACATTCTGAGAGCGCAACTAACTAACCCAGCCTTTGCAATGGGTTTGAGCGGTTCAACGCTCAATTCCGAGCGATCAAGGTATCGATGGCGACATTTCCGCGCTCTACAAGCTTCACGCCGCGCAGCACGCCAAGCCCTGCGGCGCAGGCGATCTGAGCAGGTTGCCCCGGCTGCAGCCAGGTCCTCAGCCGCCCCACACTGCGCTGCTGGCGGCTGGCATGAAACGTGCTGTCACCAATTCGCATTTCGACATCCTCAAGGCCCCGCGGCCAGAGCAAACGTCCGCAGAACAACACATCCCGGCCCCCTTGGGCCCAATGCAAACAGCACGATCCCGGCGTTGGCCCCGGCGTCCACAGCAACCGCAACCCAGGCTCGAGCTCGCGCTGCTCGCCAAAGCTGTGGCGCTGCTGCAGCGTGGGCAACAGATAGGCCTCCTGCTCCTGCACCAGCACCGGCCAACCCAGCTGTTCCTGCAAACGCCGGCAGCGGCCATGGCCTTGGCGATGGGTGAGCACGATCCAACCGGGGGGTTGCTGCTGCAGCCAGCTCAGGTGCTCATCACTGAGCAGCGGCACATCCACCAGCACCGAGCCACCACCGCTGGTGTGCAGCAGCCAGGCCGTGCCGCCGTCGCTATCGCGACTGGGGGGAAATGCCCACAGACCAGAACCCAGCGCTGCAATACCCATCCCATCCATTTCACGCCATCCTCTGAATAGGCACGCGCAGAGGAACAGCCCAGCCATGGCGGTGAGCATCGGCAAGCCATGGCCCCTGGGCAGCTCCCTGGTGGAGGGCGGCGTGAACTTTTCGGTGGCCGCACCTCAGGCCACCAAGGTGGAGCTGCTTCTGTACGCCAGCGGCAGCGCCAGCGAACCGGATCAAATCATTGAGCTCAATGCCAAGCACCGCAGCGGTGATTACTGGCACGTTGAGGTGCAGGGAGTTGGCCTTGGCTGCTGCTACGGCTACCGGGTGCATGGCCCGGTGAGCTCAGCCGGCCCTGGTTTCCACCCCACCAAAGTGCTGCTGGATCCCTGCGCCCGCGCCATCAGCGGCTGGGATGTCTACCAGCGGGGCCTGGCCACCGGCGATCACGACAACAGCGCCCATTGCCTCAAGGCGGTGGTCACTGAGCGCGATCACTTTGATTTCAACAGCCACCCGCGGCCCAGGCGCGCTTGGCGTGAAACGGTGATCTATGAGCTGCATCCCGGCGGCTTCAGCCGCGACAGCCATAGCCCCGCCAGCGCTGAGCACCGGGGCACCTTTTTGGGGCTGATCGATGCACTGCCCTATCTGCAGAGCTTGGGGATCACCGCCATTGAGCTGTTGCCGTCGATGGCCTTCGACCCCGCCGATGCCCCCGATGGCCGCCAGAACTATTGGGGCTACAGCCCCCTGAGTTGGTTTGCACCCCACCACGGCTACGTCTGCGGCGACGACCCAGTCGCGGGGCGGCAGCAGCTGCGTCAACTGGTTGCGGCCTGCCACGACCATGGCCTCGAGGTGTTCGTCGATGTGGTGTACAACCACACCACCGAGGGCAGCAGCCAAGGGCCCTGCCTGAGCTGGCGGGGCTTTGCCGATCGCCTCTACTACCACCAGAGCGCCGACGGCATCTATCAAGACGTCTCCGGCTGCGGCAACAGCATTGCCGCCAACCATCCGCTGGCCGTGCAGCTGATCATCGAATCGATGCGCTGCTGGGCCCTGGAATTGGGCATCGATGGCTTCCGCTTTGACCTCGGTGCGGCCCTCACCCGCGGCACCGACCTCACCCCGCTGGATCAGCCGCCCCTATTTGAGGCAATGGAAAGCGATCCAGAACTGGCCGACATCAAGCTGGTGGGGGAGCCCTGGGATTGCGGCGGCCTCTACCGGCTGGCCGACTTTCCTGCCCAGCGGGTGGGCACCTGGAATGGGCGCTTCCGCGACGACCTACGGCGGTTCTGGAAAGGCGATGACAACACCTCCTGGGCGATGGCCCAACGGCTGATGTCCAGTCCTGACCTCTATGGCGGCGAACCAGCAGCCCCTGGCAAGAGCATTCATTTCGTCACCGCCCATGACGGCTTCACCCTCAACGATCTGGTCAGCTACAACGGCAAACACAACCTCGCCAATGGCGAAGACAACCGCGACGGCGACTCCCACAACAACAGCTGGAACCACGGCGTTGAAGGCCCCAGCACCGACCCGGCCATCAACACCTTGAGGCAACGGCAGATGCGCAACATGCTCTGCACCCTGCTGCTCTCAGCTGGAACGCCGATGTTGCTGATGGGCGATGAGGTGCAGCGCAGCCAAGGAGGCAACAACAACTGCTGGTGCCAGAACAATCCCCTGGGCTGGATGCACTGGCAGCCAGGCGACGACGGCCTGGCGCTGAAGCTATTTGTGCAACGGCTGCTGCGCTTGCGTCAGCAGCTGTTGCCTTGGCTCGACCCGGAACGGCCCAGCGAATTGAGCCATCAATGGCATGGGGTGGAGATTGGCAAGCCCGATTGGGCGAGCTGGTCGCACTGTTTGGCCTGGAGCATCCACAGCCCAACCCAAGGCCCACGGCTGTGGTGCGGCATGAACGCCTACTACAAGGCCATGCATTTCGATCTGCCGCCAACGCCGAGCGGCTGGCAGCGGGTGATCGACACCGGCTTGCCCGCCGATGAAGATCTGCCGGCGCAGCCCCCGGGTTGGCGACCACCATCGGCACCTTTGGAGAGCCGCAGCTTGATGCTGCTGGTGGCCAGCGACATCGAGCTGAAGCTCTAAAAAATGGAAGCGGGCGGCGGGAATCGAACCCGCATCATCAGCTTGGAAGGCTGAGGTTTTACCACTAAACTACGCCCGCAGCAGTACAAACGTATCAGCACCTGAAGAGGGCTGGCGTTTGGGCTGAGCTGTTTTGCATTATGGCGGTCGACTTGCCCGGCTCTCGCCTGTGACCGCCTCTGCTGCCCCCCTGGCTGGCTCCCGGCGGCGCCTGATGATTGGCTACGGCCTTGGCGATGCCGGCACTGGCCTGGCCGCCACCCAGCTGGGCTTCTACCTCTTTGCGTTTTTCACCTGCACCGCAGGGCTGCCGGCCTTCATCGCCGGCTCGCTGTTGATGGTGATCAAGGTCTGGGATGCCATCAATGACCCCCTGATCGGCTGGCTCAGCGATCACACCAAAACCCGCTGGGGCCCGCGGCTGCCCTGGATGCTGGGAGGAGCAGTGCCGCTGGGCATCAGCCTGGCAGCCCTGTGGTGGGTCCCCCCGGGCGGCATCGCCCAACGCACCACCTATTACGTGGTGATGGCGATCCTGCTGATGACCGCCTACACCAGCGTCAACCTGCCCTACGCGGCGCTTTCCACCGAGCTCACCACCGATAAACGGATTCGCACCCGCCTCAATG
>JAAXIH010000215.1 GCA_012270465.1 Synechococcus sp.
AAGGAATTGGTGGCGGGGGGGAGATTTGAACTCCCGACCTTCGGGTTATGAGCCCGACGAGCTACCAGGCTGCTCTACCCCGCGGCAACCGAAACCAAAACTTAGGTGACGACGGCGACAGTTGGCAACCAATCAAGCCAATTCGCCGATCACCTCCAGCCGCTGACCGGCCATGGGGACCATGAATTGCTCCTCCAGTTCCTCCAAAGCGGTGGGCGTGAGCCAATCCAACTGACGCAGCAGGTGCAAAGCCACCGCGCGCTTGGCGCGGCTGGCTCCGTCTTCCACCTTGATCGCCAAACCAATCCCTTCACCCACGCGGGCAAGGCATTGAATCCCCTCTGCCCCGCCTTTGCTGATCAGCATGTCCAAGCCGCGGCGCATCAGCTCGGTGTCAAAGCGCCCCTCACCGGCCACCAACTCGGGGTGGGCCTGCATCGAGCGCACCAAGCGCTCGAGGTTGGGCAGCGTTCCAGCACCAAGGTGGGCAAACAGCAAGGCCATCTGACTCAATGGGAGCTGCACGGTGGGGGCGCCGCAGTCATCTCTGGCGATGATCAGTTCATCTTTCGGCAACCCCAGCAGCTCAGCAATACGGCCAAATAGTTCTTGCTGCAGTGGGTGATCTTGGTTGAGGTAGCCCTCCAAAGGCCAGCCCATGCGCCGGCAACTGGCCAGAAAGGCCGCATGCTTTCCCGAGCAGTTGTGCTCCAGGGGGCTCTCTTTTCCCGCCGGCACCGGACAGCGCAACATCGAGGGATCAATGTCGGCCCGCCAGAGGATTTGAAACGCTTCGCGGGCTTTGTCTTTGCCGCCGTCATGGGAAGCGCAAGCAATCGCCATCGCCCGATCCGCGCCGCCTTGGGCATCGAGGGCACCACTGGAGACAAAGGTCTGGGCTTGAAAAGGCTTCAGCGCCGAGCGGATAAAACTCAGATGCTGGGCATCGCCAGCACGCATCAGCAGACGGCCGCGCTGATCACAAACCACGGCATGGACCCGATGCACCGATTCGCACATGCCATCGCGAAGCAGCCTCACCTCCAGCGGGGGATGCCCCTTGAGGCTGGAACCACTAAGACCCATCGATGACGTCATGCGCCGGAGCTGATCTCAAAGAGCCTGGCAGAGGCTGGCGCCCCAGAGCAGCAGCGCGGCCAGAACGCTGATAGCCCGCAGCAAGCGGCCCAACACAGGCTTCACCTGGTGCTGGGCAATCAACAGATCCTTCTCACGCCATTCCAGCGGCTTCTCCCACTCCTGCCCGTCGTACCAACCCGATTCCTCGTAGGTGATGCGCTCTCGCATCAAGCGGCGGTGCACATAGGTCCAACCCAGCCACTGGCGCACCAACAGCAGCAATGGCAGCACCAGGGCAGACACAGCACCAGCGGCAAACAAGCGCGGCACGTCATGACGCAGGGGAATGCTGCCGCTAGCCACCAACAAGGTGATCGGTAGCAGGAGAAGCCAGCCCTGAGCGAGCCGCCGGCCCAAGGCCGCAAAGCTGGTGGAAGGCCAACGAAAAAACCAAGAGGCGAGCAGTTCCTCGTACTGGCGCAGCGGCTGTTGTTCCGCCGGCACAGGACAAACGCTCATGGTTCAGGTTGAAGATCCAGTCGATGCCACCGCAGGCACAAACGGAACAGCTGTCCCGTGGCCCCAGAAAGCTTCCAGATCGTAGTAACTGCGTTCTTCTGGTGTGAGCACCTGAACGATCACATCGCCGTAATCCAGCAGGACCCAACGGCCTTCGGTGAAGCCCTCTTTGCGCAACGGCAGCTGGCCCTCCTCTTCCAAACGGTCTTCGACCGAGCGGGCAATGGCTTTGACCTGCACCGTGGAGAGGCCACTGCACACCAAAAACCAGTCGGTCAAGGTGGTGACGTCATCCACCTTGAGCAGGCGGATATCCACGGCTTTGCGGTCATCGGCCGCCTCGGCGGCCAGATGCACCAGCGCTTCACTATCCATAGACGTTCTCACTGCTCACAGAACGGCTGCTGCCCTGCTGTTGGGCCATTTCAGCCCGGGCGCGGCCTGCACTCTTGCGCAGCGCTTCCAGCCGATCTTCAAAGAAGCTGCGCTGGCGCTTTTTACGGGTCTGCTCGATGCGTTCTTTGAGGGCCCCGCCCAAGCTTTTGTAGGCATTGGGCAGGGTGTAGCCAAAGCGGGTGGCCAGGTTGATGGCCCGCTCATCAGCAGCGATCGCGTCTTGCAGACGCTTCTCGGAATTGTTGTTCAGATAGAGGCGGTAGCCGGCAAAGCCCGAGAGCCCCATGGCCAGCACCAGCAGCAAGCCGTCTTGCACCCACAGCTCACCAATGGCACCGCCCAGGCCAATGGCCAAAGCCGCCATTTCCCAGCCATCGCGAGGGATCGCATCGTTTTGGATGCGGCCCACCTCATGCCAAAACAGCAGATTGCGGTGGTCGAGCGCCAAGGCATCCCATTTCTCGAGATCCACCTGGATCTCCACCTCATCACGCCCGATCTCCTCGAGGCTCACCAGCGGCGGATCAGCAGCGGCGGCAGCCTCCACGAAGACCCAGCTCTGCATCTCTGGAGGCAGCAGCCCTTTCAGGCGCTGAAGCTCACTCATGAACGGGGACGACTCAAAGGTCAAGGTCAACCTTCAGCGTAGCGACCGCTCGCCGAAGCACGACGGGGGGATGAGAAGCTGAGAATGTTTTGAGTCAACGCTGGCCCATGCCCCGTCGCACGGACCTTCGCCGCATTTTGCTGCTGGGATCGGGGCCGATTGTGATCGGCCAGGCCTGCGAATTTGATTATTCCGGCACTCAAGCCTGCAAAGCCCTGCGGGCTGATGGCTTTGAGGTGGTGTTGGTGAACTCCAACCCCGCCTCGATCATGACCGATCCAGAGATGGCGGATCGGACCTACATCGAGCCGCTGACGCCCGATGTGGTGCGGCGCGTGATCGAGCTGGAGAAGCCCGATGCCCTGCTGCCCACCATGGGCGGCCAAACCGCTTTGAACCTGGCGGTGAGCTTGGCCAAAGACGGCACCCTCGAGCGCCATGGCGTGGAGCTGATTGGCGCCAATTTGGCCGCCATTGAGAAAGCCGAAGACCGCGACCTGTTCAAACAGGCGATGGAACGCATCGGTGTGGCGGTGTGTCCATCGGGAATTGCCACCTCCATGGAGGAGGCCGAAGCGGTTGGCAATCAAATCGGCAGTTACCCGCGCATCATTCGCCCGGCCTTCACCCTGGGCGGCTCTGGCGGCGGCATTGCCTACAACCCCGAGGAATTTCGGGCCCTGTGCAACAGCGGCTTGGAAGCCAGCCCCGTTGATCAAATCCTGATTGAAAAGTCGCTGCTGGGCTGGAAGGAATTTGAGCTGGAGGTGATGCGCGACACCGCCGACAACGTGGTGATCATCTGCAGCATCGAAAACCTTGACCCCATGGGGGTTCACACCGGTGATTCGATCACGGTGGCGCCAGCGCAAACCCTGACCGATCGCGAATACCAGCGCCTGCGCGACCAATCCCTGGCGATCATCCGCGAAATCGGCGTCGACACCGGCGGCAGCAACATTCAATTCGCCATCAACCCCGCCAACGGCGATGTGGTGGTGATTGAGATGAACCCCCGCGTCAGCCGCAGTTCGGCCCTGGCCAGCAAAGCCACCGGGTTCCCGATCGCCAAAATCGCTGCCCGCCTGGCCGTGGGCTACCGGCTCGACGAAATCATCAACGACATCACCGGCAAAACGCCGGCCTGCTTTGAGCCCACCATCGATTACGTGGTCACCAAGGTGCCCCGCTTTGCCTTTGAAAAGTTCAGCGGCAGCTCATCGGTGCTCACCACCTCGATGAAATCGGTGGGTGAGGCGATGGCCATCGGCCGCTGCTTTGAGGAATCCTTTCAAAAAGCCCTGCGCTCACTGGAAACAGGCCATGCCGGCTGGGGAGCCGATCGGGCTGAACCAAACCCCAGCGAAGGGGATCTCGATGCCATCTTGCGAACCCCAACGCCGGAGCGAATCTTTTCGGTTCGCACAGCCCTGCTGCGGGGCCGAAGCATTGAGCAGGTCCATGCCCTCAGCGCCATCGATCCCTGGTTCCTGGCCAAATTCGCAGCGCTGCTGCAACGGGAACAAGCGCTGCTTCAGGGCCGCTCCCTCACTGATTTAGGCGCCGATGCGCTGCTCGAGCTCAAGCAGCTGGGCTACAGCGACCGGCAGATCGCCTGGTGCACAGGCAGCGACGAATTGGCTGT
>JAAXIH010000037.1:0-20000 GCA_012270465.1 Synechococcus sp.
TGGCCTGCACGCAAGCGGGCAGGAACACATACCAGGACAGCAGGGAGGTGCACTGCTGGTCGCCTTGGCACTTGCCCTTGGCGCAGACGTTCTGAGCACCATCGAAAGTGCCGCAGGTGTCAGCCAGGCGCATGTCCACGGGCAGCATCTTCATGATGCCGGCAGAGGACAGCTTGCCGTCGACGGAGTCGAGGACGATGGCAGAGCGAAGAGCCTGAACGGCGGTCTTCTTCATGCCCCAGTAGGGGAAGTAGCTCTTGGTCTGGTTCTCGAGGAACTTGTAGCCCTTCTTGGAGTACAGGAAGCGGGCAACGTAGACAACGTTGACTTTGTACTGCTTGGACAGACCCTTGCGGATCTCTTCAGCAGTCCAGCCGGAGTTGTTGATGCCGGAGACCAGAGCACGGTTGGTGCTGTAGTCGATTTCACCAGTCTCGAGGAACTCCTGGAAGTCAGCGAGCTTGGTGGTGTACACGGCGCCACCGCTGTTCCAACGAACAGTGGAGCGGGTGTTGATTTCTGCCTGAACGGGCAGAACAGCCAGGGAAGAGAGGGCAGCGCCGGCAGCGAGGCCAGCAGAGATGCGCTTCAGCATGAGAGCGAGGCGGACACGTCACTTAAAAACTTAGCCACGCGGTAAAAAACCGCCAACAAGATTGAAGAGTCCCTGATTGTCTTAATTAATGGGCTCTGGTTGTTGTTCTCCAGGCGACGTCAATAGTGGGTCGTTAATCACAAGCCAACCCTCCGGACAATCGAGACGTCGGCCGCGCAACACAAACTCACCCGGCTCGCCTTGACCGCGGCACACCACACCACGGGCTCGCGTTCCGGCGCGCACCACCTCGGCGACATAACGCTCATTCACCCGCTTGGGATCGAGCACCAAACGCGCCCGGTCATCACTCACCGTGAGGGTGGATTCCATCGTTGCGGGAATCTCCACCCCCAACACATCGAGATAAGGCGTGAAGCCGCCCCAGTAATGGCGTGTGATTTGCCCGCCCACAAAGCGCGTCATTTGTGAGGCCGCCTCTTGCCGCGCTTCCAACAACGCTTCTTGGGCTTCCAAATCAGAGAGCTGGGTATCGGAACCCGAACGGGCCAGCAAGGGCGGCATCAACGGCAAACGCACCAAGCCGCACACCCCAAGCAGGGTGAGCAGCACGATCATGCTGAGCCGTAGGGGTTGAACCATGGGCGGACCTTAGCCGCCTTCATCACTCGCTACCGCGGGCATCGCACCACCACTCCAGCCGAGCCACCAGGTGCGCTGCTGCAGGCAATGGCACTGGGCCACAACATCGACGTTGGTCTGATCATGGCGATGCACAGCTCGGCCATGCTCCAGCTGCCAAGACCAGCGGCCCAGTTCCGCAGCGATGCTGCTGCGGCGGCGCTTGGTCAATGCCTCCAGCGCCACCCAGCGCTGCAACACCGCATTGGCGAGTGCAGCAGCCGGCGGCTCGTCAGGGCAAAGGCGTTGCCACAAGGATTCGGCTCGAATCGGGCGATCAGCTGGCTCGAGATCCACGCCCACAGGCTGAGGCGACCATCCCAAGAGCAGCTGCTCGCCGCTATGGCTCCAACTCACGTGCCCCCAGCCATCAGCGAGCTGGGGGTAATGGGCCGGAGGCGCCAGCAGCGGCAGATCCTCGGAGCGGCACCCCAACCAAGCAGCCAACTGCTGACGCACCACAGCGCGGGTTCGCCAAAAGATCAGCCGCCGGCTCTGCGGTAACGCCTCACCCCAGGCCAGCTCTTGGGCACTGAGCAGCTGCGGCAACTGATCGGCAGGCCAAGCGGGGAGAGGGCCGCACCAGAGCTGCGGCTGCTTAGGCTCGCTCCCCGATTGCATTGCAGCCATGGCCCTTCAAATCGGTGACCCCGCCCCTGATTTCACGCTTCCGGATCAGGACGGCCAACCCGTTGCTCTCAAAGATCTCCGCGGCCAGCGGGTGGTGATCTACTTCTATCCCAAGGACGACACCCCGGGCTGCACCAAGGAAGCCTGCAACTTCCGCGATCAGTGGGACAGCTTCAAGAGCCATGGCATCAAGGTGTTGGGCATCAGCAAGGACAACGCCAAAAGCCACGCCAAGTTCATCGATAAGTACACCCTGCCCTTCACCCTGCTCAGCGATAGCGAGCCCTGCCCAGTGGCCGAGTCCTACGAGAGCTACGGACTCAAAAAATTCATGGGCCGTGAGTACATGGGCATGATGCGCCACACCTTTGTGATCGATGCCGAGGGCAAGCTCGAGAAGATCTACAAAAAGGTGAAGGCCGCCACCATGGCCGACGACATCCTCAAGGATCTTGAGCTGGCCGGCTAAGCGCCACCAACGCCGATAGGGCCAGGCCCTCATCGTGGAAAGGCTGCAGGCCTTGGGCCTGCAGCAAAGGCAGCAATACAGGGGCATCACCACCGGTGAGCCACAGCTGCCAGGGCCACTGCGGCTCGGGCCTGTCGTGGAAAGCCGACGCAATCGCCGCGGCCAGCCCCCGCGCCACACCACTGGCCATGGCCTCAGTGGTGCGGGTGGCCCAAATCGGATCTGCCGTCTCCAGATGCTTCAGCGTCGGGAGATCAGCGGTGCCCTGATGAAGCGCCTGCAACTGCAGGCGCCCACCAGCCATCAGCCGCCCCCCCTGAAAACAGCCAGCAGCATCCACCAGCGTCAGGCTTAAAGCCGTGCCCGCATCGGCCACCAGCACCGGTTGGCGCTGCCGCTGCCAAGCGGCCCAGGCCGCCAGGGCACGATCGACGCCCAGCGCCGGCGGAAGCTGGACTATGGGCACATCACTGCTGAGCACCCGCTGCTGCTGCCAGCGTTCCAGTTCTTTGGGCACAGGTCCCACAGCAGCCCAGGCTGCAGGGGCCTGCTGCAACTGCTCAGCGCCATCAGCCGCACTGGTGTGCCACAGCTGAAGCGATTGATCCGGCGCTGGAGCCGCCCAATGCCAGCGGCTGTTGCCAATCAGCAGCCAACGCCGCATGGCTCAAATCCCAGCGCCTTCCACCAAGGTTTCCGGCAGATGCAAGCCGCACTCCTGATGGCGACCGCCAAAGCGGCTGGCGCGGCCCAAACCATCATCGGGCGCACTGGAGTGCCAATCCCCCACGGTGCTGTAGCCCTGCTCAAACAGGGGGTGCTGGGGCAGTTCGTGCTTCTCCATGTAGTAGTAGACGTCGCGCCGGGTCCAGCGCAGCAGCGGCCGCAAACTCCAACGGCCCCGCAACCGTTCAAGCGGCCGCATGGCGGCACGGTTATCGGTTTGACCAGCCCGCACACCGCTGGCCCAACAGCTCACCTCGGCTGCATCCAAGGCCTGATCCAGGGGCTCCACCTTGCGCAGACGGTGGTAGGTCACCAGGTCATCAGGGTTTTCGCTCTCCCAAAGCCGGCCGAGCAACGCTTCCATCCGCGCGGGGCTGAGCTCGGGCTGCACAACCTTGAGGTTGAGCTTGAGGCGCTGCGTCAAATCGGCAGCGTATTGATAGGTCTCAGGAAACAGATAGCCCGTGTCAATCCAGTAGACGGGCACATCAGGTGCCACACCCACCAACAGGTGCAGCAACACCGCTGACTGGGTGCCAAAGCTGGTGGTGACAGCAAAACCGCTGCCGAAATGATCATTCGCCCAGCGCAATTGCTCAGGGGCCTCAAGTGCCTCCAGCTCAGCCTGGGTGGCTTCCAGATCCTGAACCAGCTGCACCGCAGACCCTCCCCAGCTCTAGACAGCCTGCCGCATCACCCGGCTCCTGCCTCTTAGCCTCGCCCCAGTTCCCAGCAAACGGTGACCTCTCCCATCGTGATCGTGGGTGGCGGATTCGCCGGCCTCTACACCGCCCTCGAGCTGGCGCGGCGCCCCGGACATCCCCCGTTGCTGCTGGTGGAGCCAAGGGACCGATTCGTCTTTTTGCCCTTCCTCTATGAGCGCCTGAGCGGCGAATTGCCGCTTTGGCAAATGGCGCCCCGCTACGACGCCCTGCTAGCCGGCCATGGCATTGGCTGGCAGAGGGATCGGGTGGCGGCAGTGGAGCCTGACTCCTGCCACGTGGTGCTGGAGAGCGGCCAACGCTTGCACTACAGCCAACTGGTGATCGCAACCGGCGCCAAACCCGACAGCTTTGGCATCCCCGGAGTGGAAGACCACGCCCTGCGCTTCCACAGCCTTGAGGATGTGGAAGCCCTGCGGGCCCAACTCCCCACCATCCGCAATCGGGTGGCCATCGTTGGCGCTGGTCCCAGCGGGGTTGAGCTGGCCTGCAAGTTGGCTGATCTGCTGCGCGGCCAAGCCAGTGTCGAGCTGATTGAACGCGGGGAGCGCTGTTTACCCCAGGCCAAAGCCTTCAACCGCAGCCAAGCCGAACTGGCCTTGCAGCAGCGGGATGTGCGGCTGCGCTGCCAATGCGGCGTGCAAGCCGTCCAAGCCGGCCAGCTCACCCTGCAAGACGCGCAAGGGCAGAGCAGCACCTTGGCCGTTGATGCTGTGGTGTGGACGGCAGGTCAACGCACCGCTTTGCCCGCTGGAGCGCTGGCCACCGACGCGCGAGGCCGCTTGCGCTGCAACGCCAGCCTGCAACTGGAGAGTGATTCGCGCATCTTCAGCCTCGGGGATACCGCCTCGGTTCCCCATGACCCCGAACTTCCAGCCACGGCCCAAGTGGCGTTTCAACAGGCCCAGCTGCTGGCGCGCAACCTGCTGCTGGCCAGGGAGAACCAACCCCTGGAGGAGTTCAAGTGGAAAGATCTCGGCGAAATGCTGAGTTTGGGGGTGGGTGATGCCACCCTCACGGGTATGGGGCTGACCCTGGCTGGATCCTCGGCCTATCAGCTCCGCCGTTGGACCTACCTCACTCGCTTGCCGGGTTGCCGTTTACCGCTTCAGGTGGCGGCGGGCTGGCTCAGCGCCCCACGCCAATGACGCAACCCCAAGCTCTCCTGCTCGATGCGATGGGGACCTTGATCGGCCTGCGCCAATCGGTTGGCACCCTCTATGGCGCAGCAGCAGCCGACTACGGCTTAGAGCTGGAAGCCGAAGCACTGGATCGCGCCTTCGCGCAGGCCTACAGCCAAGCGCCGCCGCTGACCTTCCCCGGGGTGGCCCCAGCTCACTTGGAGCAGGCCGAACGGTCCTGGTGGCAGCAGCGCATTGAGGCCACCTTCCAGGCCGTGGGCGTGAAGCACCTGCCGATTGGGCTAGCCGGTGAGCTGTTTGATCAGTTCGCGCAACCCGAGCCATGGGCGGTGTATCCCGAGGTGCCCGATGCCCTGAAGCGCTGGCGGCAGAGCGGGTTAGCCCTGATCGTGGTTAGCAATTTTGATCGCCGCTTGCACGGCTTGCTGGAGCGTCTCGGCCTGCGTGATGCCGTTGATGGCGTGCTGGTCTCCAGCGAAGCAGGAGCCGCCAAACCCGATCCAGCCCTGTTGGAGGCGGCCATCGCCCAAGTGCCCTGCAGCGCTGAGCAAGCCCTGCTGATTGGCGACAGCGGCGCCGATGAGCAAGCGGCAGCCGCGGCCGGCATGCGTTGTTTGCGCTTGCAGCGCCCCAGCGGACTGCTGGTGCCTTAAGCCCTCAGGGGCATAACGCCTGCAAGCGCTGCTTCAACTCGGCCCCGGTTTGCGCCCAGCTGAAGCCTGCAGCCCGCAACGGTCCCTGCTGGGTGAGGCGCTGTTGCAGCGCACTCGACTGCAAAAAGTCGTCGATGGCCGCCGCCATTTGGCCTGGTTGCAGGGGATCGAGGGGAACAGCCACCTCCCCCACCACTTCTGGCAGGGCACCGGCCGTGGAGGCCAACACCGGCGTACCGCAAGCCATCGCTTCGAGAGCTGGCAAACCAAATCCCTCCCACAGGCTGGGAATCACCAAGGCGCGGGCCCGGTTCAGCAACTCCAAGCGTTCGTCATTGGTGACCCACGCGGTCCAGCGGCAACGGGAGGCAAGACCCAACTCCTCGGCTAACGCCTGAAGCTTGGGGGTGTAGCGGCGATCGTGGGGGCCCACAAAATGAATGCGGTGCTCGCGATCGCGCAGCGCCGCCACCGCCTGCAACAAACGGCGCAGGTTTTTGTGGGGGTCATGGCGACCCAGCACCAGCAATTCCGGTTCGCGCGCCAAACCCAAAGGGCGCAGCTGTCCTGGGTTAAAGCCCAGCTTCAACACGGACAAGCGGCGTGTTGGCACGCCAATGCGGCCATGAACCTCACGGGCCGTTGCCTCGGAATTGCACAGGACATGGCGGGCGCGGCGCAGCACCAACGGCACATAGACCAGGTGATAAGCCAGCAGCGGCGTCAGCTGGGGGTACCGCAGCGGCAACAGGTCATGGGCCAACACCACCGAAGGCACCCCTGCCAACAAGGGGGCTTCCGGCAACGGCGATAACAACAGCGGCGCACCACTGGCGCGCCACAACGACGGGAGTTGCGTTTGGGTCCACCACAACCGGCGGGCATGGCCCGCGCTGCCTTGATCCGGCGCCATGCCTTGGGGCCACAGGGCTGGCACCTGATCAGGGCCTAGGGCAGCGGCCAAATCTCTGGCCACAACACCAATCCCCGTGGGCCGCTCTCCGACATAGCTGCCGTTAAAGAGAGCGAGGGGGGTTTGCATGAGCGTTACGGTCTCACAGTGGGTCATGGCCTGCGGCGCAGGGCATGTGCCACGATCAAAAAGACACTTTGTCCACAGTCATGGCGCTCCAGCTTGGGGACACCGTTCCCAATTTCACCCAGGACTCCCAGCAGGGTCCGATCAACTTCTACGACTATGCCGGCGATAGCTGGGTGGTTCTGTTCTCACACCCCGCTGATTACACCCCGGTTTGCACCACGGAGCTCGGTGCCGTCGCCAAGCTGCGGGCCGAATGGGATAAGCGCAACGTCAAAACCATCGCCCTGAGCGTTGACTCTGCTGAGAGTCACAAGGGCTGGATCGGCGACATCAACGAAACCCAGTGCACGGTCGTTGATTACCCGATCCTTGCTGATGAAGACAAAACCGTGAGTGACCTCTACGGGATGATCCACCCGAAGGCGCTCAACAACCTCACGGTGCGCTCGGTGTTCGTGATCGACCCAGCCAAGAAGCTGCGTCTGCAGATCACCTATCCCGCCAGCACCGGCCGCAACTTCGATGAAATCCTGCGGGTCATCGATTCGCTGCAGCTCACCGACCACCACCAGGTGGCCACCCCGGTGAACTGGAAAGACGGCGAAGACTGCGTGGTGGTGCCCTCCATCCCCACCGATGAGGCCCGCACCAAGTTCCCCAAAGGCGTCACCGAAGTTCGCCCCTACCTGCGCATGACTCCTCAGCCCAACCGCTAAGGATGGGCGCCACGGTGCTGGGGCTGATGAGTGGCACCAGCGCCGATGGCGTCGATGCAGTGTTGGCCCGTTTTGATGGCGCCCCCAGGCAACCCACCTGGCGTGTGATCAACGCGATCCATCACCCCTACCCCCTGCCCTTGCGCCAGCAGCTGCTGGATGCGGGGCAGGGGGTTTCGTTATCAGCAGCGCAGTGGCTGGAGCTGCGCCAAGCGGTGAGCGAAGCCCAAGCCGCTTGTGCCGCCGCGGCCGACCCCAACAAGCAAGCCAGCTTGGTGGGCTGCCATGGCCAAACCCTCTGGCATCAACCGCCCCAAGCCGGCCAATGCGGCGCCAGCTGGCAATTGCTGGATGCCTGCCTGCTGGCCGAGAGGTTGCAGCGCACGGTGGTGAGCGACTTCCGCAGCGCTGATTTAGCTAGGGGCGGCCAAGGAGCGCCTTTGGTGCCCTTAACCGATGCCGCGCTCTATCCCGCCCAAGGCGGCTGGCGCGCCCTGTTGAACTTGGGCGGGATCGCCAATCTGACCCTGCTGCCACCGGGCCAGGGCCGCGATCAGCAGCCCGTTCAAGGCTGGGACTGCGGGCCCGCCAACACCCTGCTGGATTTGGCAGCCGAGCACTTCAGCGGCGGCAACAGCCACTTTGATGAGGGCGGACGCTGGGCGCTTCAAGGGCAGGTGCATGAAGCGGTGGTGCAGCGCTGGCTGCAGGAACCGTTCTTTCAACAACCGCCGCCCAAATCAACGGGCCGTGAGCTGTTCGGCCGGCCTGATTTGCAGCGGCGCCTGCTGGAGCTCGGGGAGAACATCAACCCAGCCGATGCCTTGGCCACTTTGGCGGCCTTCAGTGCCGCCGCTGTGGCTGCTGATTTGCAAAGGGGGCCTGCTGTGGTGGAGATGCTCGTCGCTGGAGGCGGCTGCCGCAATCAAGCCCTCATGCAGCAGCTCAGGTCGCGTTGCCGCGGCCTGTGGGTGCGCAGCTTTGAGAGCTTGGGCCTCAACCCACAACATCGCGAAGCCCTGGCCTTTGCGCTGCTGGCCTGGTGGCGCCAGCTGGGGATTGCTGGGAGCGCTCCAGCGATCACGGGCGCGCGAGCGGGGTTGTTGGGGCAAGTAGCCGAGCCCTAATCAGCCGCCGCGCAAACGAATACGCCGCAGCCGCCCCTGCCGCAGCCGCGGCTGAACCTGCTGCTGACGCTCGAGTTGATGGCGCACGCCGCCTTGCAAACGATCAAGGCCCTGCTGAATCAACACCTTGGCCATGTTGCTGACCGTGCGGCTGTCCTGTTCGGCTGCCGCGGCTAGGCGCTCTAAGACCGCTTCCGGCAACACCACCTGAATACGAGGCGACTTAGGGCGGCCACTGCTGGAGGTCTGACGGGTCGCCACGGCCTTAGGCACACACAGTCACACACAGAAGTGTACTGAGATCGCCACGGATAGTATCCATGCGTATGCTGATGGAACCGGCAATCCCCGCCATGGCCGCCTCCGCTGACAAGAGCGACGTGCTCGTCTCCGCTGTGATGAGCACCTACCTACTGACCCATCTCCACCACGTGTTGCAGCGGGCGGAATTCAGCGCCACACGCGAGGGAAGGCCAGCCATGGCAAGGAATTACGCCAAGTTGCGCAAGGTGCTGTGCCTCGATGCCCGCACCATGCGCGACGCCTCCGCCATGGAGATCTCCGAGGACTGGGCGGCCTGAGATTCCGCACCGAATTCAGCACTGATCAGCAGAACTAATCGCTTCCGGCTTTCCCCAGGCTTGAGCACTTTTCCCAAGTCAAGCCCAAGGTTTTCCACAGCCCAACGCCTCAAAGCCCGGCCGCAACGGCTGCATTGGGGAAACACCCAATGTGTTCCCGTTCTTACTTGACAGTGTTGCGCCATACACCGGGGGCCATAGCCAAAACGAGGGGTTAGCGAACAAAACCAGTTGCAGCAGTTGATCTCGGTAGCGGGATTCATGCGACTGCATCAGCAGGCTCGCTTTGACGAATGCGCCATCTCGTGGCGAACTAGTGCACCCAGCGCACAACACCTCCATGCTTTCCGCCGCCGTTGCCAGCGCCGCACCCCAAGTCGCCACACCGGCGGAGTGCAATGGCACCGAGCAGATGGTGAGCTTCCAGACCCCCCTGCCCGGCAACCTTGCCCAGGCCATGAGTCAGTTCATCGAGGCCCATCCGCAATGGGATCAGTACCGCCTGATGCAGGCCGCGTTGGCCGGCTTTTTGTTGCAGCAGGGGGTGCAACAACGCGACCTCACACGCCGTTACGTCAGCAGCATGTTTGGCCGCCGGGTCTAGCTTGAAAAAAAGCGTTCTGCCCTATGGGTTTTGAGCAGGCCCAAGCCCTCTACGACATCGTGCGCAGCGATGCCCAGCTGACCCGATCCCTGTTTCGCCAGGCCCTGCAGGACCCCCAGGGCACCTTGGATCAATTGGTGGCCATTGCTGAAGCCAAGGGCCTCAGCGTCAGCCGCGAAGAGATCCGTGGTTACCTCAATGACAGCGCCGACGATGCGACGCGGCAGTGGCTGATCAAAGCCCGCGGCGGCCTATGAATCCGCTGGGCGCTCCTGCGGAACCGGTGCTTTGAGCGGCTGCGGCCGACTGCCCCCACCTTGGGCCCAACTAAAGAACAGCCAGTAGCTCACGACGGCCAGACCAGCTGTCACCACCAGGGCCATAACCGCTTCCAAGCGCTTGAGCATCACCGTGCGGGTGCCAGCACAGCCTTCAGTTTGGCCTGCCGCACGCTTGGTATGGTCCTGCCGGTCCCATGCTTAAGACCGGGTGCTGCGGCTGGAGCGCGTTGGCAAGATCTACCCCACCGGGGAGGTGCTCCGCGACGTCACCTGGGAGGTGAAAAGCGGAGACCGCATCGGTCTGGTGGGTGTCAATGGCGCTGGCAAATCGACCCAGCTGCGGATCATTGCGGGCTTAGAAGAGCCGAGCAGCGGCCAAGTGGTCCGCCAGGGAGACCCTCGCATCGTTTTCCTGCAGCAGGAATTTGATGTGGATGTGCGCCGCACCGTGCGCGAAGAGCTGTTTCAGGCCTTTGGCGAAGCGGCCGAGGTGCGCAACCAACAAGGGCAAGTGGAGCTGGCGATGGCCAGCGAACGAGCCGCGGAAGACCCCGACCACCTCCAGGAACTGATTGAGGAATTGGGACGTCTGCAGACCCGCTTTGAAGGGCTGCATGGCTACGAGCTGGATGCTCGCATCGACAAGCTGCTGCCCACGATTGGCTTTAACGAAGCCAAGGCTGAGCGCCTCGTTGGCGACTACTCAGGCGGCTGGCAAATGCGGATCGCCCTGGGCAAGATCCTGCTGCAGGAGCCCGATCTGCTGCTGCTCGATGAGCCCACCAACCACCTCGACATGGCCACGATTGAGTGGCTGGAGGGCTACCTCACTGAGATCAATGTGCCGCTGGTGGTGATCAGCCACGACCGCACCTTCCTCGATCGCGTTTGCAACCAAATCGTTGAAACCGAGCGCGGGATCTCCCGCAGCTACCTGGGCAATTACAGCCAGCACCTGGAGCAAAAAGCCCTCGAGCGCGAAGCCAGCCAGTCAGCCTTTGACCGCCAGCAAAAAGAGCTCGCCGCCCAGCAGGCCTACATCGACCGCTTCCGGGCCAGCGCCACCCGCTCCACCCAGGCCAAAAGCCGCGAGAAATTACTCGACAAGGTGGAGCGCATTGATGCTCCGGTGGAATCGCTTGGGGGGCCGCAATTTCAATTCCCACCGGCGCCGCGCTCAGGTCGTCAGATCGCGCTGATCGACAACCTCACCCACTACTACGACGACAACATCCTCTTTCTTGAGGCCAATCTCGAAGTGGAGCGGGGGGACCGCATTGCCTTTGTGGGCCCCAATGGCGCCGGTAAATCCACCCTGCTGCGGCTGGTGATGGGGCTGGAGCAGCCCAGTGAGGGGTCGGCTCGCCTCGGCGAGCACAACGTGGAAGCCGGTTACTTCGAGCAGAACCAGGCCGAAGCGTTAAATCTCGAGAAAACCGTGATTGACACGCTGTTCGAGGCGGTTCCCGATTGGACCCAAACGCAAGTGCGCTCGCTGTTGGGAAGTTTTTGCTTCAGCAATGACGCGGTGTTCAAGCAAGTGGGCCAGCTCAGTGGCGGTGAAAAAGCCCGCTTAGCCCTGGCGCTGATGTTGCTGAGCCCCTGCAATCTGCTGGTGCTGGATGAACCCACCAACCACCTCGATATTCCAGCCAAACAAATGCTGGAAGACGCCTTGATGCAATACGAGGGGGCGGCACTGCTGGTCAGCCACGACCGCACCTTCATCGCCCGGGTGGCCAACCGCATCGTGGAACTGCGCGATGGTGAACTGGTGCTTTACCGCGGCGATTACGCCTACTACCTCGAGAAGAAAGACGAGGAGGCCGCCCTGCTGCGCCAAGCCGAGGAAGACGAAGCACGGGAGGCCAAGCGAGCCGCGAATCGGGCCAAGCAAAAGGCCAAAGCCGAAAGCCGGCGCAAACGCCCCACCTAAGGCAGCACCGACAAACAACTTCACAGGTTTTTAGGCAGGAAGACTCAACTTTCTGGACCTCTCATTTCAGTGTGCATACGCTGACGGAATGCGCTGAGGTGTTTGATGAGCAGTTCTTACATCCCCGGGTCAGGCGAGCACGAGCAAGCCTGGGATGCCGTTGAAACCTATTTCCAATGCATCACCGAATGCTCCTTGGATGACGGTGAATGCGTCACCCGCTGCGTGGAGGATCTGCGCGTCAGTGATGGTTCCGACACCGACTGAAAGCAGATGTAGCGCTCAATACGCAAGCATCTGAAACAGTTTTTAAATTTCAAGGCATCTGAACGGATGCCATGGATTCCGCCGCCGCCCTCAGCCTTGGCCAACGCTTTGAGCTGGAACGGATGAATCGCGCCATCGACGCCGAAATGGATCCCAGCGCCGTGCGCGGCATTGCCAAGCAACTCCTGCAGGCCTGGCAAAGCCAGCGGGCAGCCTCCCGCTGGCTCATGAGCCAGCAGAGTGATCAACAGGTTTGATCTCCAGCTGCTTTGAACGAGCCAACAACCTCGAGCTACGCCGATCAGGAACTGGTCGAGCGACCGCTTGACCTTTGGGACCCAGCGCAACGGCTCGAAGGCGTGCGCGACGACGATCTCAATGACGTGGCTGATCTGCCCTGGGAGTAATCAGCCCAGTTGCGCCGGCACGGTCAGCAACTGATCAGGCTGGCCCAAACCACGAAATTCCTGCAGCAACGCTTCGGCATCGAGCAGACGCCCGTCCTCCAACAGCTGAGCGCGGCGAGCTGCCAACCAGCTGCGGTTGCCCTCAAGGGATAGAGCTAAAGCGAGTCGCTGACGAGCCACAAACGCCGAATCAGTGGGTCTCATTGTGAGACGAATTCAGCTCAGGGTCTTGACAAACAGACAGCGATCACGCCGGCCTATGGACTCTGAGTCAACTGGCCATGCTGGCCATCTCCACAGGCACCACCTCAAGCGTGCGGCGCTGGCCATCGCGCAGCAACTCAAGACTCAAAGGCTTGCCAACCCCGGAGCGCTCCATGCGAGAGAGAAACTGAGCGGGATCAGCCACGGCTTCGCCGCCAACCTTCAGCACCAAATCACCCGGCCTGACTCCAGCGCGGGCGGCAGGCCCATTGGGCATCACGGAATTCACCCGCACCCCCTTGGGCTCAGCTGAGAGGGCCAAACCCACCAAGGCATGGCTGGCTTTGCCATTGCGAATCAGCTGATCGGCAATGGATTGCGCCCGGTTGATGGGAATCGAGAAGCCCAAGCCAGCCCCCGGACCACTACGCACCAGCGCATTAATTCCCACCACCTCACCATCGGCATTGAGGAGGGGGCCCCCGGAGTTACCGGGGTTGATGGCGGCATCGGTCTGGATCAGATCCAAACGCTTATCGGTGATGCCGAGCTTGGTGGCATTGCGGTTGGTGCTGCTGATGATCCCCAAGGTGACGGTGTTATCCAGGCCAAAGGGGTTGCCCACCGCGATGGCCCAGTCCCCCACTTCCACCGCATCGGAATCACCCAACGGCGCCACGGGCAAAGGCTCAGAGGCGGCAACGCGCACCACGGCCAGATCAGTCACGGGATCGGAGCCAACCACCGAACCCTCCATGGTGCGGCCATCCACCAGCCCCACCGTGACCCTCGAGGCCCCCTCCACCACGTGAGCGTTAGTGAGGATCAAGCCATCAGCCTCAAAGATCACCCCTGTGCCCTGACCGCGTTCGGTGCGCTGACTCGGCCGTGGCATTGGCATGGCGCCAGGGGCACCACCAAAGAACTGACGAAACATCGGATCCATCAAGAACACTGGCGGGATTCCGCCAGGGCCACTGGCGCGGGTGATGGTGCGCTCGGTGTCGATGCGAACCACTGCTGGCCCGGCTTGACGCACGGCCTCAGCCACAAACGATTGGCGGCTGGTGGTGGGCACCGGCGGCCTGGCAGGCGCCTGGACTGCTGTTCCGATCACCAAAGCCGTGGAGAGGGCAAGCAGCGGCAGCTGGCGGCGCATGGATCCGTCAAAAAGACTCGTCAAACCGTATCGACGGTTAGCCGCTCAAGCCCGCCTGACAACGCACCAAGATGTGACTGGTTGTGCCAGTGACCGGGCCGATCTCGCACAATGAAACAACTGATCAACGGTTGAGGGCCTTTTGACCCAAATAGTCCCGCTGCTCTATCTCACCTGCCTGGGGCTACTGCTCTGGCAGGCCTTTCGGGTGATGGGGCGCGGGTTTAGTGCGGCGCAGAAATCAGTGCAGCCGCCGGTCAACGTGCATCCCGAACTCCTCGATGCCAATGGCCAGATCACCGAAGAAGAACTACTGACGGTGCGCTTCGAGGCTGAGCCCAGTGCCGACGGGTCCGACGATCACGCAAGCTAGGAAGAACAGGGAACTCAGTTCAGATGCAGGCAGGAGCTCGCCAAGCCGATCCACGCACCCGGGTGGTGCTCGCTGTTCTTAAGGCCGTCAAGCTGCCTCCTCGCTTTCGTCTGAAGCTGGTCAAAGATGACCCCGTGCGCCTGGAGCTCACACTGACGCCGGCCTACGGCAAAGACCCCATCCTGGTGGGACTCGTGGAATCCCAAGATCTGGTGGCTCGCCGCGACCGCGAGGGGCGCATCCCCAGGGATTTGCAAGGCACTTGGGATTGGACGGTGCGCCACGGCAAGGTGTCGACCGGCGGCTGGAACCCATATCTCAAAGAAGCCCTGCAAACGATGTTTGAAACCGGGCTTCCGGCGATTGTTTACGAAGAAACCACCGGCGAGGCTTACCACCCAGTGGACGGCACGCGGCACGTGCGCTGACGAGCGGAAATGTTGCGCATTCCAACCATTTGAAACGGGGTGCGAACAGCTACGGCAGCTGCCGCACGCAGGCGCTACAACGGAATCATTACGACCTTTAGGTTCTTTTTATGTTTTCCGTCGCTGCTGGAGGGGGGTTGATACGCCTTCTTGCCGCTTTGGGCCTACTCAGCTCAGCGGTCTTTGCCCTGGCGTTGTCGATCGCCAGCTGAGCGCAGGCTCGCCCTCACTTTTCTCTCCAACACTGCTGCGGCCGGCAGCAAGGTCACCACGTTGGCCCAAAACACCGGCCAGTCTTGAACCCAGAAGCCATACACCGCCCAGGCACTCACGCCTGAGGTGAAGAGCAAATACATCCGCAGCGAGATCCCTGCGGTTTCATTGGTGCGCAAGGTTTTTAAGGCTTGCGGGAAAAAACTGCTGGTGGTGAGGGCTGCGGCCGTAAAGCCCAACCACTGGGCGCTGTTGCTCAAGCCGCCCCCTGGGCCAGCAGCTCGCCAAAACCGAAATGCTCGAGGCCTTCGAGGATGCCGCTGCAACCAGCACCGTTGGCCAAATAAGTGTTTGGCAACTGGGGCAGCCACTCCAGAAGTGGAGCTTCAGCATTGCCCACCATCACACCGGGAAAACCCGTTTGAAAAAGGGCTAGGTCATTGAGGGTGTCGCCCGCCACAACCACAGGCACCTGCGGCAGTTCCAACAACTCCAGCACGCGCTGCAACGTGGAGCCCTTGTTCACCCCTGGGGGCAGAACATCCAGGTAGCGGCCATCAGAGAACAGACAATCCACTCCCTCCTGGCGCAGCCGCTGCATCAACTCCGGATCCATCAGCTCTGGATCGGCATCAAAGGCGTGGCGCCGCTCAACGCACACGGGCTGGGGAGACAACCCGGGCTGCCCTTGGGTGAGCGCCAACACCCGCTCAGGGAACGGTTGCCACTGGCGTTCGATGTCATCAACCACCATTGGCACAAGCTCCAGGCTGGCGCCACAGGCCACGGTGCAGCCCACATCACTGATCACCAGGTGGGGCTGTCTGAGCGGAGCATGCTCAGGCGCATCAAACAGCTGAGCCACCGAGCTGCGCTCACGGCCGGTGGCAAAGATATGGAGCACCTGCTCGCGGCACTCACTAAGCCAGCGGTACAGGCGCCGTCGATCGGCTGGCTTGCCGGCCAGCAGGGTGCCATCGAGGTCGGTGACGAGCACCAGCTCAGGAGCAACCGGCAAGGACGCCTGCACTTGCGCTTGAAAGCGTGCCCGCATCAATGGCCCTGTCAAACCCTGATTCAGTAGGCCCAAGGGGCCATCCTGTCAATGGCGGGAAGTCGCCTGTTTTGTCACCTACATCACTTTCAATAATCCTCAATCATTCGTTACACTTGGCAAAGACAACACCTTTTAGCCATGTCCGAAACCAACGCCTCCCGCTTCGGCTTCGTGAACTTCGCTGAGACCTGGAATGGCCGCCTGGCCATGATGGGTTTCGTGATCGGTCTGGGCACCGAACTGCTGACCGGCCAGGGCATCCTGTCCCAGCTGGGCCTCGGCTGAAGCTTCTAGAAGCCACCAAAGAAGGGGGGCCTAAGGTCCCCCTTTTTTTGTGCCCTTTTAAGGTGTTCGTTGATCTGCCTGCTGCGTGAAGCTGTTTGTTGACAATCGCCGCGACGGCTCACGCCTGTTAAGCAGCGCCCTGGCCTTCAGCTTCGTGGGTCTGATCCGCATCGACACCAGCTGGGGACAAGTGTTGTTTGTTGCCGCCGGTGCCCTGAGCCTGTGGTGGTGGCTTTGCTACCGCAAGCTCACCCACTAATGGAGCTGCCCGCTTACAGCGTTAGCGAGCTCAACGAAGCCATTGGTGTGTTGCTGGAGCGGGGATTTGCTCCTCGCTTTTTGGTCGATGGCGCCGTTGTCAAACCCGTTTTAAAGAAAGGCCATCTCTGGTTCAGCCTCAGCGATGGGGATGCCTCGATCCAAGCCGTTGCTTGGGCCTCCACCGTGGCCCGGCTCAGCTTTCGCCCCAATGATGGTGATGGGGTTCGCGTTGTTGGCAAGCTGAATTTTTGGGGTGCACGCGCCAGCTTGAGCGTGCAAGCCCTCGACATCCGCCCCAGCCTCTCCACGGTGCTGCGCCGCTTTGAGCAGGTGAAGCAGCTGCTGGAAAGCGAAGGCTTGCTGGATCCAGCCCTGAGGCGGCCACTGCCGCAGCGCCCAGGCTGCATCGCCATCCTCACCAGTGTTCCTAGCTCGGCACTGGCCGATCTCCTGCGCACTGCCAATCAACGCTGGCCAGCATGCGATTTACGGGTGGTGCCGATCCCTGTGCAAGGCGATGTGGAAGAGCGCATCTGTGCGGTGTTCGACCAACTCGAAACCGAGTGGCAAAGCCTCGGAATTGAAGCTGTTGTGCTCGCCAGGGGCGGCGGCAGCCGCGAAGACCTCAGCGTTTTTGATGGTGAGCAATTAGCCCGGGCCCTGTTGCGCTGCCCAGTGCCTGTGGTGAGCGGCATTGGCCACGAAGACGATGTGACGATCGCCGATCTTGCGGCTGACTACCGGGCCGCCACACCCACCGCCGCCATGGTGGCGCTGCTGCCCGATCGCGAGCAGGAGCTACGACTTCTGGAGGAACGTGGACGCTATTGGCGCAGCAGCATCCAACAGCGGTTGGAGCGGGCCTTGCGGGATTGCGATCCAAAACTCAAAGAGCAACAACGGCGCGAGTTGCTGCAGCGCAACCTGGAGAAACGGCAGTGGCAATTGCAGAGCCAGAGGCAATTGCTGGCGGCGCTCTCACCCCAACGGCTGCTGCAACGGGGCTACTGCCTACTGCGCAACAGCGAAGGCCGGCTGCTGCGAGATGGCAGCACACTCAACGCCGGCGATGCCGTTGAAGCCCAACTGCACCAAGGCGTTCTGTCGCTCACGGTGCAGGCGTGGCAACCTGAAACCAGTGAGGTGAGCTGATGGCAGCCAAAGCCAAGCGTCAGGCTGATTCAGGTCTGAAGGAACTCAGCTACAGCCAAGCCCAGGAGCAACTGGATCAGGCCCTAGCGCAACTGCAATCAGACAGCTTGCCCTTGGAGGAGTTGCCCCAGCTCTACGCCCAAGCCGTGGAACTGGAGAAGCATTGCCGCCAAAAACTTGAGCAGGTGAGCCAGGACATCCAAAAGCTTGATCCTGATGCCATCAGCCTCAGTCCTTGGCAGGAGGAGGAGTGATGAACGGCAGCCAAGGCCGGCAACTGATTTATCTGCTGCTGACCATCAGCGGCACGGTGCTGACGCAACGGGCCAACTGGCAATTCATTCAAGAAAACGGCGGCTTTGCCTTGGGCGAGTTCATTGCCCAAGCCGGAGCCACAGCCGCCGGGCAATCCCTGAGCTGGGATTTGGTGATTGGGGCCACCGCCGGGGTGATGGCGATGATCGTGGAGGGGCGCAGGTTGCAGATGCGGCATCTGCATTGGCCTGTGCTGGCCTCAATGCTGGTTGCTTTTGCCGCTGGAGCTCCGCTGTTTTTGCTGATGCGAGAACGCCACCTGCAGCAACTCGAAGACGCCAATGGCTAGGTCAAGGCCGGCGCCAAATCTGATGGCAGAACTGCTGGATCTGCCAGTTGTTTCCGCTGGTCTGCGCACAGCACAGAGCCAAGGGGTGCACTGGGGCCGGCAATTGCTGGAGCAGCACTCCGAACTGGGGCGTGACGGCATGGTGGAGCACGCCATTCGCCGGGCCATGTGGCGCACCGCTGGCACAGGAGCACTCGCCGGCCTTGGTGGGGTGTTGACCTTGCCAGCTGGGGGCGGTGATCTGCTCTATTTCCTCTACGCCGAAATTGAGCTATCGGCAGCAATTTTCACAGTCTTCGGCGTGGAGCTCGACGACGAGCAACACCGGCCGATCTTGCTAGCGGCAGCGATGGGCTTGGGAGTCAATGAAATGGTGCGACTGATTGGTAGCCGCCTGGGTGAGCGAGCCGCGCGGCAACTGCTGCTTCAGCTCTCTCGCGAAGCCAGCCAACTGTTGCAACGGCTGGTGGGCCAGCGGCTGGTCACCCATCTAGCGCGGCGGGGCTGGCTCGGCCTTGGGCGCTTGGTTCCACTCACGGGCGCTGTGGTGGGCGGAAGTTTGAATGCAGTGTTAATACGAACGGCGGGGGAAGCCATGCGCCACACCGCACGGGAATACAAACGCTTTTTGGATGATCATGGGCGCGTTGATCCAGTCGATGTTGTGGTGCTGGATATCAACGCCGATACGGCTGGTTAGAGATCGGGTTCAGCAAAATCCACCTCATTTGCCAACAGCAACTGCGGCTGGCGCCGCTGCGTTAACGCCACCGTCCAGGCCATCCCGAAATACAAAATCAGGCCCAACAGCCAGATCCAAAGCGTGAGCAAGATGATTCCGCCCACCAGGCCATAGGCCAAAAAGCGCGATCCAGCCCACACCAAAGCCCTTCCCAGCAAAGGGTTCACCAGGGTTAACCCCGTGGCCACCAGCAAGGAGCCTTGCCACAGCAAACCAAGCCGGGGGCGGCGACTGGGCAAATAGGAAAACAGCAGCATCGTGGCGATTACCACGCCCAACCAACTACCCAAAACAGAAATCAGCGTGCGGGCAGGCACCTCCCAGGGCTGCGGCAGCCAAGGGGATAAAGACCCCAAACTTGACCACATCGATGCCCAAAGCAGGCGGAACGGCGTGGTGATTTGGTTAATTAACAGCACCAATGCCAACAGCAATGCACCGCCAATCGCCTTCAGGCGTTGAAACGACCAGCGGCGAATATGCCAATGCCAAGGTTGATCACCCGCATCGGGTAGCGCCAATCCATACCAAAGACGATCCGCACCACGCTGCAACGACAACGTGGCATTACTGGCACTAAAAATCAGCACCAAACCACCAACTTGTTCAGCCGCTTGGCCTTGATTCACCAAACGCTGCAAGATTCCTTCCATCACTTCCAAACCACCTGGCGGCAGCGCACCAGCTGCTACGGCAAGTAATTGTTCACTGGCACCATCAACTTGCCCAAACAGACGTGCACCAACGCCGAGGCAAACCAATAAAAAAGGGAAGAAAGATTGGAGACTATGAAATGCAAAAGCCGCACTCAGATCAACACAGCCATGGCGATTCCACACCTGGCAAGCAAGCTGTAATTGATGTCTGGCGCGTTGAACCAAGCTCATGCGATTAGACACAAAAAAAGCCACCCCGTCACGGGATGGCTTTGATCGAAAAAAGGAAATTTTTACCTGGCATTGAGCTATTTTCACGGGGGGCC
>JAAXIH010000231.1 GCA_012270465.1 Synechococcus sp.
GCACCGAAGCGTTCGAGCCTCTTGAGGCCGGCAAAGCCACGATCTACTGCTGCGGCGTCACGGTCTACGACCTCTGCCACTTGGGCCATGCCCGCAGCTACATCAACTGGGATGTGCTGCGCCGCTATCTGATCTGGCGCGGCTACGACGTCACCTACGTCCAGAACTACACCGATATCGACGACAAGATCCTCAACCGCGCCAACGAGGAAGGCAGCTCAATGGAGGCTGTCAGCGAGCGCAATATCGAGGCGTTTGAAATCGATATGGGCCGGCTCAACATCCTGCCGGCTGATCGCATGCCCAGGGCCACCGGCTGCATCGATGGCATTCAAAAGCTGATCAGCGAACTGGAAGCCAAAGGCGCCGCCTACAGCTCCGATGGCGATGTCTACTTCGACATCTCCAAAGCCAAGGATTACGGCAAGCTCAGCGGCCGCGATCCCAATGAGCAACAGCAGGGAGCGAGCGGCCGCACAGCTGATGGAGAAGAGAGCCGCAAGCGCCATCCGTTTGATTTCGCGCTCTGGAAAGGAGCCAAAGAAGGTGAACCCAGCTGGGATTCGCCCTGGGGACCAGGCCGTCCGGGCTGGCACATCGAATGCTCAGCGATGGTGCGCCAGGAGCTCGGTCTCACGATCGACATTCATCTGGGCGGTGGCGATTTGGTGTTCCCGCACCACGAAAACGAAATCGCCCAATCGGAAACGGCTAACGGCACGACCCTGGCGAAGTTGTGGATGCACAACGGCATGGTCAATGTCGGCGGCACCAAGATGTCGAAATCGCTCGGCAACTTCACCACAATCCGGGCGCTGCTCGACAGCGGCGTGTCGCCGATGACCCTGCGCCTGTTTGTGCTGCAGGCCCACTACCGCAAACCCCTCGACTTCACCGCTGAAGCCCTCGATGCCGCGGCCAGCGGCTGGAAAGGCCTCAACAGCGCCCTGCTTCTGGGCGAGCGCCATGGCGAAGCCTTGGGCTGGAGCGCAGCTGCAGGCGAACTCAGCAGCGAGCTGGAGGAGCAGCGGCAACGCTTCATCGAGGCCATGGATGACGACCTCAACAGCTCTGGCGGCCTGGCGGTGCTGTTTGAACTGGCCCGCCCCCTGCGGGCCCTGGCCAACCGTTTGGAACGCGGTGATGCCATCAGCACAGGCGACAAAGCACTCGCGGGCCAGTGGCAACTGCTGCAAGAACTGGCCGGCGCTCTTGGGCTTGCCACTGAAATCACAGCACCAAGCAGTGGTGGTGATGACGGCGCACGGATCAACGACTTAATCGAGGCCCGCAAGACCGCCAAAGCCAACAAGGACTACGGCGAAGCCGACCGCATCCGCGCTGAACTCAAAGCCGAAGGCATCGAGCTGATCGACAAACCCGGCGGCATCACCGACTGGATTCGGGCCTAGGCCTGCTGGGCAGCCTCAATGGCATCCAGTGAGATTTCAATCACCCGTGAGCCATGGCGGGTGAGGGGCAGCTGGCGCACGAAGCAGCGGCCGCGCGGAGCATCCACGCTGAGCACTTGAAAACAACGGCTGTCACCTGGCAACTGCAGGCGAACTCCCTGATGAAGGTTCATGACATTCCCCGTTCAGAGAACAGAAAGGCGCTAGCGCCTCTGAACCATTGAACAGCGGCAAGGAGCCGCCGTAAGCAGTTGTACTCGTTTCCTGACCTGAGTCGCGCAAGACGCGGGTCATCAAATGATCAGCTCTGCGGTGGCTGCTGATCGCGCATCATCTGCTCCATCTTGCGAATGCGCGGCACCATCGCCTCCCACACCTCCTTTTGAAACCCGGGCTCGCAATTGGCCGCCAGGGCATCGATGTCTTCGCCGCGGCCAAAGGCCTCAATCAGCTGACGCTCATAGCGGGCGCGCTCAATGAAATTCCAGCGCTTGATCCAGTCCATCAATGGCATCGATCTAACCGAACCAACTGCGCAGAAGATCCCACACCGAGACCAACAGGCCAAAAGCCACCACCGGTGGCGCCACCCAGCGCAACAGCAGCATCAGCCCCTGGCGCACCGCCTTGGGGGCACCACTGCTGCTGAGGTCGTCTTCAAAACGGCTCGGCACCACCCAACCCAGCAGCAGCGCCAGCAGAAGCCCGCCGAGGATCAACAGCACCCCGCCAAAGACCGAATCCATCCAGCCGAGCACCCCAAGCGAGGTGGCGGCCGGCAAGCCCAACACAAAGATCACCGCCGCACTCACCCACACCGCCTTGGGCCGGCTCCAACCCAAGCGATCGATCAAGCAGGCCACCGGCACCTCCAGCAGCGACACCGCTGAGGTGATCGCCGCCAGATAGGCCAGGGCAAAAAACACCACGGCCACCACCTGGCCGCTGACACCCAACGACGACAAGCCTGTGGGCAGGGCAATAAAAATCGTGCCCAAGGTGGAGCTGCTGATCACCTCACTGAGGCCAAAGCTCATCACCACCGGGAAGGTGACCATGCCGGCGAGCAAGCCAACGGCGGTGTCCATGCCCACAACCGCCAGGGCCTCGCGGGGCAGATGGGCCCGGCGATCGAGATAGGCCGCGTAGGCCAAGATGCAGCCGATGCCCGTGCCGATTGAGAAGAAGGCCTGGGTGAAGGCATTGCGGATGGTGGTGGGATCCAGCAGCTGAGCGCCGTCCCAACGCAGCAGGAAGGTGCGGTAGCCACTGGCGGCACCCTCGAGCCCCGAGGCCCAGATCGCCAGGGCAATCAACACCACAAACAGCAGCGGCAAACCCCAGCGCGAGAGGCGCTCAATGCCTTTTTGCACCCCGCCAGCCACCACCAAGGCGGTCAGCAGCAGGCTGATCAGCTGCCCCAGCAGCGCCGTGCGGCCGCCACTGAGGCCAGCAAAGAACTCCTCAGCAGCTCCCATGTCTTGGGGCAAGCCCGCAAAAGCGGACTGCAGCAGGGTGACGCCGGTCCAGCCCATCAACACGGCGTAGAAGGCCAAGATCCCGCAGGCGGCCAGCACAAACAGCCAGCCCATCGGCTGCCAGCGCCGGCCCGCTGCCGCCACCGGAGCCAGCAGGGGGCTCTGGCCTGTGCTGCGGCCCAACACCATCTCCGCCACCAACACCGGTAGGCACACCACCAGCACGATCAGCACATAGAGCAGCAAAAACGCCCCGCCGCCCCCTTGGGAGGCGCGGTAGGCAAAGCCCCAAAGGTTCCCCAGGCCAACGGCACTGCCAGCCGCTGCCAACACAAAGCCCAAACCCGAGCGCCACTGCTCCCGCGCTGCCATCGCTTCTCCCACCAGCCCAATGCCGCGCCAGCTTGCCAGTGATTCGCCAGTTCGATGGGAGACTGGGTGCCCTCTCAGGCAGTGGCCGTGAAAGCTCTCAGCGTGCTGGGCTCCACCGGCTCCATCGGAACGCAGACCCTCGAAATCGTTGAGGAGTTTCCCCAGCGCTTCCGCGTTGTGGCCCTCACCGCCGGCCGCAACCTGGCGCTGCTGTGCCAGCAGGTGCAGCGCCACCAGCCCGAAGTGGTGGCTCTGGCTGATCCCGCCCTGTTACCTGAGCTGCAAGAACGGTTGAGTGCACTCAACTTGCCGCGGCTGCCTGAACTGGTGGCCGGCAGCGAAGGGCTCTGCCAGGCCGCTGCCTGGAGCAGCGCCGATCTGGTGGTGACCGGAATCGTTGGCTGCGCCGGCCTGCTGCCCACCCTGGCGGCGATTGAAGCCGGCAAAGATCTGGCCTTAGCCAACAAAGAAACCCTGATTGCCGCTGGCCCTGTGGTGCTGCCAGCGCTGGAGCGCAGCGGCAGCCGCCTGCTGCCAGCCGATTCGGAGCACTCGGCGATCTTCCAGTGCCTGCAGGGCACCCCCTGGGCTGACACCGCACGGCTTTCCACGGGCGTTCCCACACCGGGGCTGCGCCGCATCCAACTCACCGCCTCCGGCGGCGCCTTCCGCGACTGGGATGCCGCTGATCTCGCCAAGGCCACGGTGGCCGATGCCACCAGCCACCCCAACTGGAGCATGGGGCGCAAGATCACGGTGGATTCCGCCTCCTTGATGAACAAGGGGCTGGAAGTGATCGAAGCCCACTACCTCTATGGCGTGGACTACGACCACATCGAGATCGTGATCCACCCGCAATCGATCATCCATTCGATGGTGGAACTGGC
>JAAXIH010000116.1 GCA_012270465.1 Synechococcus sp.
GCGAGGGTGTTTTCCAGGGCGCAGGGGGCGCCAAAGCTGGTGCCCTTGGTGAGGGCCTGTTGCAGGGCCTCGATCACCTCGGGGTTGGCGTGGCCGCAGATGGCTGGTCCCCAGCTGCCGATGTAATCGATGTAGCGGTTGCCGTCGACATCCCAGGCGTAGGCGCCTTCGACGCGGTCAAACACGATCGGCTGGCCGCCCACGGAGCGGAAGGCCCGAACCGGGGAATTCACACCGCCCGGCATCAGTTGTTGCGCTGCCGTAAAGAGGGCGTCGGAACGGCTGGTGTTCAGGGCTGCAGCGGTCACCAAAGCGTTATGGGCAGAGACAGAGCCTCCCACTCTGCCCTGGCGCCGACTTGATCTGCGATCGATAGGCTCAATTGAACGAGTTATTCATCTCCCGTGGCCACCGCTTCCGCCATTGATTGGCCGGCCCTGGAGAAGGCCCTGCGCCGAGTGCTGCCGCCGCGGGCTGTGGTGAGCAAGGCCCAGGAGCTGCTCAGTTACGACTGCGACGGTCTCACCATGGACCGCCATCAGCCGCCTTTGGCGGTGCTGCCCGATTCCACGGAGCAGGTGGCGGCTGTGTTGAAGCTCTGCCATGAGCAGGGCGTGCCCTTTGTGGCCCGCGGCAGTGGAACGGGGCTTTCCGGCGGCGCCTTGGTGGAGCAGGAGGCGCTGCTGGTGATCACCAGCCGGATGCGGCAGGTGCTCTCGATTGATCTGAACAACCAAACGATTCGGGTGCAACCGGGGGTGATCAACAGCTGGGTGACCCGCGCTGTCAGTGGCGATGGCTTTTATTACGCGCCCGATCCCTCCAGCCAGATCGCCTGCAGCGTTGGTGGCAACGTGGCGGAAAACTCAGGCGGGGTTCACTGCCTCAAGTACGGCGTCACCAGCAACCACGTCTTGGAGCTGGAGGTGGTGCTGCCCGATGGCACGGTGACCACCCTCGGCGGGCCGCTAGCTGAGATGCCCTCGTTGGATCTGCGCGGGGTGTTCATTGGCAGTGAGGGCACCTTGGGCATCGCCACGGCGATCACCTTGCGTTTGCTCAGGCAGCCCGAAGCGGTGGCTGTGCTGCTGGCCGATTTCACCAGCATGGAAGCCGCCGGTGAGGCGGTGCGGCTGGTGACGGCCGCCGGGATCCTGCCGGCGGGGATGGAAATCATGGACAACTTCACGATCCGCGCTGTGGATCAGATGCTCGAGCAGGAGCTCTATCCAGCGGATGCGGCCGCGGCGCTGTTGATCGAGCTCGATGGCAGCAGCGCGGAAGTGGAGTTGGCGGCAGCCTCCACCGCTGAGCTCTGCCGCCAGGCCGGTGCCCGCGATGTGCAGGTGGCCACCACCAGCGAGGACCGCGCCCGCCTCTGGCAGGGGCGCAAAAGTGCGATTTCAGCCCTGGGCCGGCTGTATCCCAGCTATTACCTGCAAGACGGTGTGGTGCCCCGCAGCGCCCTGCCCAAGGTGCTGGCCCGGATTGATGAACTCAGCCGCGAGCACGAGCTTCCGGTGGCCAATGTCTTCCACGCCGGAGACGGCAACCTGCACCCGCTGATCCTTTACGACGGCCGCGAAGAGGGCGTGCACCAGCGGGTGAAAGACCTCGGGGCCGCGATCTTGCGGCTGTGCGTGGATTCCGGCGGCAGCATCAGCGGCGAGCACGGGGTGGGAGCGGATAAGCGCTGCTTCCTCGATTGGATGTTCAGCCCGGCTGATCTGGAAACGATGCAGCTGGTGCGCAAAGCCTTTGATCCTTTGCAGCGCGCCAATCCCGGCAAGCTCTTCCCCACCCCGGTGAGCTGCGGTGAATCCAGCCGCCGCGCTCAGCAGATCCAGCTGCCGGATGGGGTTGAGGTGGTGTGACTCACCAGAGGCCGTTGTCGTCTTCCTCTGCTGATTCATCACCGAGATCAACGCTCACCGGCGCGTGATCGCTGGGCTTCTCCAGGCCCCGTTCGCTTTTGTGGATTTCACAGCCCAAGGCCCGCTGCTGCAGCGCCTCATCGAGATAGAGGTGATCGATGCGCCAGCCGCGATCGCCGTTCCAAGCGCCTGAGCGGTAGTCCCACCAGCTCCAGTGGCCGCTGCCCTGCTCAAACATGCGGAAGGCATCGCGCAGGTCATCGCCGAGGCAGGCCTTGAGCGCCTCCCGCTCGGCATCGCTGGCCATGATTCCGCCGGTGGAGCGCTCCGGGTTGTGCAGGTCGCGGGCTTCCGGGCCGATGTTGAAGTCGCCCAGCATGCAAAAGGGTTCCCCCTGCTCGCGCTGCACGTCGAGGTAGCGGCGCAGGCAATCGAGCCAGGCCAGCTTGTAGGCGTATTTCTCTGAGCCCACCTCCGAGCCGTTGGGCACATAGAGGTTGAGCACCCGCACGCCATCCACCCAGGCGCTGATCACCCGCTTCTGCTGGCTCAGCTCGATGGCGGCTTCATCGCCTGGCAGCAGGGCGTCAAAACCAATCCGCACCTCCTCGAGCGGTTCGCGGCTCAGCAGTGCCACGCCGTTGTAACTCTTCTGGCCGCTGATCACGGTGCGGTAGCCGGCCTCTTCGATGGTGGCTGCAGGGAATTGCCCGTCTTCCACCTTGGTTTCTTGCAGCCCCACCACTTCGGGCTTGGCTTGCTCGAGCCAGCGCAGCAGATGGCTTTGCCGGCTGCGGATCGAATTGACATTCCAAGTAGCAATCCGCACGGTGCTGCCGTCTTAAAATTGGCCCATTAAACGATTTAAGCCATGACTCGCTTCCTGCTGGCCTGCGCCATGGCTCCACTGCTGTTCACCTCTGCCGCTCTGGCTGAACAGAAGGAGACCAACCGTGAGCGGGATCTGTACAACTACGGCGCTAACACTCCCTCTGCTCTGGACGTGAGCAATCCGATGTCGATCATGAACATGCTGCAGAACATGAGCACCGCCGGGGACGCCACCCCTCCTGGTGATGCGATTGATGCGGCTCTTACCGATTTCGACTGGGATTCAGGCTCCGCTACCCCCAGCAAGACCGTCCCCTCCGGCCTCTGAATTGTCAGTTGCAGCCGGTGCAGGAGCCACCGGCGCCTTGAGATCCGAGGCATTGGCCGAAGGTGCCTGCTGGCGGATCCGCCCAACGGCCCAACCGGCAGCCACTTGATCCAGCACTCCGGCTGCCACTGGGGCTGAATGCAATTTGGCCTGTTGCAGCGAGACCCGCGCGGCATCGAGCTGGCCTTGGGAATGCTGCAGCAGAGCCAAAGCCAGCAGTGGCCTGGGATCGGTGGGATGGCTCGCTGCCAAGCCCTTGTAGGTGGCCATGGCTTCAGCGCTCTGGCCATTGCTCTGCTGCACGTCGGCCAACAGCAGGCCAATGGGTAGGGCTTCGGGTTTGCCCTTGGCGGCTTCGGCGGACGCCTGCAGCTGCTGCATCACCTCGTCCTTGCGGCCGAGCTTGAGTTGCAAGCGGGCGTAATCCTGCAGGGCCTGGGGATGCAAGGGCTGCCCATTGAGCACCTGACGGATCTCCCGTTCCGCTCCGGCGTTGTCGTCGTTTTGGCTCTTGAGGTCGGCTAACAGCAGCCGCAATGAGGGCTGCTCGGGGTTTTGATCGCTGAGGGGTTCAAGCAGCTTGATGGCGCCAGTGCGGTCGCCCATGGCCAGGCGCAACCTCAGCAGTTGGCGCTGCTCCTCATCACTGGCGGTGCCAGCGGCCAGCTTGGTTTCCAGTTTTTCGCTGCTGCGCTCCAGGGTTTTCTGCTGCGCGTTGGCCGCTGCCGTGCTGGGTTGCCTCTGGCCCCACCACCAGCCAGCGCCAAGCGCTGCTGCGATAGCCAAGCCAAACAGGCCGAATTGACGCAACCGTTTGGGGCGCGGATCAGGGGTTGGGTTGAGCGAACCCAGGGGCACAAGACTGCTGCCGGTTTCCTTAGTAAAACGCTTGGGTTTGTGCCTGTCAGCAAGATCGCTAAATTCAGCAGCACCACTGCCTGAGGAGATGCGTCAGCACCCGATCCCCCCGGTGACCGAGCCGATGCAATACCGGGCGATCGGTCTTGTGAATGCTGTTTACGTTCCCCAGGACGAAAACACCCTGACCCGCGGCGTGTTGCGCTGCGAAGACGGCACCGAAATCGAAGCTGTATTGCTGGGCC
>JAAXIH010000189.1 GCA_012270465.1 Synechococcus sp.
GTGGTGGCCAAGCACCGCCGCAAAGGCCGCAACAACCGCGGTGTGATCACCTGCCGCCACCGCGGCGGTGGCCACAAGCGGCTCTACCGGATCGTTGATTTCCGTCGCGACAAGCACGGAGTGGTGGCCCGCGTGGCCGCCATCCAGTACGACCCGCATCGCAATGCCCGGTTGGCGCTGCTCTATTACGCCGACGGCGAAAAGCGCTACATCCTTCATCCCGCTGGCGTGCAAGTGGGTCAGGAAGTGGTCGCTGGGCCTGAGGCGCCCATCGAGGTGGGCAATGCCCTGCCCCTCTCGGCGATTCCCCTGGGTTCAGCGGTTCACAACGTTGAGCTCTACGCCGGTCGCGGCGGCCAGATGGTTCGCACCGCTGGTGCCAGCGCTCAGGTGATGGCCAAAGAAGGTGACTACGTCGCCCTCAAGCTGCCGTCCACCGAGGTGCGCCTGGTGCGCCGTGAGTGCTACGCCACCCTCGGCGAAGTGGGCAACTCTGAAGTCCGCAACACCAGCCTGGGTAAGGCTGGTCGCAAACGCTGGCTGGGTCGCCGCCCCGAGGTGCGCGGCAGCGTGATGAACCCCTGCGATCACCCCCATGGTGGTGGTGAGGGTCGCGCTCCCATCGGCCGCTCTGGTCCTGTGACTCCCTGGGGCAAACCCGCCCTGGGCCTCAAGACCCGTAAGCGCAACAAGCCCAGCAACAAGTTCGTCCTCCGCAAGCGTCGCAAGACCTCCAAGCGGAGCCGTGGCGGACGGGATTCCTGATGAACCAACACCTCTTGCTGATCGCTTAAACCGCCATGGGACGCTCACTCAAAAAAGGACCTTTCGTCGCCGACAGCCTCCTCCGCAAGGTCGAGAAGCTGAACGCAGCCGGCGAAAAACCCGTGATCAAGACCTGGTCTCGGGCCTCCACCATCCTGCCGATGATGATCGGCCACACCATTGCCGTGCACAACGGCAAGGCCCACGTTCCGGTCTTTGTGACCGAGCAAATGGTGGGTCACAAGCTCGGGGAGTTCGCGCCGACCCGCACCTTCAAGGGCCACATCAAAGACAAGAAAGGAGGACGCTGAGATGGCCACCACCGCATCCACCCAGGCCCTCGCCCATGCCCGCTTCGTGCGCGGCTCGGTCTCGAAGGTTCGCCGGGTGCTCGATCAAATCCGCGGTCGCAGCTATCGCGACGCGCTGATCATGCTCGAGTTCATGCCCTACCGCTCCACAGGCCCCATCACCAAGGTTCTGCGCTCAGCTGTGGCCAACGCCGAGCACAACATGGGACTCGATCCCAGCAGCCTGGTGGTCTCCCTGGCCAGCGCCGACATGGGACCAACCATGAAGCGCTACCGCCCTCGCGCTCAGGGCCGGGCCTACCAGATCAAAAAGCAAACCTGTCACATCTCCATTGGTGTGACTCCCCAAGACGCTTAACGACCGATGGGACACAAAATCAACCCGACCGGCCTGCGCCTGGGGATCACCCAGGAACACCGCTCCCGCTGGTACGCCCCCGCCCGGACCTATCCCACCCTGCTTCAGGAGGATGAGCGCATCCGGCAGTTCGTGACCAAGAAGTACGCCTCCGCCGGCATCAGCAGCGTGCTGATCGCCCGCAAGGCTGACCAGCTCGAAGTCGAGCTCAAAACCGCCCGTCCTGGCGTCCTGGTGGGCCGTCAGGGTTCTGGCATCGAGGAGCTCCGCTCCGGCATCCAGAAGACCCTCGGCGACAAGAGCCGCCAAGTCCGCATCAACGTTGTTGAGGTGGAGCGGGTCGATGCCGATGCCTTCCTGCTGGCTGAGTACATCGCTCAACAGCTGGAGAAGCGCGTGGCTTTCCGCCGCGTGATTCGCATGGCTGTTCAGCGGGCCCAACGGGCCGGCGTTCTGGGTCTGAAGATCCAGGTGGGCGGTCGTCTCAACGGCGCTGAAATCGCCCGGACGGAATGGACTCGCGAGGGTCGCGTTCCGCTCCACACCCTGCGTGCCGACATTGATTACGCCACCAAGGTGGCCAGCACCACCTACGGGGTGCTGGGCATCAAGGTCTGGGTCTTCAAAGGTGAGGTACTGCCAGGCCAGAAGCAGCAACCCCCCGTGGGCGCTGCCCCCCGTCGTCGGGCGAGCCGACGGCCCCAAGAGTTCGAAGATCGCTCCAACGAGGAGTGAGGGAGACCTGAACCATGCTGAGTCCACGTCGCGTCAAATTCCGCAAACAACAGCGAGGCCGCATGCGCGGTGTCGCTACCCGCGGCAACACCATTGCCTTCGGATCGTTTGCACTGCAGGCCCAGGAATGTGGCTGGATCACCTCCCGCCAGATCGAGGCCAGCCGCCGAGCCATGACCCGCTACACCAAGCGGGGAGGAAAGATCTGGATCCGGATCTTCCCCGACAAGCCCGTCACCATGCGGGCCGCCGAAACCCGGATGGGTTCCGGTAAGGGCAACCCGGAGTTCTGGGTCGCCGTGATCAAACCAGGTCGCATCCTGTTTGAAATCGGCGGTCCTGAGATCACTGAGGAGCTGGCTAAAGAGGCCATGCGTCTGGCCCAGTACAAGCTGCCGGTCAAGACGAAGTTCCTCGTCAAAGAACAGCAGGAGGCCGCTGTCGAGGCCACCGCTCAAACCGCAGCAGTGGAGTCCTGACCATGGCCCTTCCTGATATCGCTGAAACCCGCAAGCTCAGCGACACCGAGATCAACGAACAGATCAGCGGCACCCGCCGCGAACTGTTTGATCTGCGTTTTCAGCAGGCCACCAGCCGGCTGGAAAACCCGCACCGCTTCCGTCATGCCCGCATCAAGCTGGCCCAGCTGCTGACGGTGCAACAGGAGCGCGAGCGCTCCGCCGCCCCCGCCAACTGACCCTAGGAATCACCATGGCAGTCAAAGAAAGGGTCGGCACCGTCGTCAGCGACAAGATGGAAAAAACAGTGGTGGTGGCGGTTGAGAACCGCTTCCCTCACCCCATCTACAAGAAGACGGTCAGCCGCACCACCCGTTACAAGGTCCACGATGAGGACAACCGTTGCCAAGTTGGCGACCGGGTTCGCATCACCGAGACCCGTCCTCTGAGTCGCAGCAAGCGCTGGACGGTGGCCGAAATCATGACCACCAAGAGCGCGAGCTGAGGAGATCACACCATGATTCAGCAGGAAACCTTCCTCAACGTTGCCGACAACAGCGGCGCCAAGCGCATCCAGTGCATTCGCGTCCTCGGCACCAACCGTCGCTATGCCCACGTGGGCGACGTGATCGTTGCCGCCGTGAAGGATGCCGCCCCCAACATGGGCGTCAAAAAGTCCGACGTGGTGAAGGCCGTTGTGGTGCGCACCAAAGCCACCATGCGTCGTGAAACCGGAAACTCGATCCGTTTCGACGACAACGCCGCCGTCATCATCAACGACGACAAAAACCCGAAAGGCACCCGCGTCTTCGGACCGGTGGCCCGTGAGCTGCGTGAGCGCAGCTTCACCAAAATCGTGTCCCTCGCTCCGGAGGTGATCTGACCATGGCGACTGCAACCACCAAGGCCAAGGCCACCGAGCGCATCAAGATGCGCATCCGCAAGGGCGACACCGTTCAGGTGATCGCCGGCAAGGACAAGGGCAAGACCGGTGCCGTTCTGCGCACCCTGCCCAACGAAAACCGTGTCGTCGTGGAGGGCGTGAACATGCGCACCCGCCACGAAAAGCCCACCCAGGAGGGCGAGACCGGCCGCATCGTGACGGAGGAAGCTTCCCTGCATGCCTCCAACGTGATGGTGTATTCCACCGACAAAAAGGTGGCCAGCCGCGTTGAAATCGTTGTCGACAAAGACGGCAACAAGAAGCGCAAGCTCAAAAAAACAGGTGAATTGCTCGACTGAGCTCAACCAACCTGTTCACCCCCGTTTCTGACACCGACCAGAAACACTTCCCCCAACCCCCGCCATGTCACTCAAAAAGCGCTACCGGGAAGCGATCCAGCCAAAGCTGCTGAAGGATCTCAACTTCTCCAACATGCACCAGGTTCCCAAGGTGCTGAAAGTCACCGTGAACCGTGGTCTTGGTGAAGCTGCCCAGAACGCCAAGTCTCTGGAAGCCTCCGTTGAGGAGATCGCCACCATCACTGGCCAAAAGCCCGTGGTGACCCGCGCCAAAAAGGCCATCGCCGGCTTCAAAATCCGCCAAGGAATGCCGATCGGCGTCGCCGTGACCCTGCGTGGGGATCGCATGTATGCCTTCCTCGAGCGCCTGATCAACCTCGCCCTGCCTCGCATCCGCGACTTCCGCGGTGTGAGCGAGAAGAGCTTTGACGGCCGCGGGAACTACACCCTGGGGGTTCGCGAACAAATCATCTTCCCCGAGATTTCCTTCGACAAGATCGACGCCATCCGGGGCATGGACATCACCATCGTGACCAGCGCCCGTAACGACGAAGAGGGCCAAGCCCTGCTTCGCGAGATGGGGATGCCGTTCCGCAACAACTGATCGCTCACGTTCCGGACACCGTTATGGCCAACACAGACCCGATTTCCGACATGCTCACCCGCATCCGCAATGCGTGTGAGAAACGTCACGAGACCACCAACATCCCGCTTTCTCGGATGAACCGCAGCATCGCCAAGGTGCTCGAGCGGGAAGGCTTCATCGATCAGTTCTCCGAGGCTGGCGAAGGGGTGCAAAAGCACCTGGTGCTGTCGCTCAAGTACAGCGGCAAGCAAAAGGTGCCCACAATCCGTTCCGTGCAACGGGTTAGCAAGCCTGGCTTGCGCATCTACAGCAACCGCCGCGACCTGCCCAAGGTGCTCGGCGGCCTCGGAGTCGCCATCATCTCCACCTCCAAAGGTGTGATGAGCGACCGCGACGCCCGCAAAGAGGGCGTGGGCGGCGAAGTGCTCTGCTACGTCTACTGATCGGAGGTCAGAACCATGTCACGCATCGGCAAAAATCCGGTCCCCATCCCCGAGAAGGTATCGGTGGAGATCAGTGGTCTGACCGTCAAGGTCAAGGGCCCCAAAGGTGAACTCGAGCGAGTGCTCCCCGACGGCGTCACCGTCAGCCAGGCTGACAACGCCGTCACCGTTAGCCCCAGCGACGGCAGCCGCCGTTCCCGTGAGCGCCACGGCCTGTGCCGCACCCTGGTGGCCAACATGGTCGAAGGGGTCTCGAAGGGTTTCAGCAAAAAGCTGGAAATCATTGGCGTGGGTTATCGCGCCCAGGTGAAGGGCAAAAAGCTGGTGGTGAGCGCCGGCTACAGCCACCCCGTTGAGATGGATGCCCCCGAGGGCGTCACCTTTGCGGTGGAGAACAACACTTCGGTCACTGTGAGCGGTGCCGATAAGGAGTTGGTGGGCAATGAGGCCGCCAAGGTTCGCGGCATCCGTCCGCCCGAGCCCTACAAGGGCAAAGGGATCAAGTACGAGGGGGAACGCATCCTCCGCAAGGCCGGAAAGACCGGCAAGAAATAAGGCCGCTCTTCAGCCCACCGCTATTCCGCTATGTCCACTCCACGCAAGGAACAAACCCAGAAGCGCCACCGGCGCCTGCGCCGTCACCTCGAGGGCACACCCGACCGTCCCCGCTTGGCTGTGTATCGCTCCAACGAGCACATCTACGCCCAGGTCATCGACGATGCCGCCCAGCACACCCTGGCTGCGGCATCGAGCCTCGACAAGGATCTGCGCACCAGCCTCAACAACGGTGCCAACTGCGATGCTTCAACCGCAGTCGGTCAGTTGGTCGCCAAGCGCGCCATCGCCAAAGGCATCCAACAGGTGGTCTTCGACCGCGGAGGCAACCTGTACCACGGTCGGGTCAAGGCCCTGGCCGAAGCTGCCCGGGAAGCGGGCCTGCAGTTCTGATCCCGAGCAACCATGACTCAAGCAACTAACCAGACTCCCGGCCAGGACGTCCCAGGCGCAGCTGACGTTCCAGCCGCAGCTGAGGGCCAGGGCCAAGGCCAAGGCGAACGCCGAGGTGGCGGTGGCCGTGGCGGTGATCGCCGCGGTCGCGGAGACCGTCGCGGTCGCGGTCGCGATCAAGAGCGCGACTCCGAATGGCAGGAACGCGTGGTGCAAATCCGCCGCGTCTCCAAGACCGTCAAGGGCGGTAAGAAGATGAGCTTCCGAGCCATCGTTGTCGTTGGCAACGAGAAGGGCCAAGTCGGCGTTGGCGTCGGCAAAGCCGGTGACGTCATTGGCGCCGTCAAAAAGGGTGTTGCCGATGGCAAGAAGCACCTGGTCAAGGTGCCCCTGACCCGCTCCAACTCCATCCCCACCGTCAGCACCGGCCGCGATGGCGCTGCCAGCGTGCTGATGCGTCCAGCAGCCCCCGGTACCGGGGTAATTGCCGGCGGTTCGATCCGCACGGTGCTTGAGCTGGCTGGCATCAAGAATGTCCTGGCCAAACGCCTGGGCAGTAAAACTCCCCTGAACAACGCTCGGGCTGCCATGGTGGCCCTGCGGGACCTGCGCACCCACCAGGACACCGCCAAGGAACGGGGTATCACCCTCGAGCAGATCTACTCCTGAGCCCTGTCATGAGCCTCACCCTGCAATCCCTCAAGCCCCAGAAGGGGGCACGTCGCCGCAAGATGCGTAAGGGCCGCGGCATCGCCGCTGGCCAAGGCGCCAGCTGCGGCTTCGGCATGCGCGGCCAGAAGTCCCGCTCTGGTCGCCCCACCCGCCCTGGCTTTGAAGGCGGTCAGATGCCTTTGTATCGCCGCGTTCCCAAGCTGAAGCACTTCACCCTGGTGAACCCCAAGCGCTTCACCGTCGTGAACGTGAGCGAACTGGCTGAGCTCAAAGCTGGCACGGTCGTCACCCGCGATTCGCTGATTGAAGCTGGCGTCCTCACCTCTCCAAAGCATCCGCTTAAGGTGCTGGGCGATGGGGAGCTGAAGGTGAAGCTCACCGTTCATGCTGCGGCGTTCACCGCCTCAGCCCGCGAGAAGATCGAAGCCGCCGGCGGCAGCTGCGAACTGATCGACTGATTCCCCCGGTCCACTTTCAACTTCGCGAGTCATGCTTGTCAGTCGGGGGCGCACCCCAAGCGCCGGCGAAGTCGTCACGCAACTGTTTCAAGCCAAAGGGCTCAGGGATCGTGTTCTCACGACCCTGGGCCTTTTGGTGTTGGTGAGGCTTGGCATCTACATCCCCATTCCGGGGATTGACCGCGAGGCCTTCCAGCAATTCATTCAGCAAGGGGGCCAGCTGATTGGCTTCCTCGACATCTTCACTGGCGGTGGCATCTCCGCCCTGGGTGTGTTCGCCCTGGGGATCCTGCCGTTCATTAATGCCTCGATCATCCTGCAGCTGCTGACCGCAGCCCTGCCAAGCCTCGAGGATCTGCAGAAGAACGAAGGCGAAGCTGGACGGCGAAAAATCGCCCAAATCACGCGCTATGTGGCTCTGGGCTGGGGTGTGCTGCAGAGCATCGTCTTCGCGATGATCCTGCGCCCCTACGCCTTGGAATCGGTTCCTCAGGTGGTGTTTGTGATCCAAACCGCCTTGGCCCTGGTGACCGGCTCCATGGTTGTGATGTGGATCTCCGAGGTGATCACCGAACGGGGCATTGGCCAAGGCGCCTCCCTGGTGATCTTTTTGAACATCGTGGCGACCTTGCCTCGTGCCTTGGGCTCCACCGTCGAATTGGCCCAGAGCGGTGATCGCGGCACCATCGCCGGAATCATCGTGCTGGTGCTCGTTTTCCTGATCACGATCCTTGGGATCGTTTGCGTGCAGGAAGGCAGCCGGCGGATCCCCATTGTGAGCGCCAAACGCCAGGTGGGTGCTGGAGCGATGCTCCCTGAGCGGCAGAGCTATTTGCCCTTGAAGCTCAATGCCGGTGGCGTGATGCCGATCATCTTTGCCTCGGCGGTGATCTTCCTGCCCCTCACGATTGCCAACCTCACCAAGAGTGAGCTGCTCGTCAGGGTGGCGGGTTACCTCAACCCCAACAGCAGCACCCCTTGGCTCTATGCCCTGGTGTTCTTTGGCTTGATCTGCGGGTTCTCGTTCTTCTACGCCACGTTGACGATCAACCCCCAGGACATCGCCTCCAACCTCAAAAAAGGTGGCGTGGCCGTTCCCGGCGTCAGACCAGGCACCGCCACAGCCAAGTACCTCAGCGGGGTGCAAAACAGACTCACCCTGCTCGGTGGCATTTTTCTGGGCGCCGTGGCCATCATCCCGGCGGCCGTGGAAGGGGCCACCAACGTCAAGACCTTCCAAGGCCTTGGCGCCACTTCATTGCTGATCCTGGTGGGCGTTGCCATTGACACCGCCAAGCAGGTTCAGACCTATGTGATCTCCCAGCGTTACGAAGGAATGGTGCGTCAATGAGTCATCGACTGCTGTTTGTCGGCCCCCCTGGTGCGGGCAAAGGAACCCAAGCCGAGCGCTTGGCAGCGAGCCATGGACTGCTGCATCTCTCCACCGGAGACCTGCTGCGCGCGGAAGTCAAAGCCGGCAGCGACCTGGGCAAAGAAGCTGAGGCTGTGATGAACCGCGGCGAGCTGGTCAGCGATGAGCTGGTGCTGGCCATCGTGCGCTCACGGCTGCAAAACCACAGTGGCGGCTGGCTACTGGATGGCTTCCCCCGCAACCTGGCCCAGGCCGAAGCGCTCAATGCACTCTTGGGCGAGCTCAACCAACCGCTGCAGAGCGTGCTGTTGATGGAGCTCGACGATGAAGAGCTCGTGCAACGTCTGCTGGCCCGTGGCCGTGCCGATGACAACGAAGAGGTGATTCGCCACCGGCTCAGCGTGTACCGGGAGCAAACGGCCCCTCTCATCAACCATTACGAGCAGCGCGGACAGCTCAAAAGGGTGGTCAGCACTGGCACGATCGAGGCCGTGGCCGAGCAAATCAACGCAGCTTTGGCTTAAGGCGCCGTGATAAGTTGTTTGTTTGTCAATAGGAGAGCCCACCCATGAAGGTGCGCGCCTCAGTGAAGCGCATGTGCGACAAGTGCCGGGTGATTCGTCGCCACGGCCGCGTCATGGTCATCTGCGCCAACCCCAAGCACAAGCAACGCCAGGGCTGAACCGCTTTTCGGTTCCAATCTTGGCGGGCACATTCGTGCCTCGCAACCTCATTTCCCGGTGAAGTCTCACTTCACCACTCGTCCCAACAACCTTTCCCTCAGTGGCTCGGATTTCCGGTGTTGATATTCCCCGCGAAAAGCGTGTGGAAATCGCCCTCACCTACATCTATGGCGTCGGCCTGACCCGTTCCCAAAAGATTCTTGCCTCCACAGGCGTGAATCCAGACACCCGCGTCAAGGACCTCAGCGACGCTGATGTTCAGAAACTGCGGGCGGCCGCTGAAACCTTCACCCTCGAAGGCGACCTGCGCCGTCAAGAAGGCATGGCCATGAAGCGCCTGCAGGACATCGGCTGCCTGCGTGGTCGCCGTCACCGCATGGGCCTGCCCGTGCGTGGACAGCGCACCCGCACCAATGCCCGCACCCGTCGTGGCGCCCGTAAGACCGTGGCCGGTAAGAAGAAGTAAGCGCTGACTTGCCTTCTCTCTGCTTTGCCGCTGGCCATTGCCAGCGTCACCAAGGCAGACCCCCATTCCGTTCTTTGATCACCTCGCCGCAACTGCGGCACCTCCCCCATGGCGAAGACTGCAAAAAAAGGGCCCAAAAAGGCCAAACGCAACGTCCCGAACGGCGTTGCTCACATCCAGAGCACCTTCAACAACACCATCGTCTCGATCACCGACACCGCCGGTGAAGTGATCGCTTGGTCCTCCGCTGGTGCCAGCGGCTTTAAGGGCGCTCGTAAGGGCACCCCGTTTGCTGCCCAAACCGCTGCTGAAGCAGCTGCCCGTCGCGCGCTCGAGCAGGGCATGCGTCAGATCGAAGTTCTGGTCCGCGGTCCTGGCTCTGGCCGGGAAACTGCCATCCGCGCTCTGCAGGTGGCTGGCCTGGAAATCACCTTGATCCGTGACGTAACCCCGCTGCCCCACAACGGCTGCCGTCGCGCCAAGCGGCGCCGCGTCTGATCGCCTCTTTCACCTTTTGCCTTCGGGCTTCCTCCCTTTACAGCTCTTCCGGCCGTGCTGCAGTACCAAATTGACCGCGTTGACTACCAGATCGCTGACGATCAGTCCCAATCTGGTGTCTTCGTCATCGGCCCTCTCGATCGAGGCCAGGCCACCACTCTTGGCACCGCCCTTCGGCGCGTGCTGATGAGCGGCCTAGAGGGCACCGCCGTCACGGCTGTCCGCATCGCTGGCGTCAACCACGAGTACGCCACGGTTCCCGGCGTGCGTGAAGACGTCCTCGACATCCTGCTGAACTGCAAAGAGTTGGTTCTCAGCAGCCGCTCCCGCGACACCGAAATTGGCCGCCTGGTGGTCAATGGCCCCGCCTCGGTGACCGCTGGCGATCTGCAGTTCTCCTCCCAGGTGTCGGTGGTCAACGCCGACCGTCCGATCGCCACCGTGGCTGACGGACACGCCCTGGAACTGGAAGTTCACGTGGAGCGTGGCGTGGGCTACCGCCCCGTCGAGCGCACCAGCGAAGACGCTGCCGCCCTGGATCTGCTCCAGATCGATGCCGTGTTCATGCCCGTGCGTCGCGTCAACTTCACGGTGGATGAAACCGCTGTGGGTGAAGGCGGCTCAGCCCGTGAGCGCCTGCGCCTGGAGATCAACACCAACGGCTCCATCACCCCCGATGACGCCCTGGCTTATGCGGCCAACCAGCTGATTGCCCTGTTCCAGCCTCTGGCCACGGTGACCCTGGCTGAAGAGCCCGGTCAGGAGCCTGAGCCCAGTGCTGAGAGCCAGATCCCTCTTGAAGAGCTCAACCTCTCGGTTCGGGCTTACAACTGCCTCAAGCGTGCCCAGGTCAACTCCGTTTCGGATCTGATGGGCTTCAGCTACGAGGATCTGCTGGAGATCAAGAACTTCGGTGCCAAGTCGGCGGATGAAGTGATCGAAGCGCTTGAGCGCATCGGCATCTCCTTGCCCCAGAGCCGCACCACCGCCTGACGGCCTCCATCCCCACACCTCCTTTCGACCCATGCGCCACCAGTGCCGAGTCCCCCAGCTGGGACGTCCCGCCGACCAACGCAAGGCCATGCTTCGTGGCCTCACCACCCAGCTCATCCGCGAAGGCCGGGTAACCACCACCAAGGCTCGTGCCAAAGCTCTCCGCGATGAGACCGAGCGGATGATCTCCTTGGCCAAGGACGGCAGCCTTGCCGCCCGCCGCCGGGCCCTGGGCTACATCTACGACAAGCAGCTGGTGCACGCCCTGTTTGACAAAGCCAGCGAGCGCTACGGCGACCGCAACGGTGGTTACACCCGCATCATTCGCACCGTGCCCCGCCGCGGTGACAACGCCGAGATGGCCATCATCGAGCTGGTCTGAGCTCGAGCCCATTGACCGGCCAGCGCATTGCCCTCTGTCTGCAATACGACGGAGGGCCTTTTTGTGGCTGGCAGCGGCAGCCCCAGCACCCCAGTGTTCAGCAGACCCTCGATGAAGCCATCGAGGCGCTTGACCCCCTACCCGCTGGCGTTGCCACCAAGCTGAGCCGCACCATTGCCGCCGGGCGCACCGACACCGGCGTCCATGCCGCCGCCCAGGTGGTTCACTTCGATTGCCATGGGCCGATCCCAGCGCCTCGCTGGGCCCCAGCCCTTAATGGCCGACTGCCAGGCAGCATTCGCGTGCGGGCCAGTGCCGCCGTGGCACCCGATTGGCATGCCTGCTTCAGCGCCACGTACCGGCGCTATCGCTACTGCATCTACAACGCGCGGCGACCGAATCTGTTTTTGGCCCCCATCAGCTGGCACCGCTACCAGTGGCGCCTGCAGGACCAGCTGATGGAGGAGCTCCTGCAGGAGCTGCTCGGACACCACGACTTTTCGGCCTTTCAACGGGCGGGCAGCCAACGCGCCCACGCCCGCACCACCGTCCAGGAGGTGAGCCTGCAGCGTGATGGCGACATCCTCACGCTGGAGATCCAAGCCAGTGGATTTCTCTACGGGATGGTGCGGTTGCTGGTGGGGCAACTTGTGGCCGCTGGAGAGGGCCGCATCAGTCCCGAGCAGTTCCGCCAGCGCTGGCGTCAGCAACGCCGTGATGAGGTCAAAGAAGCCGCTCCACCACAGGGACTTTGCCTGCTGCGTGTGGGCTACCCAGAGCCCATCTTCCCAAGGGGTGCGTGGTACGATTGCCAACCGCGGTATCGGCTGGAGACTTCCGATCCGCCCCCTGAGATCACCAGCAATCCGACAGGCGAAGTTCTCTGAACTAGCTTCGAAATTGGTGGAGATTTCAGACTTTTTGATCTGGATTCCAGCTCCAGCCAAGTCCAGTCCCTGCTCATGCAGGGCACGTCCCGTGATTCCGGCCTGCCGGCGCGATGAACAAAACAGTCGTCCCCTCTCTCAATACCGTTGAACGCCACTGGTACGTGGTGGATGCGGAAAACCAGTGCCTTGGCCGCCTCGCTACCGAAGTGGCCTCGGTTCTGCGCGGCAAGAACAAGCCGACCTACACCCCTCACCTGGACACAGGTGACTTCGTGGTGGTGATCAATGCCGACAAGGTGAAAGTCACCGGCAACAAGGCGAGTGACAAGCTCTACCGGCGTCACTCCGGTCGCCCAGGCGGAATGAAGGTGGAAACCTTTGCCGCTCTGCAACAGCGCATTCCTGAGCGGATCGTGGAGAAGGCCATCAAGGGCATGCTTCCCCACAACGCTCTCGGCCGCCAGTTGTTCCGCAAGCTGAAGGTCTACAAAGGTGCCGAGCACCCCCATGGCGCCCAGCAGCCCCAGCCTTACCAGCTCAACCCCTCCGCCAGCATCAAATGACCAGCAGCAGCAAGCGCGTCGTCTACTGGGGCACCGGTCGTCGTAAGACCTCCGTGGCACGGGTTCGGGTGGTTCCTGGCAGTGGAGCGATCACCATCAATGGCCGCCCCGGCGATAACTACCTCAACTACAACCCCAGCTACCTCAACGCGGTGCGTGCACCGCTCGACACCCTGGGGCTCTCCAAGGAGTACGACATCCTTGTGAACGTCCGTGGCGGCGGCCTCACCGGCCAGGCTGATGCCATCAAGCAAGGTGCAGCACGCGCCCTCTGTGAGCTGTCCCCCGACAACCGCAAACCGCTCAAGAGCGAAGGTCACCTGAGCCGCGACCCTCGCGCCAAGGAACGCCGCAAGTACGGCCTCAAGAAAGCTCGTAAAGCTCCTCAGTTCTCCAAGCGCTGATTTTTTCGTCATGCCCAAGGCCGACATTCACCCCACCTGGTATCCCGACGCCAAGGTGATCTGCAATGGAGAAGTGGTCATGACCACTGGCTCCACCACCCCCGAGCTGCACGTCGATGTGTGGAGCGGCAACCATCCCTTCTTCACGGGTACCCAGAAAATCCTCGACACCGAGGGCCGCGTGGACCGCTTCATGCGCAAGTACGGCATGGGCAGTGCCAATGCCGATGCCGATGCACCCGCGCCCAAGAAGGATGCCAAGAAATCCGACGCCAAAGCCGACAGCTGAACTTCTCAGCTGCAATGACGGCTGACATGGCCGGGTGCTCCCAACGGGGCATCCGGCTTTTCTATCGGCGCTGCTCAACCCGCTGAATCTGTGGATCAGTCCTTTGTCACCGAGCGGCTAGAAGCCACTTGCCGCACCTTCAACGCCCTCGAGCGTCAGCTGGCTGACCCCAGCGTGGCGGCTGACCCTGAACAGCTGCTGACCCTGGCCAAAGAGCGCTCGAGGCTGGAGCCCCTGGTGCTCGATTACCAGCGACTGCAACAACTCGACGCCGAGCAACAGCAGGCCCAGCAATTGCTCAAAGAGAGCAAGGGCGACGCTGAACTGGAGGCGTTGGCTCAAGAGGAACTGCAGCAACTGAGCTCAGAGCAGGAGCAGCTCAACCAACGCCTGAAAGTAGCCCTGCTGCCGAGCGATCCCCGCGATGAGCGCAGCGTGATGCTGGAAATTCGCGCTGGAGCTGGCGGCGATGAAGCCTGCCTGTGGGCTGGCGATCTCGCCCGCATGTATGAGCGCCACGCCCAAACCTGCGGCTGGCAGGTGAACCCCGTCAGCGCTTCAGAAGCCGAGCTGGGTGGCTTCAAGGAATTGATCCTGGCGATCCGCGGGGATGCGGTGTTCAGCCAGCTCAAATACGAAGCCGGAGTGCACCGGGTTCAGCGGGTGCCCGCTACGGAATCGCAAGGCCGCGTGCACACCTCAACGGCCACGGTTGCCGTGATGCCAGAAGCCGATCCTGTCGATGTGCAAATCGATCCCAAGGATCTGGAAATCAGCACCGCCCGCTCTGGCGGTGCTGGCGGTCAGAACGTCAACAAGGTGGAAACAGCTGTCGATCTGCTGCACAAGCCCACCGGAATTCGGGTGTTCTGCACCCAGGAGCGCTCCCAGCTGCAAAACCGCGAGCGGGCCATGGAAATTCTGCGGGCCAAGCTGCTGGCCAAAGAGGAGGAAGAAGCGGCAGCCGCCGAGAGCTCAGCGCGCCGGGCCCAGGTGGGCAGCGGCGACCGCAGCGAAAAAATTCGCACCTACAACTACAAAGACAACCGCACCACCGATCACCGGCTCGGCAAGAACTTCCCGCTCGAAACCGTGCTCAACGGCCAGCTCAGCGATCTGATCGAGGCCTGCACCCACGCTGATCAACAGCAGAAGCTGGAAGAGCTCGCGGCCAGCGAGGGCTAGGCCCCGATCACGTATTTGCGCCACTCTTCGCGGCGACCGCTGCGGATCTGGCGGGTGGCTTCGAAATACAAGGTGCTCACCGGGCGTCTTGGCACCGAGTTCAAGGGCATCTCCGCTTCTTTCGGGGTGCGATTGCCCTTACGGACATTGCAGCGAATGCAGGCGGTGGTCACGTTCTCCCAGGTGTCTTGGCCACCGCGGCTGCGGGGAATCACATGGTCAATCGAGAGTTTGTCGCCCCGATAGCCGCAGTATTGGCAGGTGTGGTGATCGCGCTGAAACACGTTGCGGCGCGTCAGCGGCAATTCTTTGAACGGGATGCGAACAAATTGCCGCAACCGAATCACGGTGGGGGCTAAAAAGTCTTGACGGAGATTGCGTTCTTCGTGCTCAAGGCCTTCGGCTTTTCCCTTCAACACCATCACAGCGGCACGTCGCCAGCTGGTGATGTTGAGCGGCTCGTAAGACGCATTGAGAACGAGGACGTGGCCCATGCCAGCTTCCCGTATTACAGGCATGCTATCTGGGTCAACCAGTGACTCGCCGTCGTCTCTGATGCATCACGAGTCCCTGCCAGGACTAACGCGGGAGATGATCCCGTCGGTGCAGCCGCAACAGCGGGCCTGGCTGGAGATCGATCGCGACGCGATTCGCCACAACACAGCGCAGCTGTTGGGCTCACTCAAGCCTGGCTGCCAGTTGATGGCTGTGGTCAAAGCCGATGGCTACGGCCATGGCGCCGTCACGGTGGCCGAAGCGGCCCTCGATGGCGGTGCCAGCAGCTTTGGGGTGGCCACGCTCGCTGAAGGCATTGAACTGCGCCAAGCCGGAATCCAGGCGCCGATTCTGGTGCTGGGAAACCTGCAGCAGCCCGAGGAATTCCGCTGCTGCCTGCACTGGCAACTCAGCCCCACAATCAGCAGCCTCAGGCAGGGCTTGATTGGCAGCAATGTGGCCGTCGCCGGCGGCAAGCCACTGCTGGCCCATCTCAAGCTCGACACCGGCATGGCCCGGCTGGGCATCGACTGGCAGCAGGGCCCCAAGCTGCTGGAGGAGCTGCAACAGCTCGATGGCCTCTCGATCGCCGGGGTGTATTCCCATCTCGCCGATGCTGATAACCCCGATGGCCAGCTCAACGCGACCCAGCAGGAACGTTTTGAATCGGTGCTGCGCCGCTTCCATGAACTGGAACTGCAGCCTGGCCTGCGGCATCTGGCCAACAGCGCCGGCACCCTCAGCAGCCCTGAGCTGCACTACGACATGGTGCGCGTGGGTCTCTCGCTGTATGGCCACACGCCAGCTGCGCATTTGAAGCAACTGCCGCTGCGGCCCGCGATGAGCGTGCACGCCAAGGTCACCCTGCTGCGTGATGTGCCCGCTGGCGCCGGGGTGAGTTACGGCCACCAGTTCCACACCACCCGGCCAAGCCGACTGGCCGTGCTCGGCATTGGCTACGCCGATGGCGTCAGCCGCCGCCTCTCCGGGCAAATGGAGGTGCTAGCCGAGGGGCGCCGCCTGCCTCAAGTCGGCGCCATCACCATGGATCAAATCGTCATCGACGCCACCGATCTGCCGCAGTTGGACATTGGCGATTCGGTGACGTTGCTGGGCAGCAGCGGCAGCGAAACCATTGGCCCGCAGGCCTGGAGCGATGTCTGCCAGAGCATTCCATGGGAAGTGCTCTGCAGCTTCAAACACCGCCTGCCGCGACTGCCTCGCCGGCCGGAGCACTGATAGGCTTGGCCGACCGCTGGAGAGGTGGCTGAGCGGTTGAAAGCGGCTCCCTGCTAAGGAGTTACAGGAGGCAACTTCTGTCGAGGGTTCGAATCCCTCCCTCTCCGTTCCAACCTTTGATGCTTTTGGTGTCCGCCCGCTAACAGGCTGGCGCGATGGTTACCAATGACACGTCAAGAGGCTGTGACACACCGCAACAATTGCGACTAGATCGCCCGCATCGTCATGGACGACATCGTCGCCACGTTTTCGTACGACATCCACGCGTTGCGGCTGGAATACAAGACCACCTGCGACGCCCTGGAGCACTGGCGCGGGGGTGACCCCACCGAACAGGAATTTTTGATCTGGAAGAAAGATCAGTTGTTCCGCTCGCTGTTGGAGCAGTCCTATGAGAGCGCTGAAGCCTGAATCAGTCGCTGGGTCAGCTCAGGCAGCAACGACTCATCGGCTGCCCGCTCGGGCCCCTCACTAAAGGCCACCACCAAGAAGGGCTTGCAACCTGGGGTTTCGATATAGGCGGCATCGTGGCGGGCCTGGCTCATCCAGCCGGCCTTGCTCCAGAGGCGGCTGCCCACCGGCAAGCCCCCGCCCAAAAAGCCATCCACCTGGTTTTCGGGATCCGCCTTTCGCTCGGCCAGATCAAGGCTGCGGCTCAACAGATCCCGCAACCGAGCCGAAGCCAGCGGCGACACCCAAGCACCCGTGAGCACCGCATGCAGCATGCGAGCCGTGATGTCGGTGCTGAGCCGGTTGCGGTTCTCCATTTCAGCGCCGTAAAACTGCCGCTCGCGGCCATAGGGACCTTCGCCCCACGTTTTTTGGCAAGCGTTGGAGCCCTGCCATTCCGGCCAGCGGAGAGAAGCAAACCACTGATTCACCAGCTGTCGCTGCCGCGCCCAACTGGAGAACGGATCCGGCGGCAACTCAGGGCCACTGGTGGTGCCGCTGAGCACATCCATCACCAGGGAGGTGGCGTCATTGCTGGAGTCGCCAATCATGTCTTGCATGGCCCGCCGCAACTCAGGGCTCTCCAGCAGTAAATCCCTGGCCAGCCACTGCTCAACGGCCATGGCATAGGCCAGTTTCACCACACTGGCGGGGTAGCGCTGCTGATCACTGCGGTGCGCTGCGCCGCGAATCGGCAATGACCACACATCCTGGGAATCCAGACCTGCGGCCAGATCAATGGGAGACGCGTCGTAAACCAGCCAGGTGATGCTGAGTTGCTCGTCTAAGCCGGGCCGCGTGGCCTTTAAGTCCTCAAGCACTGCCGCAAGGGCCTGGTTCAGGTCCGAGTCGGGGCGGTAGAACGCCATCAAGCAGGCCAACAAGCGTGGCGACCTTAAACGAGCTAAACGAAGCAGCCCCAGCTGCTCTGGAGTTGTTACAACCCCTCAGCCACTGGCGCTTGAGCCAAGCGCTCAATCTCTACAGCAGCCCCCTGGGTTCGGGCCTAGCCACCCAAGCCTGGGCCGGACGCGAGCTGCAACTGCTCGATCAACCCGCCCGCTGCGGGCGCCGACAGGTGGAACTGGCTGAAGATGGCTACCGGGCTTGGGTCGAGCCCCAAGACTTGCTGGGTCGCGCCTGGAGTTGCCGCCCGTATCAGCCGCGCTTACTCAGCGCTGAGGTGATCCAACAGCGGTTGCCAGCGGTGCTGCGCTTCTGCCAAACCGCCGCTGAGCAGAAGAACACGTACTTGTGGGGAGGCAGCCTCGGCCCCGATTACGACTGCTCAGGGCTGATGCAACGAGCTTTTGCCAGCGAAGGGATCTGGATTCCCCGGGACGCCTATCAACAGGAACGGTTCTGCCAGAAGGTGGCGATCAGCGCTGATCAGCAGCAACTGCTGCGCCCAGCCGATCTGGTCTTCTTTGGCCGGCCCCAACGCTGCACCCATGTGGGGCTCTATCTCGGAGGTGGCCGCTACCTCCACAGCTCCGGCCAAGAGCATGGCCACAACCGCATCGCCATCGACACGCTGCACAGCTGGGACAACAGCCCAGTGGCCACCCACTACCGCATGGAATTGCGGGGTGCTGGCAGAGTGCAGCGCTGCCACGATGGCAGCCACCTTCCCTGAGTCGAGACGGCCGTGACCCTTTCTGTGGTGATCCCCCTCTACAACGAAGAGGAGAGCCTCTCGATGCTCGTGGCTCAGCTGCTCGGCAGCCTGAGGCCCTTGGGGGAACCCTTTGAGTTGGTGTTGGTGGATGACGGCTCGAGCGACCGCACCGCTGAACTGCTGCAGGAGCTGAGCCGCACCACCCCCGAACTGGTGGCCGTGCTGCTGCGCCGTAACTACGGCCAAACCGCCGCCATGGCCGCTGGTTTTGATGCCAGCCGCGGCGACGAGATCGTCACCCTCGATGGCGACCTCCAAAACGATCCGGCGGATATTCCGATGATCGTGGAGAAGCTGCGCCAGGGCTACGACCTGGTGAGTGGCTGGCGCCACCAACGCCAAGATGCGGCCGTCAGCCGGCTGCTGCCCTCGAAGCTGGCCAACAAATTGATTGCCCGTGTCACCGGGGTGCGGCTGCACGACTACGGCTGCTCACTCAAGGCCTACCGCCGCGAGCTGGTGACCGACATGAACCTCTACGGCGAACTGCATCGCTTCCTGCCAGCGCTGGCCTACATCGAGGGCGCGCGCATCAGCGAGGTGAAGGTGAACCACAAGGCTCGCCAGTTTGGGGAGAGCAAATACGGCATCGACCGCACCTTCCGGGTGCTGATGGATCTGCTCACGGTCTGGTTCATGAAGCGCTTCCTGACCCGCCCCATGCATGTGTTTGGCTTCTGGGGCCTGATGGCCCTAGTGGCTGGCGGCCTAATGGGCAGTGTCTTGGTGGTGCAAAAGCTGCTGGGGGCCGACATCGGCTCAAGGCCGCTGCTCACCCTCTGCGTGCTGCTGTTGCTCACCGGGGTTCAACTGTTCTGCTTCGGACTGCTGGCGGAAGTGATGATGCGCACCTATCACGAAAGCCAAGGGCGCCCGATCTACCGCATCCGCGCCACGTTGCGAGGCAGCGAGGCCTTACCCGAACCGGTGGTTGCGGCACTGCGGTAACCGCCAAGGGGTTCACCCCGAAACGCTTCCAAAGCACAGGCGGCCTGACGGGCGACGGCATCGGTGGCATCACGCTGACCGCGGCGCAGCAGCGGCAAACAGCGGCGATCACCCCAGCGCTGGGCTTCTTGCATCGCCTGCAGGCGCTCCGCAGCGGAACCGCGGCTGAGTTGCTCGAGCCATTTGAGGTGCTCTCTGGCCTGTTGGGGCGTGCTGGGCAACACCACCAGCTCTTGGGCGGCCTCCGTGGTGCGGCGCTGCTCCAGCTGCTGTTTGCGATCGCGGTTCAAAGCTGCAATCGCCGCCCCATCGAGCAAATTGGCGTCCATGCCTGGCACCACGGGGCGAAACACCAGTCGCCGCAGGAGCAGGAGCGACAACACCAGGGTGAGAAAGGCTGCGATCGGGGCGCCCATGGAGCCAGCTGGATTGAATTTTTATGTCACCGACGGGCCTCAAAGCTGAAGGTCCAATCAGCGATACATACAGTACTGGCGGACCTTTTGGCACCGCCATGACTGGAGAATTTGCCGCCGCCTGGTTGCCCGCGGTTTTCGTGCCCATCGTGGGAATCGTCTTCCCTGCGGTGTTCATCGTTCTGGTTGGAAGCCAAATCACCGCCAGCGAGTGACGGCCCCTGGCCTTTGACCGCCACCTGAACATTCCTTTCCACTCATGACTGTGACCCCCGCCGCCGACCCCTGCGTCGGCAACCTCGCCACACCGGTGAACAGCGGCTACTTCATCAAAGCCCTGATCAACAACCTGCCCTTCTATCGGGCTGGCATCTCTCCGAACTTCCGTGGTCTCGAGACCGGTGCCGCCTTTGGTTACCTGCTCTACGGCCCCTTCACCATCTGCGGTCCGCTGCGCAACAGCGAGTTCTCCGCAACCGCTGGCCTGCTGGCTGCAATCGGTGCGGTGCACATCCTGACCCTGCTGTTCCTGCTCTACAACCAGCCCGGCAAACAGCCCCACATCCCCATGGCG
>JAAXIH010000083.1 GCA_012270465.1 Synechococcus sp.
CACCTCAACAGCCTCAATGGTGCGTGTTCGTCTGGCCCCCAGCCCAACGGGAACGCTTCATATCGGCACGGCACGCACCGCGGTGTTCAACTGGCTGTTTGCGCGGCGCCATGGCGGCGAGTTTGTGCTGCGCATTGAAGACACCGACAAAGAGCGCAGCAAAAGCGAATACACCAGCAACATCCTTGATGGCCTCAAGTGGCTGGGCATCGACTGGGATGCGGAGCCCGTCATCCAGAGCGAGCGGGTGGAGCAGCACCGCCAAGCGATCCAACAACTCCTGGATGCGGGTCTGGCTTACCGCTGTTACGCCTCCGAAGAGGAGCTCAACGCCATGCGCGAAGCGCAAATGGCCAGCAAGCAAGCGCCCCGTTACGACAACCGCCACCGCAACCTCAGCCCCGAGCAAGAGGCCGCCTATCAAGCCGAAGGCCGCCAAGCCACGGTGCGCTTCCGCATTGACGACAGCCGCAGCATCCAGTGGAACGACCTGGTGCGCGGGGCCATGAGCTGGAGCGGCAGCGACCTGGGCGGCGACATGGTGATCGCGCGCCGCGCTCCGGCTGATCAGATCGGGGACCCGCTCTACAACCTGGTTGTGGTGGTGGATGACGCCGCCATGGCCATCACCCATGTGATCCGCGGTGAAGACCACATCGCCAACACCGCCAAGCAGCTGCTGCTCTACGAAGCCCTGGGGCTGCCCCTGCCTGAATTCGCCCACACCCCACTGATCCTCAACCAGGAGGGCCGCAAGCTCTCCAAGCGCGATGGCGTCACCTCGGTGAGCGACTTCCGCGGCATGGGCTACACCGCCAGCGCCCTGGCCAACTACATGACCCTGCTGGGCTGGTCACCGCCGGAGGGCATGGGCGAGCGCTTCTCCTTGGCGGAGGCCGCCAAGGTGTTCGACTTCCAGCGCGTCAACAAAGCTGGTGCGCGCTTTGATTGGGACAAGCTCAACTGGCTGAATGGCCAGGTGCTGCACGAGCTTGGCGCGGCTGAACTCAACCGCCGGCTAATGCCGCTGTGGCAGGACGCAGGCTTTGATACCGGTGGCCGCAGCCAAGCCTGGTTGGAGCAACTCTGCGAACTGCTGGGCCCATCGCTGACGCTGCTCGCCGATGGCGTTGAGCAAGCCCGTCCGTTCTTTGAAACGCCCTCCCTCAAAGACGACGCCCAGCAGCAACTGCAACAACCAGGAGCCAAAGAGGCCCTCAAGGCCCTGCTCAGTTCACTGGGCGACGAGCCACTCGAGGCCGATCAAGCCAAAGCGCTGCTCGGCGAGGCCTGCAAAGCCGCGGATGTGAAAAAAGGCGTGCTGATGAAGTCGCTGCGGGGGGCCTTGATGGGCCAACTGCAGGGGCCTGATCTGATGGAGAGCTGGCTGCTACTGAATGCGGCCGGGCAAGACCGCGGGCGCATCAGCAGCGCCCTCAGCTGAACCAACCTCAGCTTCAAGCTCCGGCTGCACCAAGCCCAAGCGGCGCGCCAACCAAGGGGCCGTGAGGCCTTGGAGGCCCACGGTCATCAAGATCGTGAGGAAGACCAAGCCCTGCAGGCGTCCAGCCCCTGAAAAGCCAGCGGCTTCCAGGCGAATCGCAAACAAGCTGGCCACCGCAGCGGTCACGATGCCGCGCGGCGCCATCCAACTGAGCATCAGCTTCTGCTTCCACTGCAGCGGCAAGCCGGTGCTGGCCACCGAGATCGCCAGCGGGCGCACCACCACCATCAGCACCAACACGCACCCCACACCGCCCAGCCCCAAGGGGCTGAGTTCTCGCCAGGAGACATCAGCGGCCAGCAGCGGGAACAGCACCGTGATCGCCAATTGGGCCAACTGGCGAATGAACTCATCAAGCTGCTGCGGCTCCGAGGAGGGCCGGCGGCCCACCACCACCCCCGCGGCAACCGCAGCGGGGAATCCCGATTCCGACAGCTGGGCGTCGCAGCCGCCATACATCAAAAACAAGATGCCCAGGGTCAGCTGAACCCGCAGGCCCAACACACCGGAATCGGCCGGCAGACGCCTGAGCAACTCAGAGAGCAACAGGCCACTGAGTAAGCCCATGGCCACGCCAAATCCCAACCGCAGCAGCAAGCCAGCGGCAACGCCCTGCCAGCCAGTGCGATCTCCCAGCACCAGCTCCAGCAGCATCACCGCCAACACAGCGCCGATCGGTTCGAGCACCAAGCCTTCCCCCTCCAGCACCTCACCGAGGGGTTCCTGCAGCCGCATCTGCTGCACCAGGGGGTTCACCACCGTGGGGCCTGTGGCCAACACGATGGCGCTGAACACCGCGGCCAGCGACCAGTTCAAACCAGCCAGCCAGTGGGCCGCCAACAACGCCCCGCCAAAGGCCACCAGCAAGCGCACCGCCACGATGCGCAGCACCGCCGTGCGCAGCTCACCGCCCGGCAGCCGCAGCTTGAGGCCGCCTTCAAACAGCACCAAGCTCACCAGCAGGCCCACCACGGTGCCGAGGCTGGAGCCCAAATCCAGCGGTTCCACCCAATGGAACCCAGCGCGGCCCACCACCAAGCCACTGACCAGCAGCAGCACCACGGCCTGCAGGCTCGTGAGCTTGGCCACCAGCTGGGCCGTGGCCCCGGAGGCCATGGTGATGCCCCAGAGCAGATTGAGCCGCTCAGCGCTCATTCAAGACCCGTGAACTGGGGTTCGACATGCACGGCCAGCACAGCCCGCGGACGCACCACAAAGTATTCACCCTCCAGCTCGGTGATGGGCACATTCACAAAAGCCTGGGCATCGGGCTTGTTGAGGCTCTCGGCGTACCAGGTCTGAAAGCTCTCGAGATCGGGAAACTGAATGCGGTGGCGGTGGCCGCCTTCCAGCAGCAGATGCACGGCATAGCGGCTCGGGCGACGGCTCATCAGCTGTGCAGGTCTCACCCAAGGATGCCGGATGGCAGGCTGTGGGCCAATTCCAGCGTCTGATGGCCAGCACAACCAAGCCACTGTTGCTGCTGGTGGATGGCCATTCCCTGGCCTTCCGCAGCTTCTACGCCTTCTCCAAAGGGGGCGAAGGGGGCTTGAGCACCCAAGACGGGGTCCCAACAAGCGTTACCTACGGCTTCCTCAAGGCGCTGCTGGATAACTGCAAAAGCCTCAAGCCCCAAGGCGTGGTGATCGCCTTTGACACCGCTGAGCCCACCTTCCGGCACAAAGCCGATGAGACCTACAAAGCCAACCGCGATGTAGCCCCAGATCATTTCTTCCAGGACGTCGACAACCTCCAAGAGATCCTCAAAGGCTGCCTGGATATCCCCCTCTGCCTGGCCCCGGGCTACGAAGCCGATGACGTGCTCGGCACCCTGGCCAACCGCGGCGCCAATGAGGGCTGGCGGGTGCGGATCCTCTCGGGCGACCGCGATCTGTTCCAGCTGGTGGATGACCAGCGCGACATCGCTGTCCTTTATATGGGCGGCGGCCCCTACGCCAAAAGCAGCGGCCCCACGGAAATCCGTGAAGAGGGTGTGGTCAGCAAACTCGGCGTGATGCCCAACAAGGTGGTGGACCTCAAGGCCCTCACCGGTGACAGCAGCGACAACATCCCAGGGGTGCGCGGTGTTGGCCCCAAAACCGCCATCAACCTGCTCAGCGAAAACGGCGATCTCGATGGGGTGTACACCGCTCTCGAAGCCCTGAGCGACCCCAAAGCCAGCAGCGGAGCCCTCAAAGGAGCCCTCAAGGGCAAACTCAGCAACGACAAGGAGAACGCCTACCGCTCGCGGATGCTGGCGGAAATCCTGGTGGACATTCCCCTGCCCGAAGATCCCCGGTTAGGCCTGGGCCTGGTGGAGCTGGGGGCGTTGCGGCAGCGGCTGGAAGAGCTGGAGCTCAACAGCTTGCAGCGCCAGAGCGAAAAGTTTGCCGAGCTGTTTTCTGCCGCTGGCCAACTCAGCCTCGACACCGGCAATGCAGCCGACTCGAGCCCAGTCGAAAGCGAGCCCGAGCCAGACACACCCACCACCCCGCCGCTGAAGCCGGAGCTGATCACCAGCACCGCTCAGCTTCAGGCCCTGGTGAGCCAGCTGCAGCAACGCAGCGCCGATGCCCCCGCCGTGGCCATCGACACCGAGACCACCGACCTCAACCC
>JAAXIH010000181.1 GCA_012270465.1 Synechococcus sp.
ATTGGAAGATGCTCGATGAGCGGGTCTTGAACGGGCTGAACGACACCTACAAGAGTCTCGGCGTTCCCACAGGCCCCACAGCACGCGGGATTTTGCTGCTCTCTGAGGTGGTTCAAGAAATGCTTTCTGCTGAGGGTGTTCCGTCCGCCGATGTGGTCCGCGCTCCTTTTGAGCACATGGCCAAGGCTCTGGCGGAAACGAACATCAGCGGTCGCTGATTTCGTTTCCACGAGCTTCTAACCTCCCTACAACTGCCTTTTTCTCGTCACGTGACCGTCTCGTCGCTTTCTTCCGCAGCACTGTCCGTGAACGAGGCCCATCGTCTGCGCCTGGATCCGATCGCAACGCCTGATCGTTTGCTGCTTGGCCCAGGTCCTTCGAACGCTGATCCGCGGGTATTGCAGGCCATCGCCAGGCCACCGCTGAGTCACCTCGATCCGCTCTACCTCGAGCTGATGAACGAGGTGCAGGAGATGCTGCGCTACGCCTGGCAAACCGATAACCGTTTCACCATCCCGGTGAGTGGCACCGGCAGTGCGGCCATGGAGGCCACCATCGCCAACACCGTCGAACCCGGCGAAACGGTCGTTGTTGGCGTGATCGGTTATTTCGGCAAGCGCCTTGTCGATATGTGCGGCCGCTACGGGGCCAAGGTTGTCGAGGTGTCGGCCCCCTGGGGTGAAGCCCTCAGTCTCGACACCCTCACCCAAGCGGTTGAGCAGCACAAGCCTGCCGTGCTCGCGTTGGTGCACGCCGAAACCTCAACCGGTGTTCAGCAGCCCCTTGATGGCATCGGTGATCTCTGCCGTGCCCATGACTGCCTGCTGTTGCTCGACACCGTCACCTCGCTGGGTGGTGTTCCGCTGAAGCTGGATGAGGCCAAGGTGGATTTGGCCTACAGCTGCAGCCAGAAGGGCTTGAGCTGCCCTCCGGGCCTGGGTCCTTTCACCATGGGTCCTCGCGCTGAAGAAAAGCTGGATCGCCGTAGCGGCAAGGTGCCGAACTGGTACCTCGACATGTCAGGCCTGAAGTCCTACTGGGGCAGCCAGCGCACGTATCACCACACCGCTCCGGTGAACATGAACTACGGCCTGCGTGAGGCGCTGCGTCTGCTGTGTGAGGAGGGGCTCGAGAATTCCTGGGCTCGCCACCGCCGCAACAGCGAACAGCTCTGGGCTGGCCTGGAGCGCATGGGCCTTGAGCTGCACGTGCCTCTCTCTCACCGGCTGCCCACCCTGACCACCGTCAAGATCCCCGATGGTGTCGATGGCAAAGCCTTCGCCACCCACCTGCTCAACAAGCACGGCGTTGAGATTGGCAATGGCCTAGGTGATCTGGCTGGTCGCGTTTGGCGCGTTGGCCTGATGGGTACCAACTCCAAGCCTGAAAACGTTGAGCGCCTGCTCAACCTGTTGGACCTTGAGCTGCCAGCTTTCCGTCAGGGTTCCGCTGCTGCCTAAACCAGTCCTGGAGTTGCTGCCTGCAGGCATCGCCGCGCACACCACTGATCACTTCCATGTGGTGATGGGCTGAGGCATCTGTGCTGAGGTTCAGGCATCCCCCCAGGGCCCCGCGCTTGGGGTCTGAGGCTCCGTACACCACCCGGCCCATGCGGGCCTGCACCAAGGCGCCAGCGCACATGGGGCAGGGCTCCAAGGTGACGATCAGGGTGTGCTGATTGAAGCGCCAGTCATGGCGCAGGGCGCTGGCTTGGCTGAGGGCCACCAGTTCGGCATGCCCCAAAGGGTCTTGGGCCCCCTCGCGCCGGTTGCTGCCCCAGCCGATGGCCCGTCCGCGTGGATCGAGCAGCACCGCTGCCACCGGCACTTCGCCGCGCTGGCCTGCTTTGGCCGCAACCCGCAGCAGGCGATCCATCCACCACTGATACGGGGTTTCCATCAGCAGTGAGAATGACCCATCCACGGACGCGCGGCTTGCAGGCCCTTCCCAGCCCATTTCCAGAGGGTCTCCCCCTGTTCCCTGGCCCAGGCGCGGTTGATCCTGAGCTGGAAGCGGTGTTGAAACACAGCGCTGAGTTGCTCTGTCGTTGGTATGGGGAATCCCATCAGCATGGCCCTCGCCCCCATCTGAGTTTGGTGCCTGGGGCTGCCCCTTTGGAGCAGGGGCGCGCCCCCGAAGCCCTACTGGATGATTTGCGCACGGTGATGGCTGGCGCGTTTCGGCCCAACCATCCCGGCGCCTTGGCCCACTTGGATCCGCCGCCTTTGGCGATTTCGGTGGTGGCTGACTTGGTGGCCTCTGGCCTCAACAACAATCTGCTGGCCGAAGAGCTCTCGCCTTCGCTCACCCGCTTGGAACGGCAGCTCTGCCGTTGGCTGGCCGATCGCATTGGCCTCGGCCCGGATGCCGGCGGTGTGCCAGCCAGTGGCGGCAGCCTCAGCAACTTGATGGCGCTGGTGTGCGCCCGCCAGCAAGCAGGCCTGCAAACCAGCGCCGATGCCGTGGTGTTGGCCGGTGCTGCGGCCCATGTGTCGTTTGACAAGGCCCTCACGGTGATGGGCCTTCCCCCTGAAGCCCTGCGCACCCTGCCGCTCGATCAAGCCGGGCGGCTCAGCCCAGACACCCTGCGGCAGGCGCTGCTGTTAGCCCATGAGCAGGGGCGCCCTGTGCTGGCGGTGGTGGGTGTGGCTGGAAGCACGATCCAAGGGGCCATTGACCCCCTGGCTGAACTTGCAGTGATCTGCCGCGAGTTTGGCGTTTGGTTTCACGTCGACGCTGCCATTGGCGGGGTTTGCGGGCTCAGTGATCAGCACCGCTGGCGTGTGGCTGGTCTGGAGCTGGCCGATTCGGTGTGCCTCAATCCCCAGAAGCTTTTGGGCATCAGCAAACCCTCCTCGGTGTTGCTGGTTCGCCAGGGCGAGCACCTCGCGGCCACCTTCTCCACATCTCTGCCCTACATGGAGGAGACAGCAAGTCCCCAAGGGGGCGATTTGGGGTTGCAGGGCACCCGCGGAGCCGAGGTGTTGAAGCTCTGGCTGGGGTTGCAGCATCTGGGCCTTGAAGGCATTGATGCGGTGATTTCCGCTGCTCTCGAACGCCGTGAGCGTTTGGCGGGGTTGCTCGATCCGCTGCCGCTCACCCTGCTCCCCGGTGATCTGCATCTGCTGAGCTTCCAGCACAGCTCACTGGTTGGAGAGGAGGCTTTGAACTGGCGCGATCGCGTCCACCAAGCCTTGCTTGATCAGCAGCTTTGGCTCTCGAAACCCCACTTGAACGGCCAGCCGCTGCTTAAGGCTGTGCTGGGCAATCCATTCACAGGTGAGCGCGAATTGCAGCAGATTGCTGCGGTGCTCCAAGCCCCATGAGCGAGTCTTCCCCCCGCGGCCGCTGGGTCGCCATCGCGACCGGCGTTATCTCGGTGCTCTTGGCCTTGGCGTATTTGGCCCTGGTGATGGTCCTGGATCGTCAAGGTCCACTGCGTCCACCACCGCCTGAGGCCTTTGCGGCGGCAGGCGCCGTCCCCGGCGCAGCGGCTCCACCACCTTCGCTAGAGCCTGCTCCAGAAAACGGCTGAGATCGAGGTCGCGTCGGTCCAAGTCGTATTGACGACGCACAACCTCGCCGATGCCGCCATCCCCCCAGGTTTGCTGCTGGCTGAAGTAGGTGATGAAGCTTTTGCCAGCCAGTCTTGTAAGCCAGGCAGCGGTGACCGCCTGAATGGCCTTGCCGGCAATCAATGTGGGCAATTGGCTGCTGAGGGCGGCCCCCAGCAGGCTGGCTCCCCCTTTGACCACCCCCAAGCTGGCCAAGGTGCGTCCGAGCGAGAGGGCCAATTGCTGCCCTTGCTCGCGGCTGATGCTGACGCCATACACCTGCGCAATTTCCACCACCATTTGCGCGTTGACGGCAGCTGTGGCCAGAAGGTCAACGCCAGGTAATGGCGTGACAGCGATGACGCCAGCGCCGATCCAGCCGTAGCGCTCCACCACGGCCATCGCCTGCAAGCCCCGTTGACGATCCAGCAAGCCCTGTGAGGTTTCGGCCAACCGGCTGCTTTGCAGAAGGATGTTGTCGGCGAGGAGCTCTTCACCATCAGCGCGCAGCACCGCCGCCAAACGCCGCAGCAAGCGTTCAATTTCTGCCGGAGGTTGCCATGGGCGCTCTCCAGGCCTGGGAACGCTTTGCGGGGCTGCGCTGGCACTGACCACGTCTTGCACGTCGACAAGCCCTGTGCACCGGCGCCGCAACAACTGCAGCAGCCGTTGTTCCTCGGTTTCGCCGCGCAGGTCGCATTTGTTGAGCACCAGCAAGGTGCGTTTGCCCACCTCGGCAAGGCTGCGCAGCACGCTGAATTCGCTGCTGCGCAGATCCCCATCGACCACAAACAGAATCAAATCGGCCAGCACCGCTTCTGATCGGGCATCCCGTTCACGGTTGCTGCCCTGCTCACCGGCCTCGAGGATTCCTGGGGTGTCGCGCAACTGGATCGAGCGCCCGAGCCCGGCCAACCGCAGGCGGTAGCTGTTGGTGCTGGTGGTGGATCCCATCGCTGCTCCCACCGAGCCCACCTGGTCATTGAGCAGCGCACGAATCAGCGAGGTCTTGCCGCTGGAGCCGCTGCCAAAGACCACAACGCGGAAATCACCCCGTTCCAACGACTCCTGCACCTGCTGGCGCTGTTGTTGCAGGGCTTGGCGCGCCACGTCATCGCTGAGTTGCGCCAGTTGCTGATCGATGGAGTCGAGGTTGCGGCGGGCCGCTTCCTGGCGGTTACTCGGTGGCGCGGGTTGCCCTGGCTTGGTTTGACCGCGCTTGCCGCGGATCAATGGCTCCACCAGGGGCAGCAAGGCCAACACCAAGGCGCCAACCAGCAACAACAGGATCGGCCCCACGAGCCATCCCGGAAGCCAGTAGCTCAACTGCCAAATCAAGCTGTTGATCGCCTGCATCACGATCGACAGCACCACAACAACCACGAGCAGGCCGCCAAGGATCAGCCACAGCCGTGTGCGCTTCATGGCCGTCCCTCCGCATCGGCGCTGCCTTGGCCTGCCGTCTGCATGATGTCGCGCCACAGACCAGCAGCCACAGCGCTGGTTTGACCGGTGGGGCTGTTGTCGTCATTGCCCAGCCAAACGCCCATCACCCAATGACGCTTGGGTTCGTAGCCAATGAAGGTCAAATCACGACCTTGATTCGTCGTTCCAGTTTTTCCTCCCTCCTGGCCCCCCAGGGAGGCCGCACGACCTGTGCCCGATTGGATCACCGATCGCAGCAGTGTTTGCATCACCAAGGCTTGATCGGTGGGCATGACCCGGCGGCTGCGTTGGCTGGCGAGTGAGCGTTGCGTGCAGTCGCTGGGATCAAGCGGACAGGTTTCTGTATCCGTCAGTCGGCGAATCGTGCTCGGTGATGTCCAGATGCCCCCATTGGCCACGGCCGCATAGGCCGCCGTGAGCTCCATCAACAGTGTTTCTGATTGCCCAAGCACCAAACCCGGCACCGCGGCCATCGGGGTCGTGATGCCGAAGTCGCGTGCTTTGCGAACCACCGCATCGAGGCTGTAGCGGCGGGCCAGATGCAAGGCCGCACAGTTGTCGCTGGAGGCAAAAGACTGCTGCAGGTTGCCGCTGCCGCGACAACCTTGGCTGTAACGCAGGCCTCCCCACGCGATTGGCGATGCCGGGACAGGTGTTGTTGGCCTCACGCCTCGATCAATCGCCACCAGATAGGGGAAGAGTTTGAACGCGCTGCCGGGCTGCCGTTGGGCTTGGCTGGCGCGGTTGTATTGGCTGGTGCTGTAGTTGCGGCCGCCCACCAGGCTGAGGATTCCGCCGTTGCGGCTATCGAGCACCACTACGGCACCTTCGTTGATTCCGCTTGCGCTGTTGGCTTGCAGAAACCGCTGCAGGCTCACCTCAACCACCTCCTGCAGCGTTGGGTCGAGATGGGTTTCCACAATGAAATTCCCCTCAGCGGCTACATCGCTGCCCACCAGCTTCTGGAGATCGCGCTCCACTTGATCGCTGTAGAAGGGAGCTGGTCTGCGGGCGACACCGGTACAGGCCTCAGGAGCCAGTTGAATCGGAGTTCGCCGGGCGATGCGTCCTTGATCGGCTGAGAGGCGCCCCTCGCGCACCATCTTGTTGAGCACACCATTGCGTGCCGCCAGCGCTGCCTCTGGATAGCGGCAGGGGTCGTGGCCATTGGGTGATGGCAACAGCCCCACCAGCAGTGCCGCCTGCGGCAAGCTCAACGTGCTGGCCGATTGGTTGAAGTAGGCCCGCGAGGCATCTTCAAACCCCCAGCCAACACCGAGATAGACCCGATTGAGATAGCTCAAGAGCAGCGCTTGTTTGCTGAAGCGCGCTTCCAATTGCAACGCCACCAGCAGTTCATTCCATTTGCGCTGGAGCGTGTCACCTTCTCCCACTTCATTGGGATAGAGGCTGCGGGCCAGTTGTTGGGTGAGGGTGCTGCCGCCCTCCAGCACTTGGCCGCCAGCGATGTTGACGAGCAGGGCACGGGTGATGCCGATGGGATCCACCCCTGGATGCCACCAGAAACGGGTGTCTTCGCTGGAGAGCAACGCGGCCCGCAGCGATGGCGCGAACTCAGCAACCGAAGCCTTCTCGCGGTGGTTCGTATCGAAACCGCTGTTGATCGGTGCGCCGCTGCGGTCGTAGAGCACCAAGGGCCCGCGCACGGGAGCCAAACTGCCGCGCACCGGCACGCTGATGGCCCCGAAGCCAAGCAGCATCAGGCCAGCACCGGCGAGGCTCAACAGACCGGAACTGAGTGCTTTGTGCCAGCGGCCGAGCTGAGGCCCGGTGCTGGAGTCGAGGAATTCCAGCTCCGGCAGCGATGGATCAGCCTCCGGACCCAGGCGGATGCGATCACCATCGCGCAAGGCCAACAGCTGCACGGAACGCCCCTTCCAGCTCAATCCGTTGGTGGAGCCTTGATCCTTGAGCTGCCACTGGCCATGGCGGCGCTCCAGCAAAGCGTGGCGCTTGCTGATGGCGGGGTGCTGGATCACGATCTCGGCATCGGGATCGCGCCCGAGCCGGTACACCTGGCCCAACAGCTGGATCTCCCTGCTTGGTTGACCGCTGATGTGGAGGCGTAGCGACGGGCTCATCGCTGGCGGATGGCTTCAATCAACAAACACAGCACGGCCAAGTTGATGGCAACGTCGGCCAAATTGAAGACGGGAAAGGAGATCGGCACCAGTTCAAGGCCATCAATCACAGCTCCATAGCGCCAGCGATCGATGCCATTGCCCACGCTTCCGGCCAAGAGCAATGCGGCCGCAGCGGCTTGCCAACGCGACCAGATCCGCCCTCGGCGCCAGATCCAGATCAGCAAACCAATGCTCACTAGCAGGCTGATCCAGCCCAGCCACAGCGACCCATTGCGAAACAGGCTGAAGGCGGCGCCGTCATTCCAAACCAGCCTCAGATTCAACAGCCCTGGAATCCAGCGGTGGCTGACCCCGGGCTGGAGGTTCTGCAGCCACCATTGCTTGCTGAGCTGATCCAGCAGCAACAGCCCAGCGGCACTCAACAGGATCCAGAAACGTTTGCCAGCCATGGCTCAGTGATTCACCGTGAGCAGTGGGCGCAACAGCCGGCTCACCACAGCCACCACGGCGCAGAGCAAGATCTGGCCTCCCAGGGGCAGCAATCCATAACTGAGCAGCAGTTGCGGCAACGGGTCCGCCCAACGACCCGCCCAATGCCCCACCACCAGATTGAGGCCGCCGCAGAGCTGAACGGTGAGCACGCCCAGCAGCGCGATGGCCATCAAGTTCTCGAGTTGATCAACGTCATCGCGTTGGGCGAGCCGGCCGCAGAGCCAAGCGGCTGGTAAGAAGCCAGCGATGTAGCCAAAGGCAGGCAGCTGCAGGTAGCTCAAGCCGCCACCGCTGTGGAACACCATCAACACCCCGCTGAGGCCGAGGGCGAGGTAGGCGATCGCCGCCATGAAGGCAGGGCGCGGACCGCAGATCAGCGCTGTCAGCAATAGAGCTGGGAGCTGCGCGGTGACACCCAAATTGATGCTGTGCAATCCCGTGGCCTCACTCCACTGCAGCCAGGCTGGTTGCAGCAGTCCTCCAGTGATCAGCAGCAGCAGGCCGGCCAGGGCACCACTCCAGTTCAACAGGGCCCGCACCGCTGCTCTTGGTCTCTCTGGCTGTCATCCTGCAACACGTTCCCCAGTCCAACAACGGTGTCTGAGCCAGCTGCAAGTGCATGTCCTGTTGGCGCCAGCGTGGTGTTGTTGGAACCACAGCCCTATTTGAAGACAGCTGATGCCATGCCAATGCTGCGGCCTGGTGATCTGGTCAGTCCCGGGGAGGAGGGGGAAGTGATCTCCTTGCTGCCCAAGGATCAACGCGGCGTGCGCTTTCGCCGCGGCAGTTTTGTTGTGCCCCTTAGTGCCCTGCAGGAGTCGGGCAGCGATTGAGCCGCCGCTGCCATAGCTGCTCAACCTTGTGCAGGCTGGTCGCCGGACCACTGCCACTGAGGCAGGGTTGCTTCAACCAGCGTTGCGCCACCTGCTGCAACTGCATCGGCGTGATGCTCTCCAACTGCTTCATGGCTTGAGCATGGAAATCAGTGGGCAGGCCATAGCCCAGGCAAAACGCTTGGCGTTCTGCCCGCTGGGCCCCGGTTTGCCGGCCCATGGCTTCTTGGCCCCGCAATTTCGCCTTCGCTAACGCGAGTTGCTGTTCAGCCAACGGTTCATCGAGTAGCCGTTGCCATTCATCCAGCAAGGCTTCCAGGGCGCTTGCCGCTTGATCAGCACTGGTCGAGAGATGCCAAAGGAAGGGTGAGTCGAACCGGCGCATCGCCAATTCGGCGCCGACGTCATACACAAGCCCCAGCTCCTCGCGAAGTCGCAGAAACAGACGGCAACTCATGCCTAAGCCAAGGTGCACCTGCAGCAGCCGCAGACCCAAGGCGTCTGGATGCTGAATGGGCAAACTGCGAAAGCCCAGCATCAGCACGGTTTGCTCAGTGTCGAGGGGATCCGCGCTCCAGCCCATCTCGGCTTGGGCCCATGGCGTTGGCGCCTCGGCGCTGGTGTGATCAAAGCCCGCTAGACGTTGCTGCAGGCTGGCTTCCAAGGCTTGATCAGGAGCCGCACTCACTACCAGAACCGCTTGTCGACTGGTGAGCCGCGGCCGCTGAAGGGTGACGTCATCGCTGCTGAGTTGCTGCAGCGATTGGGGTGTTCCCAAAGGGTCATGGCCGTAGGGGCCATCGGCAAACATCAAGCTGCGCAAGCGATCCTGGGCGCGGCTAAAGGGGTCTTCCTCCAGCCGTTGCAGGGTTTGCAGGTTGAGGGCCCGTTCCAGCTCGATCTGGTCGGGGCTGGCGCTGGGTTGCTCCACCATCTCCAGCAGTTGGGGCAGCAGCACATGGCGATCGCTACCGACCCCTTTCAGCACGATTTGCAGATGGTCGTCGCCGGCTTCACAGCGCAGGCTGGCCCCCAGGTTCTCAATCCATTCGGCAAAGGAGCGGGCATCGCGGCTACCGCAACCGCGGGTTAGGGATCCAGCCAAGAGCTGGTGCAGTCCGGCTTGCCCGGCGGGATCAGCCGCACTGCCCAGGGGCAAGACCAAGCGAGCTGCCATGACATCGCCGAAACCGGGTTCGAGCCAACGCAGTGTTGCGCTCATTTCGGCGTCACCAGCAGGGTGCAGGCCAGATCGGGATCCAAGGTGCGGGCCACTTGTTGCAGGTCGTCCCGCTGCCACTGATGCCAGCGGCTCAGCGGTTCTTCCAGCGGCTCCAGTCGCTTCATCAAGGTGGCTTGCCCGAGGTGTTGGGCCAGCGATCCCGCCCCCTCCATGGCAAAACGGTGCCCATGGTCAAGCAAGCGCTGGGCGCGTTTGAACTCAGTGTGTTCGAGAGCTTGCTGCTGCAAGTTGCGCAGGATCTCGCTGACGTGGTGATGGACCTCCTCAAGCCGTTCGCTGGGGCAGATCGCTTCGAGGATCACCAAGCTGCCCTGCTCCAGGCTGTGCAAATCCACATCGATGGATTCCACCAGCTGCTTTTCCTCGCGTAGATCCCGCACCAAGCGGCTACTGCGTCCTTCGGCCAGAACAGTGGTGAGCAGATCGGTGCCGCTTAAAGCCGTTAGGTCATGGGCTGGTGGCGCCGGCCAAAGCATCAATAGCCGCGCCGACTCCAGCCGAGGCAGCTCGAGCGAATGCAGGCCCGGCTGAACTCTGAGAGCAGGTCGATCGGGCTCGGCCCCTGTGCTGCTTGGCAGCTCAGCCAACGGGCTCGCTTCGAGCAGGTTTTGAACTTGGCCGAGCTCAAAACCGCCACTGAGGCTGACAGCACAGGATTCAGCGCAGTAGTGACGTCGCTGAAAGGCCTGCATCTGCTCAGGCGTTTGCTGCAGCAATTGCTTGCGGTTGCCCAGGATTGGCCTGCCATAGGCGTGCTCGCCGCAGGCCAGCGAGAGCAGTTGTTGGAAGGCTTGCTCCTCGGGTTGATCTTCGCTTTGGGCCAACTCCTCCAGGACGACCTGCCGCTCGAGCACAAAATCGTCGGACCTGATTTCCGGCTTGAGCACCAGTTGCGGCAACAACTCACAGGCCAGCGGCAATGCCTCCTTGGGCATCAGCAGGTGGTAGTGCACGTCATCAAATCCGGTGGCGGCGTTGCTGATCCCGCCGTGGGCCTCCACCTGCCAATCGAAGGCACCGGCGGGGAGTTGTTCATTGCCTTTGAACACCATGTGTTCCAGGAAATGGGCCATGCCGTGCTCCTGGCTCTGCTCAACGGCACTGCCGGCGCGACACCAGAACTGAAGACAGGCAACGGGCGAATCGGGTACCGGCAGCAGGGTCAAAGGCAGACCGTTGCTCAGTGCGGTGGTGTGTGGGATGGAGTAGCCAAGCCCTGCGGGCTGATCCAACGCATCAAGGCAGCGGATCTCCTCACTATGGCGATCCTGCCTTGGGTCTGCGCCCTTTAGGGTGTTGGGCTGCTCCATTGGCCGCCTGCTTGCGCGCTTTTCATCCCCTGATCCCGGTCATCGCCTCGGGCCTCAGGGGTGCCTGGCAGGAGCTTATTGACCTGCAACCACTGGAGTTGCCCCCGGGGCTGGCCGAGATCCGTGGCGAGCTGGAAGGCGATGCCATGGCCATTGATAACGAGCTCAAGTGCTGCCCTGGCTTGCGCAAGATGCACCTGGAAACAGCCCAGGTGGGGGCCCGTTTGGACATCCTCCACTGCGTGCTGTTTCCAGACCCCCGTTACAACCTGCCGCTGTTTGGCGCTGATGTTGTGGCTGGTCCTGCCGGCGTTTCAGCGGCGATTGTTGATCTCTCTCCCACGGGGGAGTGCTTGTCTCCAACGCTGGTTGAGGCGTTGGAGCAGTTGCCTCAGCATCCCTACAAAGAGCGCCGAGACGTGCCGGCTTGGGGGTCCATCTTCTCGAAGCAGGTGTTGTTTGCCCGCCTGATCAACGCTGAGGAAGAGGCTTGGTTCGAGGCGGATTTACTGGCCTTTCACCGCATCTTTCTGCAGGCGGTTGCTGCAGCAACCCCGGAACCTGCTGGGAGTACTGCCGTGCAACAGCGCTGGCAGCAGCAACAGCATTACTGCGCCCAACAGCGGCGGAACGACAAGACCAGACGCGTTCTTGAAGTGGCCTTCGATCCACAGTGGGCCGACAACTACATCCAGAATCTGCTCTTCGACGATCCACCTCAGCCCTGCGATCCGTGACCTTGGTGCCTCCTGTCAGCGGTCGTCGTGGCTTGGTGGTTCTGGCGGCCGCACTTGGAACCGTTGCTGCTCTTTCGATTTGGAGTTGGCGCTCGCGTCCACAACCGGAGCCCATGGCTGCTCCGCTCAGCGTTGAGAAACCACAACCGCGGGGCGTGTCTGCCCTTGGCCGCCTAAACCCAGCTGGAAACGTGCGCCGGCTCGATGCCCCCTCCGGTGCGATGGGTGCATCCCCGCGCGTTGAAACCTTGCTGGTGGAAGAGGGCGACCGCGTTGAGGCGGGTCAGGTGTTGGCGCGGTTCGACACCCACCCTGATCAGCTGGCTGACTTTGAAGTGGCTAAAGCCACGATCGCTTCGCTGGAGCAACGTCAGGCCCTGTTGCAGCGGGAGGTGCAGCGCTACGAGCGGTTGCTTCAAAGCGGCGCGATCTCAGCCGAAACGCTGGACGTTCGCAAAATCAAATTGCTCACCGTGCAGCAGGAGCTGCGCAAGGCCAAAGCTGAGTTGCAGCGCCGGCGCATCAAGCTTCCCGATGGTGAGCTGGTGGCCCCTTTCAGCGGCACGGTGCTGGAAATCTTCGCCCGCCCCGGTGAGCGACCGGGGTCTGATGGGGTGCTCTCCATCGGCCGCAGCGATCAGATGGAAGCGGTGTTGGAGGTCTATGAGAGCGATATCGGCCGGGTGCGTGTTGGCCAGCGCGTTCTCTTGCAAAGCGAGAACGGCGGTTTTGATGGCGAGCTTCAAGGCCGGGTGCGGCGCATTGATCCGTTGGTTCAGCAGCGCGATGTGCTCAGCACCGATCCCACCGCTGACACCGATGCCCGGGTTGTGGAGGTGCATGTCTCCCTTGACCCTGCCGATGCGCGGCGGGTTCGCCAGCTCACGGGTTTGAAACTGATTGGTCGGCTGCAGCCATGATCCGAGCGCTTTGGCGCCGGCGCGGCGTTCCGCTGGCTTGGTTGCTGCTGAGCCGTCAACCGGTGCGGCTGCTGATTGCTCTGGCTGGCATCAGCTTTGCCGGCATCTTGATGTTCATGCAGCTGGGTTTTCGTGATGGCCTCTTTGATGCCAGCGTCACGATCCATCGGCTATTTGATGCCGACCTGGTGTTGATGAGCCCGCGCTCGATGAGCTCGATCAGCATGGCCGGCTTTCCCGAGCGGCGGCTGATTCAAACCATGGCTGAGCCTGAGGTTGAGAGCGTCAGCCCGGTGCATTGGAATTTTGTGCTCTGGCGCAATCCCGAGACCCGTTCCACACGCTCCCTGTTGGCTCTTGGCTTTGAGCCGGATGATTCCTTGTTTGTTGATTCGACGGTGGCTGACCAATCGGCCAGCCTCAGGCAGAAAGGCCGGGTGTTGTTTGATTCGCGCTCAAGGCCTGAATTCGGCCCTGTGGCTGAGCGTTTCAAGGCTGGCCAGGTGGTGGAAAGTGAAGTGGCCGGTCAGCGGGTGCGGGTCTCGGGTTTGGTGGAGCTGGGCCCATCGTTTGGTGCTGATGGCAACTTGATCACCAGCCGCGAAACCTTCCGCTCGCTGCTGCCTTCGGCAGCCCGCGGCAGCATTGAGCTGGGTTTGATTCGCCTGCGCGAGGGCGCCGACCCTGAAGCTGTGGCTGAGCGGCTCAGGGCTTGGCTCCCCAACGATGTGAGCGTCTTCAGCAAGAACGCTTTTATTGAGTTCGAGAAGAACTACTGGCGCAGCAGCACCGCCATCGGTTTCATCTTCAGCCTCGGCGCTGCGATGGGCTTTGTGGTGGGCTGCGTGATCGTTTATCAGATCCTCTACGGCGATGTCAGCGACCATCTGCCTGAGTACGCCACGTTGATGGCCATGGGCTATCCCCTCAGGGATCTGCTCGCTGTGGTGGTTCGTGAAGGTTTGATGTTGGCCTTGGTGGGCTATCTACCGGCCTACGCCGCTGGAGAGGGGCTTTACGCCTTGATTCGCGGCTCCACCCAACTGCCTGTTGGCATGTCGCTGCAGCGGGCGGTGTTGGTGTTCACCATGATTTTGGTGATGTGTCTGGGCTCGGCCTTGGTGGCGATGCGCAAATTGGCTGACGCCGATCCCGCTGAGATCTTCTGATGGCCGATCCAGCGCCGATCGTTGCTGAGAACGTCAGCCACAGCTACGGCACCGGCTCGATGCGCCGTCAGGTGCTGCAAGACATCAACTTCCGCGTGGATCCAGGCGAAGTGGTGTTGCTAACGGGCCCATCGGGTTGCGGCAAAACAACACTGCTCACCCTGGTGGGGGCATTGCGCAGCTTGCAACACGGGCAGTTGCAGGTGCTGGGGGTCCCCCTGGCTCAGGCTGGCCGGGGTGAGCGGCGGCGTCTGCGCCAACGCATCGGCATGATTTTTCAGGGGCACAACCTCCTGCGTTGCCTCACCGCTGAGCAGAACGTACAGATGGGCGCTGATCTACTGCCCGGCCTCAGCTATGGGCAGCGGCGCGGCCAAGCCCGCGAATGGCTTCGCGCTGTGGGTTTGGGTGATCAGCTCAGCAAAGTGCCCCACGATCTCTCGGGCGGGCAAAAACAACGGGTGGCCATCGCCCGCGCCTTAGCGGCCCGCCCCCGCCTGCTGTTGGCCGATGAACCCACCGCAGCCCTGGATGGCCGTACGGGTCGTGAAATCGTCGAGCTGTTGCAGCGGCTGGCTCGTGAGCAGGGCTGCGGTGTGCTGATGGTGACCCATGACCCTCGCATTCTTGATTTGGCCGATCGCCTCTTGGCCATGGAAGACGGCCGCCTGATTGAGAACACGGTGGCTTCGTTGCCCGCCGGGTAAGGTGAGAGGAGATTTTCCAGGCTTGATCGATTTATGGCCAAGCGCCGCAACCTGAAACGCGAGAAGCAAGAACGCAACCGCGCCTACGCCCGTAAGTTCAAAAAGCGCAAGCTGCGTGGTGATGGTCGCGGTGAAGGCGCTGGTAACGGCGTGACTGGCACAGCCAACAACGGTGGCGCTGCTGACTGATTCGGTTCGCTGACTCAACCCAAATTCATCACCAACCCTGATCAGCCCTTGGTTGATCAGGGCTTTTTATTGTTGGCCTTCCATGCCCGCTGAACGCATCAGCGATCATGGGAGCACCTTGGATTCAGCTGTGCTCGTCAGCGTTGTTATTCCCACCTACAACCGCCTGCCGATCCTGCAGCAGTGCCTCAGGGCCCTAGAAGCCCAGCGGCCCCTGGATCCCGGTGATTCGTTTGAGGTGGTCTTGGTGGATGACGGCTCCACCGACGGCACGGTCGAGTGGATTCAACGGGAGGCAGCAGCACTGCCCCATGTCCGCTTGATCTGCCAGGAACATGGCGGCCCCGCCATCGGCCGCAACCTTGGCGTTGATCACGCCCAGGGCGAGGTGATCATCTTTATCGATAGTGATTTGGTGGTGGTGCCTGACTTTTTGCGGCATCACTTGCGCTCGCTGCGCCAGGCCTGGCAGCGGGATGGCAACCGCCTCTGTTTCACCTATGGGGCGGTGATCAATACCCACAACTTCGAATCACCCGAGAGCGAACCCCACAAACTCAGCGATCTCTCGTGGGCCTATTTCGCCACCGGCAATGTGGCCATCGATAAGACGGTGCTGCAGGAATCGGGACTGTTCGACCCCTCCTTCCAGCTCTATGGCTGGGAAGACCTTGAACTCGGTGAGCGGCTTCGCCGCATGGGCGTGCGTTTGGTGCGATGCCCTGAGGCCGCTGGATATCACTGGCATCCGCCGCTCAACTTGGAGCAGGTTCCCGAGCTGGTTCGCAAAGAGCGTGAGCGGGCCAAGATGGGCTTGGTGTTTTACCGAAAGCACCCCACCCGCCGGGTGCGCTTCATCATTCAATTCACCATTTGGCACCGGCTGCTCTGGGAGCTGCTCACCTTGGGCGGCTTGCTGAATGAGCGCAGTTTGCGGCCTGTGCTGGCCTGGTTGATCCGCCGCGGTCACCCTGGCGTGGCCATGGAGCTGCTGCGCTTGCCGCTCAATCGCATCAGCGTTGTGGCCATGCAGCGCGAAGCGCAAGCCGCCGGAATCGCCTGAACCCAGGCCAGGACACGGCCTGATAGGTTGGGACGTCCCTTCAACACCGCACACCCGCACGTTTCGGGTGAGGACATTGGCCGATTTGGGCCGTCCTCCCTGGCGGGTGGTGGCCAACCCGAAACCCCAACAACATGGCAGTTGTCACGCTCTCCGAAATGATGGAGGCCGGTGCTCACTTTGGGCACCAAACCCGCCGCTGGAATCCGAAGATGCAGCGGTACATCCACTGCGCTCGCAACGGCGTTCACATCATCGATTTGGTGCAGACCGCCGTCTGCATGAACAACGCCTACAAGTGGGTGCGTAGTGCTGCTCGCAGCGGCAAGCGCTTCCTCTTCGTCGGCACTAAAAAGCAAGCCGCTGAGGTGGTGGCCCTCGAGGCCAGCCGTTGTGGCGCCAGCTATGTGAACCAGCGTTGGTTGGGCGGCATGCTCACCAACTGGAGCACCATGCGCGCCCGTATCGAGCGCCTCAAAGACCTCGAGCGCATGGAGAGCTCAGGTGCAATCGCGATGCGTCCCAAGAAGGAAGCCTCCGTTCTGCGCCGCGAGCTGGATCGCCTGCAGAAGTACCTCGGCGGTCTGAAGAACATGCGCCGCCTGCCCGATGTGGTGGTGCTGATCGACCAGAAACGCGAATACAACGCCGTTCTGGAATGCCAGAAGCTCGACATCCCCGTGGTGTCGATGCTGGATACCAACTGCGATCCCGACCTCTGCGACGTGCCGATCCCCTGCAACGACGACGCTGTGCGTTCGGTGCAGCTGATCATCGGTCGTTTGGCTGACGCCATCAACGAAGGTCGCCACGGCTCCAACGACCAGGGGGATGAGGGCTAAGGCCCTCCCCCCGCTGTTTACACTCCCCCCCGCTTTTCACTTCCCCGCACCCCGTCATGGCCGAGATTTCCGCCAAGCTCGTCAAGGAGCTCCGCGACCAAACCGGTGCGGGGATGATGGACTGCAAGAAGGCTCTCAAAGAGACCTCTGGCGATCTCACCAAGGCCACCGAGTGGCTGCGCCAGAAGGGCATCGCCTCGGCTGAAAAGAAAGCTGGTCGCACCGCGGCTGAAGGCGCCGTTGGCAGCTACATCCACACCGGTGCCCGCGTGGGCGTTTTGGTGGAGGTCAACTGCGAAACCGATTTCGTGGCCCGCGGCGATGCGTTCCAAGAGCTGGTGCGCAACGTGGCCATGCAGATCGCGGCTTGCCCCAACGTTGAGTTCGTCACCACCGATGACATCCCTGCTGATGTCAAAGAGCGTGAAACCAGCATCGAAATGGGTCGCGACGACCTGGGCAACAAGCCTGAAGCCATGAAGGCCAAGATCGTTGAGGGCCGCGTTAACAAGCGCCTCAAGGAACTGGCTCTGCTGGAGCAACCCTTCATCAAAGACAGCTCCCTGTCGGTTGCTGACATGGTCAAGCAGCTCGCCGGCAAGATCGGCGAAAACATCCAGGTGCGTCGCTTCACCCGCTACACCCTGGGTGAAGGCATTGAGGTGAAGGAAGAGGACTTCGCGGCAGAAGTGGCCGCCATGACTGCTTGAACTCCTCGCAGGGGGCAACCGCTGAACAGGCGCGTCGAGAACTCGACGCGCTGGATGCCCTCAGTGAACGGGCTGCCATCAAGCTCTACAGCTTGGTGCAGGACTATCTCGAGCAACTCCGCCACGAGTTGCCGCACCAGCTGTTGCAGGCGGTCTTTCACCTCTGCACCAAGCTCCAGCCCGAGGCCTTCAACGCCATGGCTGAAGGCCAGCGCCAGGTGATGCGGGATCGCCTGCTGCATCTCACACAGCGCTGCAGTTCGCTGCTCACGGTTGAGCAACTTGCGCAACTCGGCAGCCGCCTGCTCAGCGCTGATGACCTGGCTGACGCCGACTCTGAGGAGCCTCCTTCCGATGTTGGAGCTGAGCCTCTGGAGGCTTCTGCTGAGCCAGACCCTGGAGCTGGGCTGCAATTCAGCCTTGAGTCGCCTTCGCTGTTGGGCAACTTCGATCCAGCCCAGTTCTGCTCAACGCTCTCGTCTGAACCCGCGGGCTTGGTGGATCAGGAGGCCTCTGATCACTCTCTGGATCACGAGCAGGCCCTGAACTGGTTGCGGCAGATGGCCACCAGCAGCCTGATGGGGTCATCCATGCCGTCTGAAGCAGCGGTCTCTGGCCCGTTCCCCTTGCCCCGTGATCCGCAGCAGCTGAGGCTGTGGCTTGGGGTTTGGGATCAGGCCTTGCAGCGGCGATTGCGCAACCTCAGCCATGCCATCAACGTGGAGCTGCTGCGCAGTGGCCTGTGCAAAAGCTTGATGCCGCTGACCTTGCTGGATGCCTCCTTAGCTGGGCAGGTGGAGCAACAGGGCGGAGCACCCAACGTGTTGACGGTGCGACTGCCGATGCCCGATGCCTTAGCCAGCGGTGAGTTGCAGCTCAATGGGCTGCTCATTCGTGTTTCGGAACTGGAGCACGCGTTGCCCCACTTGCGCGACCTGCGCAATGCACTGCACAAGCTCGACGGCAATCTGCGCAAAATGGAGCGTCGCATTCAGCACTGGCAGCAACGGCTCGCCGTTCTGCAGGCGCAACAGCTGTGGTCGCAGGACAACAACCCCACCGTGCAACCCCAGATCTGAGCCCAGCTCCGCTGAATGCGGAGCTGGATCGCTGGCTGCGTCAGCTGCAGCGCAGCCTCAGCCTGGAAGCGGATTCGGGTTTCCAAGATCTGCAGGGTCAGAGGTCGCGCTTCAGCGTCTTCCTGACGCAGCAATGCCGGTCCCCCTCCGCGCAGCTGCCGGCGAAGCAGTGCCAAGAGCTGGCGCCTTTTGCAGCCCAGTTTTCCCGTTATTCCGAGGCTTCCGCCGCCCAGCGCCGTTATCTGGTGACGCAGCTGCGTCAGCACTTGCATCAATTGCGGCGGCAGTTGGATCCGCCGGCACCTCTCTCCCCACCGCGGCTGCGCCTCACAGAGTCAACGACCGCAACTGGAGCTGGCCGCAGCACCGCTGATCTGCCGCTGTCAGAGCTCAAGGGCATTGGCCCCAAGCTGGCGAGTCGGCTGGCGCAGTTGGGCCTGTTCACCCTGGAGGATTTGATCGGCTACTACCCGCGCGATTACGTCGACTATTCGCGCCTGGTGCGGATCCAAGCCTTGGTTCCAGGGGAAACCGCCACGGTCGTTGCCACGGTGCGGCGGGTGCATGCCTTCGCCAGCCCCAAAAATCCCAACCTGTCGATCTTGGAATTGCAGTTGCAAGACCCCAGCGGCCGGCTGCGCATCAGCAAGTTCATGGCGGGGAAGCGTTTCACCTCCTCGGGCTGGCTGCATCAACAGCAGCGCCTGTATCCCCCTGGCGCCACGATTGCGGCCAGTGGCTTGGTGAAAGAAAATCGTTTTGGCATCAGCCTGCACGATCCCCTCTTAGAGGTGTTGGAAGGCCCGGCCAGCAAGGTGCAATCCCCTGAAATCGGCCGACTGGTTCCCATCTACGCCCTCACTGAGGGGTTAACAGCTGAACGGCTCCGGCAGGCTGTTGCGGCTGCTTTAAAAGCGGTCCGCCCAGGGCCTGATCCCTTGCCAGAGCCATGGCGGCAACGGCTCAAGTTGGTAGCCAAGGCCGATGCGCGCAGCGGCATCCATCAACCCACGAATCGTGAGGATCTCGATGCCTGCCGGCGGCGCCTGGTGTTCGACGAATTTTTGCTGCTGCAATTGAACCTGGCCCAGCGGCGCTTGCAGTACCGCCAGCGCCAGGCCCCAGCGCTGCCAGCGGCGGCCGTTGGTGAACGGCTCAAGGCGTTTCGAGCCTTGCTGCCCTTCCGCTTCACCGATGCTCAAGAGCGGGTGCTGAAAGAACTGCTCTCCGACATGGGGCAGCCCAAGCCCATGGCCCGGCTGGTGCAAGGGGATGTGGGCAGCGGCAAGACAGTGGTGGCGATCGCTGCGCTCTTAGCCGCCATTGATGCGGGGCTGCAGGGCGCTTTCATGGCGCCCACTGAGGTGCTGGCCCAGCAGCACTACGCCAAGCTCTGCGAGTGGATGCCGCAGCTGCACGTCAATGTGGCGTTGCTCACCGGCTCCACTCCGGCCAAGCAACGCCGCGCTTTGCTGCAGGACCTAGCCAATGGGCAGTTGCACATGCTGGTGGGCACCCATGCGGTGCTGGAAGACCCGGTTGATTTCGCTCGCTTGGGCTTGGTGGTGGTGGATGAACAACACCGCTTTGGTGTGGGCCAGCGCAATCGCCTACTCAGCAAAGGCTTGCAACCGCACTTGCTGACGATGACGGCAACGCCGATCCCTCGCACCTTGGCGCTCTCCATCCACGGCGATTTGGATGTCAGCCAGATTGATGCCTTGCCGCCTGGCCGGCAGCCGATCAAAACCGCCGTGTTGAGTTCAGCCCAGCGGCCCAAGGCGGATCAGCTCATTCGCGATCAAATCAACGAAGGGCGCCAGGCCTATGTGGTGTTGCCCCTGGTGGAGGAATCCGAAAAGTTGGACTTGCGTTCAGCTGTCGATGAACACAGCCGCCTGCAGCATGAGGTGTTTCCTGACTTGCAGGTGGGCCTTTTGCATGGCCGGCTGAGCAGTGCTGAAAAACAGCAGGCGATTGA
>JAAXIH010000160.1 GCA_012270465.1 Synechococcus sp.
TTCGCCATTGCTGCAGCGATCATGGCCACAACGACAGGGCGCTGGGAACAAGAAGTTTTGGAAAAACAGCCTGATTTTCAAGATCAACCCACGATTCCTTCGCAATAGCTCGCTCGGTGGCGAGGGAATGGCAATCAAGAATCAATCTGGAGCCTTTAAAGGCTTATGCCTCAGCTGTCTAAACAGCAAAGGCAGAGCTCACGTTGCAATGAAAAGCTTTCTGATTGTTTGTGCTGTCTTGGCAACACCAACAGCAGCCATGGCTCAGGTCAGCGGCGCGATCACCGAATGCCTGCCCCCTCTAGAGGAGCAGGGATTTGCGGTAACGGGGATGGATGTGGAAGGTGATGAACTCTTTGAATTCGAAGCCGTTCGCGATGGCGTCGAATGGGAGATCAAAACCAACGATGATTGCGAGGTTCTGATTCAGCAGCCTGAGTCATAAACCTGCGCATAGAGGGTTTAGGGAAGGATGTGGTGCTGGGCGTAAACCAGCATCAAGAGCCAGCCGGCGGCAGCTGTGGCGGCGCAAGCAATTGCTGGAATGGTTGCCATAGCTGCCTCCATTGGCATGGGGCAATCAAATTATTCGAAGAAAAAGGAGGCGTCTATCGGTATTAATGCTGGTTGTTTGGTATTCGTTGCTACCAAAATTGCCCATAGGTGTCCCGCGCCATGGTTCTCTGTGGCGCTTTTGGGCCAGCAGACACAGCCCGAAAGATTTGCGCTGAGTTGAGTCATGGCCTGGTGAGCACTTACAGGCAACGTCAGTCCATTCATGGACCACTGCACCAATGGCCAAGGTCATTCCGTTGTTTTCTGGCAGGCCTCCAGTTGGGCTGGAGCGTTCGGAGCCGCTTGACGATCTTCGCTGCCGCTTGGCTGATCAAGAAGCCGCTATCGGAGCCCTCAATGATCAGCTCGATGCGTTGGTGTTTTGCCTGTTAACGCGTGAGCTTGCTTAAGCGCTTCATCGTGAGCAACGCGCACACCACATACGGCGCCTTTTTTCTCTACGTGGCGTTGTTTGCGGCGGCCCGTTGTGATTTCGCCAGTGCGCGGCTCTGAGCGGTTCAGATCATCCAGAGGGCGCGCTCCACCATGACGCACCAGCTCACCACGGCGGCGCCAAGGCCGGCAATGGCGCCGCTGGGGTCGTTGGCAAAGATGTGCTCGCAATCGTCGATGGCTTCAACACCCATGGCGCTCGCGCTGAAAAAGAGTGTTTGCCGGATGTCAGAAGGTTGGCGCTCCATGGGCACCTTGGAAGGAATGAGTGATTTCAGGTTGAATCGCGCGCCGTCTGTTGCAAGCGACTGATCCAAACCGTTACGGCTCGTCGTTGATCAGTCGTAAAAGCCCTGGAACGAATTGGGGCTTAGGGGTTTGTAAGGCCCAAAGACGGCATAGGCCTGATCAGGGATCAAGGCTCGGCAGCCCTGATCCCTGATCATTTCGTTGGCGCGCTGCTGGATGGCGGCTTCGCCGTTTTCCGCCTTCACGGCTTCAATGCGATCCACGGTGAGCCCACGCGCGCGCGCATCCGGCGTGCCCTGATCCCAGGCTTGGTTGTAGGAGGCATCGGTGTGGACTCCGATGCAGATCGCCGTGGCCACCAGCGTGGCTGTTTGATCGAAATCAGAGAGTCCAGCCAGGCTGCTTGCCGGTGCGGCAACCAGGGCGCAACTAATCGCGGCAGCTCGCAGCATGGTTGGGCTTCATGGCTCTTCTCTTCTAAGGGCAGTGGCTGATCGGCTTCAAGGTTGGTGGGGCTCTGGCGGCATCAACCGAACCGTGAAAGCCGAACCAGCTGGGCCGGTGACGGGCATGGGTGGGCTCGCAACCATTGAGCCATGAACAACCCACAAGCCATTCCCACCTCCGTTTGAGCTGCCGGCGCCCTGCTGCGGGAGGTGATCCAAGCTCAAGTCACGCAGCTTGAGCCGTTGCAACAGAGCAAGTTGCAACTGGCGTTGCGGCCTGACTGCATGTCAGAAGCCATGAAGGATGCTTTGGCTGCTGCTGTGCGTGACATCCATGGATTCACGCAACAAACCACCGCGAACTTGATCGAGGCGGTTGTGGAGTGTGCCGAGCAGGAGTGATGAATTAGCTACATCACGCCAGTGGGCCCATGCCTCTAATGGCGTGAGTTTTGTGTTGGGTGATGGATGTAGGACCTGACCCCTACGTGCAGCTGCTCGAGAACTGGATGCCGGGCATTGGTGAATGCACTGAGCTGCACGACAAGCTGCATGGGCATTTCCGGTTGGATTTCAGTGTCAATAGCGAAGCTCGCTTGCTTGGCTTCCAGCTTGGCCACCACCCCGCTGCCAACTTTTTGCATGTGGTGATCTTTTCTGTGATCAGCACCGTGATGTATCCGCGCTCCTATCGCAATGGCTGGAGCGATCTGCGCGACTTTTTTCGCTCCTACGTCTTAGGCAAAAACTTTCAGCTGACGTCCTATTGGTTCATCCCACGAGACATCCTCTCGTGGGCTTGAAGCTGACGCCTCAAAACACTTGGCTGCTGATGGCTGGCCGGCCTGAGGGCTCAAATGCTTGTTGAGGAGATACGGCATCCACCACGCCGATAGAGACCATCGCCAGAACGGCGCCCAGCACGGCAGGGGGCAGAACGTTGTGAATCAATCGCTGCATGGGGAGTTCTCGTGAACCACCCATTCACTGTCTCCGCTAGTTCGGCTCTTGAGCTGTAGAGCGACCCTGAATTCGCTGAGAATTGGGTGTAATCACGCAATCGATTCGCAGGCCGCGGCCTTGACAGTGGTACGCCTGTTCTTATCTTGCGGCCATGAACAACGTTTCGCCTTCCACCTCCAGTGCCATCGCTGGAGCTCTCTTTGCAGGAGCCCTTGAAGAATCGCTGGCCCATTTGAGTGATGCGGAGAGGTTCAAGGCGTCGATGGCGCTCAATCGAGAGTTCATGTCCGCAGGTACCAGCGAGCGTGTTCAGCGCGCTGTGCAGAGTTTGCACAGTCAATCGCTCACCTCGGCCGCGGCTTTGATTGATGCGCTGCTCGATGGTGACGTTGATCGCCCTGAGCTGGTCTGACTGGATAAGCAGTCAAATCTGGTCACTGGTGCCGCTGATTGATTTGGGTCTTGGTCATCGGTGGGTGGGAGCGTCTGTCCAGTTCGATGCTCCAGAACTGTTGAAACGGATTTCATGCTTTGGCGTTGGTTGCACCGCGGCTGCAGCTGCGGTGCTCAGCGTTGAGTTGTTGATGGCACCAGCGGTGGCCCATCCAGGGCGCTCGCAGGCGCTGGTCTCGGGGGCGCCCATGCTGCTGTGGGGTCGTCATCAGCAGCTCAGCGAGGCTCAGCAACAGGCTTTGTTTCGCGCGCAAAAGGCTTGGAAGCAAACCAGTTATGCCCGCCGAGCCGCGCTGATGAAACGCGAGAAGCAATGCGTTGCGCGCGCGGCTGAGGCTCTGGCCTTGCGGGATTGTTTGCAGCAAAGCCGTCAGTCGCGGACCGCTTTAAGAGAGCAGTACTACGCCTATATCAACCCCATTCGCCAACAGCTGGGCCTCAAGCCTCTGCAGTGGGTGCGACACTCCGCCCATGACCAAGCTGGCCCAGCACTGGACAAGCGTTGAAGCCCAACTCGGCTTTCGCCACTTTCGGGTTGTTGCGCAAGGAGGCTCTGGACCTGAGCGTTGGGTGGAACTGGCCGCCTTGTTGGATTCCACCCAGAGGCTGCGGGCGTCGGGGCAATTGGTGATGGAGCCAGGCCACAGGTTGCGCTGGCGTGAGCCTGGTCGTGATGAGCTTGATACTGATGAATCCTGAGTTGCGCCGCTTCGCAGTGCTTCGGTGCTTGTTGTTTAATGCAGTGTTCCGCCCCATTCGTCAAAACGATTTAGAGGTTTTGATTGGCAGGATTGATGTTGGTGCTTTTTTTAGTTGATTAGAGAAATTGCACTTGGCGGCTGCTCAATAGCCGTTAAGATCGCGCCGAATCCATGATGTCATCCAATGCTTAAGGGCACAGAACTTCTTGATAAGGTCAAGGAACTCGGCAGTGCAAGTAA
>JAAXIH010000133.1 GCA_012270465.1 Synechococcus sp.
AGCCAGCGGCGGATGCCGCTCACCAGCTGCGCGCGGCGGCGGAAGGTGTCGCGGGTATCGGGAGAAACGATCAGATCGAGGTAGCGCTGGCGGTAGCGCTTCTCGACATCGGCCAGGCCATGCCATTTATCCGGTAGCGGCTGCAGGCTTTTGCTGAGCATCTGCCACTCAGCTGCCTTCACCGACAGCTCACCGCGATCAGTACGGCGCAAGGTGCCTTTGACCCCGATCCAGTCGCCGGCATCCACCAGGCTGGTGATCTGCTTAAAAGCTTCGCCCAGCGCTGCTTTTTCCAAAAACAGCTGAATGGGGCCGGTCTCATCGGCCAGGGTGAAAAACGCCAACTTGCCCATCACCCGGCGCGTCATCACGCGGCCAGCCACAGCCACCGACACATCCCGCTCTTCACCATTGGGAAGATCGGCGTGGGCTTGCTGCAGCTCAGCGGTGCGATGGCTGGGCTCAAAGCGCAGGGCGTACGGCACTTGGCCGCACTCAATCAGTGCCTGGGCTTTCTCCAGGCGGGTATCACGCAGCTCGCTCACGCTCAGGCTCCGGCGGCGCTGAGTTCACCAAGACGCTGGGAGGCATAACCCGTGCCCCGCACCGTGAGGATCAATTCAGGATTCCGGGGATCCGGCTCAAGCTTGCCCCGCAGGCGGGCCACATACACATCCACAACGCGTAGATCAGCTGTGCGTCTGGGAGGGTAACCCCACAGCTGCTCGAGGATCTCCGCGCGCGGCACCACCCGGCCGGGTTCACGGAACAGCAGCTCCAGCAAGCTGAATTCGGTGTAGGTGAGGGCAATGCGCTCACCACCGCGGCTCACCTGGCGGCGGTTGGTGTCCACCACCAAATCACCAAGGCGGATCACACCAAGCCCAGCCACCGGCTCGCGGGGATCTTGGCTTGCTGTGCCGCGGCCAACACGGCCCAAAATCCGGCTGATGCGCGCCTCGAGCTCTTTGGGGCTAAAGGGTTTGGAGATGTAGTCGTCAGCGCCGAGATCCAAGCCAGCCACCTTCTCAGCGATGGCATCAAGAGAGGAGAGGAAAACGATCGGCACGGCCGATTCAGCCCGAAGCCTGCGGCACACCGCAAAGCCATCGAGCTTCGGCATCATCACGTCGAGCACCACCAGATCAGGCTGCTCACTGGCAAAGAGCTCGAGCGCTTGCTCACCGTCTTCAGCGCACACCACCCGATAACCCGACAGCTGCAGACGCATCGAAAGGACGCGCCGCACTGCCGGCTCATCGTCGACCACCAACAGTGTTGCGGTCGGCTGATTGGGAGTGGAGTCTCCCGATTGCATCAGCGAGCGGAATATTTACGAGATGCAACCCTACAGATGCGCAGACCCTGACCGAGCGCAAAAAGCAGGTGCAGCGGTGCAGCAACGCACAACTCTTTCGATTCTCTTAAGGGATTAAGGCCAGCGGGCCGCCGCATAGGCATTCCACTGCCGCTCAGCCTCAGCAAGGGCAGCATCACTGCTCATACGGCCCAACATCGCCCGTTGCAGCTGGCCGTAAATGATGGCTTGCAAGCGCTTAATGCCTGGATCAGCTGGCACCAGCACCCGCGCCCTTGCCAAGGTCTCAGCGCTCATCAACCGCGCCGCACCCACCAAACCATCACGGCCTTGGGCCCCAGCGAGCTCCTGCTCAAGCTCCTTCAAGGCAGGCGCACTGGATGGCAACACCCGCGCTGCCTGGGCAAAGCGCAACTGATTCTCTGGGTTGGTGATGAAGCTGGCCAGATCCACCGCCAACTGCGGCCGGCGGCTCTGGCGGCTCACCGCCAGATTCATCACAGCAACATTGGCGGCACCATCGCTGCCAGTGAGCGGTGGATACGGCACCGTGTCAGCCGCCACCTGGGGTGCATTGGTCTGAATCGTGGCCAGGAACTCAGCGCCACTGGCCAATTGCGCCAACTCGCCGCTCTGATACAGCTCAATCGCGCGGCGGAAGCCTTGGCTCACCACCTCCCTGGGCAACAATCCGCGCCGGTAGAGATCGGTCCAAAAGGCAAAGGCGCGGCGGCCTTCAGGGCTGTTGAACGTCGCCCGGTAGCGCTCATCGACGAGCTGCACACCCATCTGCACCATCGACTCCAGCAGCTCAGCTGAGCCATCCGGCACCACGGTCACAAACAGGGCGTAGCGGCCCGTGCGCTTTTTCACGGCCTCGGCATAGGCCGGCACCTCCGCCCAGGTGGCTGGAGGCTGGCTGTAGCCCGCGGCTTTGAGCAGCCGCTGGTTAGCCAGGGTGATGCGGGCGGTGAGATACCAGGGCAGCGCATAGAGCTCACCGTCTTGCTCGGCGGCCTTGAGCACCCTGGGCAAATAGGACGCTTTGACCTCAGGGGTGAGCCGTTGCTGCAACGGCAGCAATCCACCTTTGCTGGCGAGATTGGCCGAAAACAGAGGGTTGAGATTCACCACATCGGGCGCTGTACGGGCAAAGACAGCCGCCAGCAACTTGCGCTCCACCGAGCCAAACGGCAGATCTGTCCAGCGCACACTCACACCAGGGTTCTGCTCTTCCCACTCCGACAACATCGAGCGGATCAGGGGATCGAATTTGGGCGACAGCTGAATCGTCCAGAACTGCAATTCATTGGGCTTGGGCCCAGGGCTGCAGCCCCCCAACAGAGCCGCCAGCAAACCCAGCAAGAGCAGCCTTTTTTTAACGGCCATCGTCAGGAGTGAGGCGCCTCCACAGCAGCACCTGCACAGAGCAAACAACCGGTGCCAACAGGGCCGTCAGCAGCGCTTGCGCCAGGCTCACCTGCCACGCCAAAGCCACCGATCCACCACGCCAGTGCAACTGCAGCGCAAAGCTGGCACTCAGCAGCAAGCTGCCCAGCAAGGCCTGCAAACCAAGGGTGGTGCTGCGCTCCAAAGGCCGGCGCGCATCACGGAACTGCCCCCACCACAGGGCCAACAACACGAGCACAGGGATCGAGCTGATGCCCTGGCCATAAAACGAATCAAAGCCAAGGCCCACCAAAACCGCCGCCAGTGCCCCAGCGATCGGGCCTTCCACAACAGCCCAGGGCAACAGCCACAGCACCGGCCAACTGGGAGGCATGCCATCGAGCCGCAGCCAAGCCGGGGTGGCAATCGTGAGCAGCAGCAACAGCAGGCTGGTGAGGATCAACGCCTGCAGCCGCCACCAGGAGCGATCAGGCATCAGCGCACCCGCACCCAATCGATCTGATCGGCTGGGGCTGAGAGCTGCACCAAGCCCTGGGGAGCAGGCCCCGCTTGGGTGTTGACGCTCTGCACAACGCCAATGATCAAGTTGGCGGGAAACACTGAGCTGGCCCTGGAGGTGACCACCACATCACCGGGCTGAACGGTCACATCGTTATTGAGGAATTTGACCAGCGGCCGGCTGGAGCCCTCACCAAACAGCAGGCCATGGCCTTTACCGCCCTGGAGCTCAACACCGACACGGCTGGAGGGATCAGTGAGCAGTTGCACCCGTGAGGTGCTCGGAGTCACGCTGCTGATCCGGCCCAACACTCCGCCGGGGCCAGTAACGACCGCACCGGTTTTGATGCCCTGCACCCGACCGGCACCCAATTCCAGCTGCTGCCACCAGCCTTCAATGCGGCGGCTGATCACAGGAGCGGTGATCCAATCACCGGCTTGATTGCGCAGCTGCTGATCTTGCTCAAGGCGAGCCAAGCGCCCCTCGAGGGTGGCGATGCGCTGCTGATCTTCCAGGTGCTGGGATTCTTTGAGCCATTCCGATTGGGCCGAACCTGGCCAAAACGGGCGACTGAGCTGGGCGTAGAGATCGGCCAACGGGGCGCCTTTGGAGACGCGCACCACCAAAAAGAAGAGCAGCAGAACCAGCCAAGGCCCTGTGCTCAGCAATAAAGACCGATCCAGCAGGCGCGACAGCCGCCGACCCATCGCCATGGCTTAGTTGGCCAGACGGCTGAACTCGGAGGCATCCAGCACGCGACCGAGGCGCTTGAAGTCCTCCAGCACACGGCCGCAGCCATTCACCACACACAGCAGCGGGTCTTCCGCCAC
>JAAXIH010000113.1 GCA_012270465.1 Synechococcus sp.
TCGCGGCTGGCGCTATCGGATTCGCGCCCCAGCGAGAGCTTCTCCATCTCCAGCTGCAGGATCTTGCGATCGATTTCATCGATCTCCTCCGGTTTGGAGGTGATCTCCATCTTCAGCCGGGCCGCTGATTCATCCACCAGGTCGATCGCTTTATCCGGCAGGAAGCGATCGGCGATGTAGCGGCTACTGAGCACCGCGGCAGCCACCAGCGCCGTGTCGGCGATGCGCACACCGTGGTGCACCTCATAGCGCTCCTTCAGGCCGCGCAGGATTGAGATGGTGTCTTCCACCGTTGGCTGATCAACGAACACCTGCTGGAACCGCCGCTCCAGGGCAGGGTCTTTCTCGATGTGTTGGCGGTGCTCATCGAGGGTGGTGGCACCAATGCAGCGCAGTTCGCCGCGGGCCAGCATCGGCTTGAGCAGGTTGCTGGCATCCATGGCACCACCGGTGGCCCCGGCTCCCACCACGGTGTGGATTTCATCGATGAACAGCACGATCTGACCATCGCTGCTGGTCACTTCTTTGAGCACGGCCTTGAGCCGTTCTTCGAACTCACCGCGGTATTTCGCGCCGGCAATCAAGGCGCCCATATCCAGGGCAATCAATTGCCGGTTTTGCAGCGCTGATGGCACATCACCATTGACGATGCGCTGGGCTAAGCCTTCAACAATCGCCGTTTTGCCAACGCCGGGCTCACCAATCAACACCGGATTGTTTTTGGTGCGGCGGCTAAGGATTTGGATGGTGCGGCGGATCTCTTCATCGCGTCCGATCACCGGGTCCAGCTTTCCGTCGCGGGCGGCAGCGGTGAGATCACGCCCATATTTCTGCAGTGATTCGTAGGTTCCTTCCGGGTTTTGATCAGTCACGCGTTGGCTGCCGCGCACCGCTTCGATCGCTTCACGCAGCGTTTTCTCCTGCACGCCATTGTCCTGCAGCAGCTGACGGCCGCAGCGGGGATCGCCCGCCAAAGCCAGCAGTAAGTGCTCGATGGAGATGTAGCTATCGCCAAACTCTTGCTTGCTGCGTTCGGCTTGCTCCAACAGGGTTTGCAGTCCCTTGCCGAGGTAGACGTTGTCAGGAGCTGTGCTCAAGCTCGGTTGCCGTTGCAGATACAGCTCCACTTGCTGGCGCAGCAGATCGGCATTGGCGCCGGCTTTTTCGAGGATGCGGACCGTTAATCCTTGGCTCTGTTGCAGCAGAGCCAGCAGCAGATGTTCAGTCTCCAGTTGCTGCTGTTTGTGCTGCTGGGCCAGGCCCTGAGCGGCCACCACGGCAGCCCAGGCCTGCTCTGTGAATTGCTCAGCGGTTGGTTGCATCACGGTGTTGGTCGTCTCCTGCGGTTCTGGGCTCACCGTATGGAGCTTTGTGTTGGCTCCGGTGGGGTGGGCCGAACCAGGCGTGATCGGTTCTCACCACCGCGATACGGCCAGCCGCACCATCTTGGTTCGGTTGCAGCGCTACGGCGTGGCGATCTCGCTGCGATGGCAGAAGCGCAGCGGGCAACCATCAGGCCCGTAGATGGCATCCATCTCGGACAGGCAGCCGCGCGCATTTTTCTCAGCCACCCGCTCAGGCGGAAGTTTGGTGGGTTGATAGAGATAGTCCCCTTTGGACACCACCCAGGGGCAGCCGCCTGGGGTCACTCCAGGCATGGCTTGCGCGAGCAGCAGCAAGGTGCTCACTGGAAGTGCCAGGGGCATGGCGCACGGGTCCCACTGCTTGGGTTGTAGCTCAGTAGGCTCGCGCCATGACTGAGCCCTCACAAGAACTGCTGAAGCAGCTGGCCTCTGAGGTGGCCCAGCTGGAGAGCAATCAAGCCGATCTCGAGCGCAACTGCTGGATGGTGGTGCATCAACACCGCCACGGGATGTTTCCCAGCGAATACGACATCAGGGAGATTGACGAGGATCTCTATCTGGCCCTGCTCGCCCACTGCCGCAGCTAGGCACAAAAAAAGCCCCCTCGTTGGAGGGGGCTTGAGTTGATTGGGTTTGCCGCGAAAGCGGAATCAAGCCCAGCCTTTGTTGGCCATGTCTTCGACATAGGCAGCCACATCAGCGATGTCACCATCGGAGAGCTTGCCGCCGAACGCGGGCATGGCGTTCTTGCCGTTGGTCACCTGATAGGCGATAGCAGCTTCGTGGCCGTCGCCGTAGTTGGCCAGGTAGGCATCGAGGGCTTCAGCTTTGAGGGTGCGCTCACCATTGACCACGTTGCCGCCACCCATGTGGCAAGCGACGCAGTTGGCGGAGAAGATTTGACCGCCGTGGGCGACATCAGCAGCAAAGGCAGGAGCGGTGCCGAAGAGCAGGGCACAGCAGAGGGCCAGCAGGCCAAACAGACGACGCATCGGGCGTAGGTAAGTTCCCGTACAACCTAGAGATCACAAGGCACAGCCATTGGTGCCTTGCAATGCTTTGACATGTTCTTTTTAGACCGCGCCGCGCCGCGGTAGTCCGGCGTCTTCAAACACCGCTTCCAACGTGGCGGCATGGGAGGTCATGCCAAAGCGCTCCGGCGGGCTGATCGGATCGTGCACAAAGTGGCGCTGGCGAATGCTGAAGCGGTCCCACTCATTCATCTCGATCGGCAGGATTTTGATCAGCAGCTGAATCAGCCAGTTCCACAGCGGAATCCCAGGCGGCCGCCACACACCGCGCCAGCGGCAGAGCTCCGCCACGGTTTGATTCACGCTCACCGCCGGCTGCCCCAGCACCAAGCGCCGCACCGCCCCTTGGCCGGCTTCGGGGTTGGCTTGATGGGGGTTGAGCGCCAAATGGCAGCACACCTGGGCGATATCGGCTGCATGGATGAAGTGGAAGCTGGCATCGGCCCTGAGGCAGCGGGCCAGCCACAGGTAGCGGCAGGCGTCACGCAATCCGGCCGTGAGGTAGCTGGTGGGGAAGGGGCTGGCCCCATCCACGCGGCCGCCGAACACCAGCGTGGGGAAAATCGCCACACAGCGGTTGGCCAAGGGGTGCTGCTCGAGCTGCCCCAAACAGATGGCCTTGGTTTGGATGTATTCGGTGCCGTAGGCCTCCGCCTCGCTCAGCAGCTGCAGATCGCGGTTGAGGATGCTGGCGGTGGAGAAGTAGATCACCTGCTCCAGCTTGTTGGGATCCAGGCGCCCCAACAGTTCTTTGACGGCCACCACATTCACCTGGTGGGCCCGCTCGGGATCACCCCAGGCCGTGGCGGTGTGGATCACGCGGGTGACCGTGGCCAGTTGGGCCGCATGGGCCTGCTGCTCGCGCAGGTCGCTCACCAGCAAGGTGATGCGCGGATGGTTGGCGGGAACGGCCGTGAGCTTGGCTGGATCGCGCAGCCACAGCAGCAATTCCGCATCGGATTGCTCCAGCAGCTGCTTGGCGATGTGTTGCCCGACGCAGCCGCTGGCGCCGGTGATCAGGATCCGCGCTGGGGCGCTGCTCACACGCGTGCCCCGATGCGATCCATCACGGTTTTGCCAGCTTCAAAGAAGGCGGCGCCGTTTTCCTCTGGTGTGCCCGGCAGGATGCCGTGGCCCAGGTTGAGGATGTGGCGCCGGCCGCGGGCTTTGCGCACCGTGTCATCGATGCGGGCGCGGATGGCTTCCGGGGTGCCAAACAGCAGGCCGGGGTCCACATTGCCCTGCACGCCCAGGTGGTGGGGCAGGCGCGCACAGCCATCGGCCATGTCGACGGTCCAGTCGAGCGAGATGAAGTCCACACCGGTGCGGCCCATGCGCTCCAGCACCCCGGCGCTGCCGGAGATGTAGAGGATCATCGGGGTGTCGGGGTGGGTCTGCTTCACCAGCTCCACCACCTTGCGCTGATAGGGAGCGGCGAAGGTGTCGTAATCCGCGGGGCTCAGCTCACCGGCCCAGGAATCAAACATCTGCACCACCTGGGCGCCGGAATCGATCTGATAGCGCAGGTAGGTGGCGATTGATTCAGCGAAGTGGTTGAGCAGCTTGTGCAGCAGCTCAGGCTCGCGGAAGGCCATCGCCTTGATCACCGCATAGTTCTTGCTGCTCTTGCCTTCCACCACGTAGGCGGCCAGGGTCCA
>JAAXIH010000043.1 GCA_012270465.1 Synechococcus sp.
AAAAAACGCCCTAGGGGCCGCCCAGAGCGTCACTTCGACGTTTGATCGGCTGGTTACTGCCGACAGCAACAGTTTTAAGGGGCTGTCGCTTTTGCCGTGATGCGCCTGGCCAAAGCGTTGCAGTCATTCACCAAAGCGCCGAACCAATGGGCTCACTCGCTTTTCACCAGAACTGCTGCGAAGGCTGACCAGAGCCTGACCAGGCGCTCAAAAACGCAACGGAGAGGGTGCAGGTGTCCGGGAGAAATCCCACCACCAACCCACCGCCATGACCCGCTATCAAAAAACTGTTCTGGCCACAGCCATTGGCATCACCGCTGCCATGTGGTCAATGGCTGGCTTTGTGGCTCCAGCCATCGCCAGCACAAACTGCGCTCAAGTGCCCGGCATCGGCCCCTTCCCAGGAGCCGCATGCTTTCAAGATGAATTCGCTCCATTGGTGCGCAACGGGCTGCGCTGAACCACGAAGTCCTCAGGCCAACGTGCAGACTGCGCCGATGGAACAGCCGAACCAGCAGCAACTCCGATCGCTTCGGCTGACGGCACTGGCCCGGGACAACCAAGTGGTTGCCGACCTCAATGCCTCGATTGCAGAAACCCCCGATTCGCTGGTCAAAGAGCTGATGGACACCCATGGCTGGCCTGCCCATGAAGCCTTGTCCGCCGTTCAACAGCTGCAGGAAAAAGCCCTGAAAGACACCTCTGAACAAGCCGCAGCCTGAGCCGCTCTATCCCCTCAGCTCAACAAGCCAGCACGACAACCATCTCCTGATACACACAGCCAAGAGCGCTGCATGCCAAGGTTGAACGCCGAACCGGCAGTTTCTTTTGACCATCTACATCGGCAATCTCTCCTGGGATTGCGAACAAGAAGATCTCCACAGCCTTTTCGCTGAATATGGAGCGGTCAAGAAATGCAGCCTGCCGCTGGATCGCGAAACCGGACGCAAGCGCGGCTTTGGCTTTGTCGACATGGCCAACGAAGCCGATGAGCAAAAGGCCATTGACGACCTGCAAGACGTCGAATGGATGGGCCGCAACATCCGCGTGAACAAAGCCGAGCCCCGTCAACCACGCCGTTGATTTCGGCTTCAACCGCCAGGCCCTTTGCTTCAGCAAAGGGTCAGGTGGCAGGACTGGACTTAATTGCGGCCTGCGGTTTCGTCCAACTGCAGACCCACTGGAAGTGGTCGGCGTCGTCCGGCAGCAGCACGTCCTTCCAGGTCCAGACCGAATCAATCTCAGTCCAGTGCAGCTCTTCGTTGAGATAGCGCTGGTGAACCAGATATTTCTTGGTCTTGCAGTTGAATTTTTTGATGTAGGTGGTGTTCCGCCCGTTCAGACGATCGGGGAACACATCGGATCGGATCACAACGATCCCGCTCGGCTCCCGGCGCAGATACCAGTCACGAGCCACCGGCTCGCCATTGCCCCAAGGCTTGTAAACGGTGAAGTGATCAGCCTGGGCTCGCGCGGCCGGCACGGCGCTCAGCAGAGCAAAGGCGGTGATCAACAGCAGCTTCATCCAGCCACCAGGCCTGTGTTCATCCTCTCCCATGGCTGGCACCCAGCCTGATCACCCCGCCATGGCACAGCCAAAGGAGTCATTGGCCACAGTCCTCCCACCTCATCCAGCACGGGGCGATCGCAGTAGTTGAGCCAGGGTTATCCCGTTCGGCAGAAACGGTCGTCACTGCCAACACCTGCCACCTCGCCTCTGGCGGCAGGCAAGTCCCAGGGGTGAGGGTTCGGAGCCCCTGGGCACCACTTCCTTTTCAGTACGCCTGTACTAACGTGAAAAACTCTGGAGTGAGCTCATGCGCCCGATCTTTCTGGATGTCCAGGTGGGTGATGTTGTCGCGGTCAACCCGCCGCGTGAGAAGGCCTATCTGGCGCAAGTGCTCTACGTAGAAGGAGGCGCCAGAACCAGCGACCCCAACTTTGTGCAGGTTTGCCGTGAGCTCGACTGCCACGTGATGAACATCTGCCCGAGCTGGATCATCGAGCGCTTGCCCTACCGACCCGAACCGGAGCCACCGCAACACTTGGCTCGGCGTTGAAAAGAATTTGTCGAATGCAATAGGGAAAGCACCCGCCCACCTCGACGGGTGCCCGACCCATGTCCACCTCCAATCGACGCTTCGGAGCCAGACCAATCAGTCATAGGTTCACGCCGATACAAAACGCCTGAGTAGAAATGCTGTGGACCTACCAACAAGCAAATGTGGGCTGCGAGAACTTGGCTGTCGCCAAGGTCCAACCCTGAGCGGTGAGTTGGCGCAAACCGTTCATGAGCGCTTCGGTATTTCCAGTGCGGAGCCAGGCTTGCTTCAACTGCGGCAGCGTTTCAAGAAAACAGTCCATCGGCAGCTCGAGCAACAACAGGCTTTGCAGTCCCTGCGTGCGCTGAATCGCTCCGTCATCGCTCTGCTGCCACAGCCGCAGCAACAGATCGAGTGCAAGTGCATGCCCTTCAGCGCCAGGGTCGCTGCCGGCAGCAATGGATTGCTGAAGCCCTTTGCCGCCAAGTGGCAAGCGCCGTTGGCCGTCTTGCTCGATCAGCGCCAGGCAAACCAAATAGGGGTTATCGGCCATATCTGCGTGATCACAAGAGAGAGGGGCTGAACCTATGGCTCAGCAGCTGAATGCATGAAGGCTTAGTAGTCGTCTCCATAGGGCACATCAGAGCCTGAATCCATCCAAGCCACCGTTGTTCGGTAGCCCTGGGCTTCGGTGGCCTGGCGCTGCAGGGCGATATCGCGAACCCCTTCGGCATCAAAGCTTGGGGCCGTGATCCAGCTGAAGCCCTTGCCAAAGGTGTTGTCAGGATCAACCACATACCAATGGCAAGCCGTGTCGGGCACGCTCACCGAGCACTCTTTCCAATCCACGTCCCACTGGGGAACTTGAACGAAGTTGAGGACGGCCAGGAGAACACCAAACAGGCTCAGCAGCACTGGATATCAGCTCAGGTCGGCGGAAATTAGCACTGGCTCACACGCAACTGTTGAAGAGCAGCAGTAGGCCGAAAAAATCCCCCCGACATCGGGTCGTGCCGGGGGGAGAGTCCGTTCAATCCACGCCCATCCCTGGGCGCCCCATCACATTCCGACTGCCAGCAACCCTTGAGATACCCCCGAATGGGGACCAACCGCTGAGCAAGAAAAAGCACCCGCTGCTCACAGGTGCTCCTGCGTCACTGGGTATGCCTAGGACCGCAGTGCGTCTTCCTTTTTTAATTCCAGCAGCCAACAAAGGCATGAGCACAAGCTCCTGCAAGCCCAGTCCCCATCTGGGGGTAGCCCGATCGAACCCGAGGGTGAAAAATCAGTCCGTAAGGGGAAAAGCCTCCCCATCGCGAGGTCAGGCCCCCTTGGCTCTGGAGGTGCCGCAATGGAGAACGTCAAACAGCTGCTCACCAGCTATTTGGAACTGATGGAGAAAGGCGAGAGCGCTGCCGGCTGGAAAGAAAGTGTTCGCTACTTCCACAGCGCTGCCGAGCTGGCCGACAAGATCAAGCGGCTGTCGCGATCAACCGGACAAGTGGCTTCTTAGCTGATTGGACCATTCGATGAACTCCTTTATCCATCGACGCAGGCTTATCGCCCCAGGCACGGTCGAGATCTAGGACAGTCCAGTCGCCAGAAGAGCCATTTGGTTCTTCCACCCAAGAGAGGAGGCCAAGGTTGTGGGTCGCATCTTCCTTGAAAAGAAAGCCGTTCCCAAACGGACGCATCGCTTTCTGCTGCCGACAGACTCCATCCGCCGCCAATTTTTCTGGTCGAGCAGCCGCGACCTGCAGCAACTGAGATTGATCAAAGCGCTGCGCGCCAAATTCCGTAGACAGGCCTAGAGCGCTATTTCAAAGCGTCCTTACGGGCTTCCAAGATCGGCAACATTTCAGCCGCTTTGCGGCCAGCAGCGCTATCAACGCCATGAAAGTCCTGGCGCGCATGCCAGCGGTGGATCAGCCGGTCGAGGAGATCACGCTCAGTCATCTGTCTGCGGCATCACTGCCCAGACCCTATGGGGG
>JAAXIH010000028.1 GCA_012270465.1 Synechococcus sp.
TTGACCGTCAGCAGAGCTGCATCAGCGCTGAGGGGGCGAAAGGCGAGGAAGTCGTTGTTGAAGCCAAAGCGGCTGCTTCCCACCGGATCTCCCCAGCTGGCCAAGAGCTGTTGCTCATATCCCTCCGGGAGGCTGAGGGCATCGTTGATGCGCACCACCCGGTAGGCCTGGCGCTGCTGCTGGGGGCTGAGGCCATCGGTTGGCAGCGGCAGCGGCGTGCGCACTGGCTTGAAGGGCAGCAGTGCCTGCTGACGTGCGCTGTTGGCCCGGCTGGGCAGGCTCAAACCACCTGCGGCAGCACCGAGCAGGAGCAGAAACTGCCGGCGTTGCAGGGCCATGGTGGAGGCGCTCAAGCAGCCCTTGAAGCCTAGGGGGAATGGAACTTGAGCATTCCCGCAAACGGTGGCGCGGCAGCGGGTTCCTTGGCTAAAGAAAAATGAGACTCAGATAAGACTCATGGACCCTGCTGTGCTCGGCCTGTTGGCCATGGGTGTTGGGATGACCGCCGCTGACCCTGCTCAGATTGCTGTGGCCACCGACCCAGTTCTGACCCAGCCGATCGTGATCAAGGTCGCCAACCCCTGTGATCAGGGCGTTGAGTTCCTGCACGACTACGGCAGCTTCACCTTGGAGCAGTACGGCTACCAGAGCTGTCCTGTGCCGCTGTTTTGAGCGGAGCCACCTGGAAGCCGCAGCCCAGCAATTGCAGCCGGGCATTCACGGCAGCCACCAGGTGCTTGGGCATGTCCTCAGCCATCTGTTCGGCTGAGGCGCTGATCGAGGGTGAGCCCTCATCGAGGGCTGAGAGCAGATCCGCCCACTGGCTCACCAGCTGCTGTTCATCAATGGCGTGCAGGCCGAGGCTTTGCAGCAGCTCGGTGCAGCGCTCCTCATGCCAGAGCACCGAGCGGTTGGCGTTTTGATCCGGGCGCCGGTAGGCGTAGCCGCCATCGAGGGCGACATCGCTAGGCAGGCCGTCGTCGTCGCGCATGCCAGCGGTGCTGAGCATGCGGCCGCAGCTCACCGCTGAGAGGCCAAAGCGGCGACCCAGGTCGGTGAGCGTGAGCCAATTGACTTGGGATTCCATAAGGCCCTCGTCGGATGACTTAATGCTGACGCGAGGGAAAAAGTGCGCAACCTGTCAACAGGGTTTCGCAGCATTACCGAACATATTTAAGAAAACTTCATTATTTTCTGCATCGATGGCGGGCCCCAGCCATCGCTCAATTTTTGGTGAAAACACCTCGCGGATCACGGTCAGGGGCTGGCCTTTGCGGAAGAAGCGGTAGTGGCGGCTCCAAAACGGACCTTCCCCTTGCAAACGCTCGTGCAACCAATCGGCTTGCACCAAGGCCACGCCATCCACTTCGCGAAAGAGCTCGGCGCGGTTGCTGGTGAGGCTGCGCCAGATCGGTTGATCTTTCTCTTTGAGATGTTCTTCGGCCTGCTGCTGGTTCCACCAGCTCTCGGCCCAGGCCAAGGTTTCACCGCCGCAGGTGAGCCACACCTGGCGGCGCAGCAATGGGGCTTGCAGCTCCTGCACCTCCCGGGGGGTGTGCAAATCGCTGCCGGTGTCTGGAGCCATGGCCGCCAGATCAATGGTCACCGGATGGCCGGTGAGCAGTTGCAGGTGGCGGGTAGGGCTGCCATCACCCAGCAGCCATAGCCGCCATGGGCCCCGCAGCAAGCTGCCACTGAGGCTTGGGTCACGCCACAACACCTCCGGCGAGGAGCGCAGCAATCCTGTTTGGGATGTGGACGGCAAAGCGTTGAGGCCTGGCCAGCTGTTTTGACGCTAACGGCCCAAGCTCAGCTGCAGTGTGTCGTTGCCTTGGCGGATTACCACCCGATCGGCCTGCACCTGCTCCAGGATCCAGCCGCTGCTGCCAATCGGTTCGCCAACGCCGGTACTGAGTGAATTTCCGCCTGTTGTGAAGATGGCGCTGCCGCTGCGGCCTGGCACTTTCACCACACCCAGCAGTTCTGGCACCACAGCGCTGCTGGCCGCAGGTGAACCAGGCAGCTCACCAGCCGGATCCAACATTGCGGCCGGCGGAATCACCGGCGGAATTTCAACGCGCAAGGGCGGCATCGGCGCCGGAGCAGGAGCGGGCTCGCTGGCGGGCTTGAGCCGCTCAATCAATTGCAGTTGGCGCTGATGCTGCAGCTCATCGCGGGCTTGCATCCAGCCGCGCCACAGCAACCCGGCAGTCACAGCAGCGCTGCTGCTCAACAGGCACAGGGCACCCAATAGGAGCCACCAGCGCCGCTGCCGCCAGGGCGAGGGGGGTGCTGCAACGCCGGCGTCCTCTTGAATTGGAGCTGGTGCAGGAGCGGTTGGTTCAGCAACGGCTACCAAGGCTGTGCCGTTGAGGGGATTCACAGCGGCAAACACCCGGTCCATCACTTCCTCGGCGCGCAAATCCCAGTAGGCCAGATGGCGGCAATGCCGTTGGTGCAGATCTGGCAGGGTCGAGCTGGTCAGGGATTGGGGCGCGAACGCACCAACCTATCGATCAGCTCAAGGTCTGGCGAGGGTGGTGGTAGCCGCTTGGCGATCCTGCAACTCCAGCCACAACAGCAGCGCCGTGACATCGGCTGGGCTCACCCCGGGCAGACGGGAGGCTTGGCCCAAGTTGAGCGGCTGGGCTGCCGTGAGCCGTTCGCGGGCTTCGCGGGAGAGGGTGGTGATGCTGTGAAAGTCGATGCCGCTGGGGATCGGGCGCTGGCCTTGGCGCTGCACCCGCTCGATCTGCTGGGTTTGGCGGGCGAGATAGCCGCTGTATTTCACATCGATTTCGGCGCCTTCACGCACGTCAACCGGCAGCTCGCCATCGGCGAGGCCGTGGCGCACCAGATCGTTGCTGTGAAAGCCCGGCCGGCGCAGCAGATCAGCCAGGGTGATGGATCCTTTGATCGCCGCGCCGGTTTGCTCCACCACCGCTGGAGCCGCTGGGTCGCTGACCTTGAGCCGCACGGTTTCCAGGCGCTTGGTTTCCGCCGCAATCCCCTCTTGCTTGCGCTCATAGATCTGCCAGCGCCGCGCATCGATCAGGCCCAGCTCGCGGGCTAATGGCGTCAGCCGGCGGTCGGCGTTGTCGCCGCGCAGCACCAGGCGGTATTCACTGCGGCTGGTGAGCACCCGGTAGGGCTCACGCAGATCCTTGGTGACCAGATCATCGATCAAGGTGCCGATGTAGCTGCCTTCGCGGGGGAAGTGCACCGGCTCTTGGCCGCGGATCAAGCGCACCGCATTGAGCCCAGCCACCAAGCCCTGGGCTGCCGCTTCCTCATAGCCGGTGGTGCCATTGAGCTGCCCGGCGCTGAATAGCCCAGCCACGCGTTTGGTTTGCAGCGAAGGCAGCAGTTGGGTGGCGGGCAGGTAGTCGTATTCGACGTTGTACGCCGGCCGCAACATCACGCACTGCTCCAGCCCAGGCAGGGTGCGCAGCAGCTCCAGCTGGAGCCGCTCCGGCAGGCCAGTGGAGAAGCCTTGGATGTAGAGCTCGGGGGTATCGCGCCCTTCGGGCTCGAGGAAAATCTGGTGCGAGTCCTTATCGGCAAAGCGCACGATCTTGTCTTCGATCGAGGGGCAGTAGCGGGGCCCTTTGCTGTCGATGAAGCCGCCGTAGATCGGGGTGAGGTGCAGGTTGTCTTTGATCAGCTGATGGGTGGCCGCTGTTGTGCGGGTGATGTGGCAGCTCATCGGTTCACTGCTCACCCAGGCTTCGGGGTCAAAGGAGAACCAGCGCTCATGGGCATCGCTGGGCTGCTCCTCCAGGGTCTCGAGCGCCACGCTGCGGCGATCCACCCGCGCGGGGGTGCCGGTTTTGAGCCGATCGGTGGCAAACCCCAAGGCCTGCAGCGCTTCGGTGAGGCCTTCAGCGGGTTGCTCACCGGCCCGGCCTGCTGGCATCGATTGGTTGCCCACCCAGATGCGCCCGCCCAGGAAGGTGCCGGTGGTGAGCACCACCGCTTGGGCGTTGTAGATGCTGCCGAAATA
>JAAXIH010000143.1 GCA_012270465.1 Synechococcus sp.
GCTTCATCCCTGCTGGTGTTGTTGTCGTGGTTCAGCAGCCTCAGGCTTCCTGCTGGGGCCAAACTCTGAATTTCTGCTGAATATCGCCGCGTTGGTAGGGATTCAGACACCCGCAAGCAGAGATTTTCTGCTGAATGGATGAAATCGCTTCTGATCCCATGCGTGACGAGCCTGGCAGCCCCGATTGTCGTTTGGTGATCGATGCCAAGCGATCCCTGGAGGATGTGCTGCGTTTGATCGCTGATCTGCCCCATACCGACCACATGCGGCGGCAGCTCTTGTCGGTCTACAACCAGCTGGAGGGCATGCACGACCTGAAACGCAGTGGTGGCGCCAATGTGTCGTTTCGTTCCGCCGATTGGAGCTCTTCGGCGAAGTGATGCTTCGTCTGCGGCATTGATGACCAACGAGATCAGCTGATCGGTTTGAACAGATGCTGTTCGAGGTTTTTCACCAACACATACACAGGGGGCACGACGCCCAGCGACAACACTGTCGCCACCACCAAGCCTCCAAAGATCACGGTGCCAAGCGACTGCTGGCTGTGAGCGCCGGCGCCATTGGCCACCACCAGCGGCAGGAAGCCCGCCAGGGCAGCGATCGCGGTCATCAGGATCGGCCGCAGTCGTGATTCGGCGGACTGCACCGCCGCTTCTGTGATGCTCAGACCTTGCTCGAGTTTCTGCTCGGCCACCTCCACGATCAGGATGCCGTTCTTGGCGGCGAGGCCGATCAGGGTCACAAGGCCAACTTGGGCATAGATGTTCAGATCGATGGAGCGCATCGCCAGGAAGGCCAGGGCGCCGAGCATGGCCAGAGGCACAGTGGCCAAAATGATTACGGGCGTGATGTAGCTCTCGTACTGGGCTGACAGCACCAGGTACACAATCAGCACGCCCAGCCCGAACACCAGCACGCTGGCGTTGCCGGCGGACAGCTGCAACGCGGCTAACCCGGTGAAGGCGGAGCCGATGTTGGTGAAGTCGGCGGCATTGAACAGCGCTTGAATTTTGGCCAGGGCCTGACCACTGCTCTTGCCGATGGCTTCCACCCCTTGGATCAGCACCGTTCGGTTGAGGTTGTAATGGCTGATCACCGGTGGAGCGCTGCTCAGCTCGGCATCGGCGAACTGAGATACCTGCACCAGCCCTCCCTCGCGATCTCGCACGTAGTAACTGAGTACGTCGTTGATGCTCTGGCGTTGATCCGGTGTGCCTTGCACGTAGATGTTGCGCACCTGACCGCTTTCGTAGGTGAGACCGGAGTAGTTGCCGCCGGTGAGGGCAGCGATGGTGTCCATCGCCTCCTGATAGTCGACGTTCAGCGCCCCCATCACCTCGCGATTGATCGACAGCCCGACCGCGGGTGAGCTTGGGTTGAACTGGGTGTAGAGCGTGGAGAAATCCCCACTGGCATTGCCTTCCTTGATCAGTTGATCAGCCAGATCCGAGAGTTCATTGAGGTTGTATTGACCATTGCTGAGGTCGTTGAACTGGAAGTAGAAGCCGCCCTGGGAGGAGAAGCCGGGCACCGCTGGCGGGCCTGATGCTGCCGCCAGTCCTGAACTCAGCTGGATCAGCTTGGCGTTCAGCCGCTTGATGATTGCGTCGGAACTGTGGCTAGCCCCTTTGCGCTCCTCAAGGGGCTTGAGCCCGAAGAAGAAGATGCCCTGGTCGGGGCTGGAGCCGTTGAAGCCGGAGCCGTTGATGATCGAGGCGTTGGCCACGTCATCTTCTTCACTCAGCACCTTGGCGATCTGCATGCCGAGCTGTTTTGTTTCCACCAGGGAAGCGCCGTTTTGCAGCTGAAAAATGCCCAGGCCGTAGCCCTGGTCTTCATCGGGGATGAAGGCGGTGGGCAGGGCGGTGAAGGCGAAGCCGGTGAGCATGATGCCAACGGCCAATCCGCCGAGGATCAGTTGGCGCAGGGCGATCAACCGGGTGAGCAGGGCGGCGTAGGCCCGTTGCAGGCGGTCAAAGCCGGTGTTGAACGCCGTGAAGATCCTGGGCAGGTTGGCCCCTGCCAGTGCTCCGATGCCGACGCCAGCCAGGTAGGTCCAGCTGCCAAAGGCCGCAGCGCTGAACCGTCCAAAGGCCAGCCCCACAATCACGCCCACCACGATCCAGGCGCGGCCCCGTGGTTCGGCCGGTTTTTCTCTGGGCAGGATCAAGCCCGAGAGCATCGGCGAGAAGCTGAGGGCGTTGAAGGCCGAGATGGCGATCGAGAAGGCGATCGTGAGGGCGAACTGCTTGTAGATGATGCCGATGCCTCCGGGGTAGAAGGCCACGGGAACAAACACCGCCATCAGCACTAGGGCTGTGGCCAGAAGGGCACCAAACAGTTCGCCCATGCAGGCCAGGGCCGCCTCACGGGGTTTCATCCCCTGCTCGATGTTGGTGGACACCGCCTCGATCACCACGATGGCGTCGTCCACCACCAGGCCTGTGGCCAGCACCAACCCCAGCAGGGTGAGTTGATTGATCGAGAAGCCGAACACCTTGAGAAAGGCGAAGGTGCCGATCAGGGAGATCGGGATGGCCAGGCTGGGCACCACGGTGGCGCGCCAGTTCTGCAGGAACAGAAACAGGATCACCAGCACCAGCACGATCGCCAGGCCCAGGGCGTCAATCACCCCATCCACCGACGCCTCGATGAACTGGCCGATGTCATAGATCTGGTTCACCGTCACTCCGGGAGGCACGAGGGAGCGGAAGTCATTGAGTTGTTCCACCACCGCATTGGACACATCCAGGGCGTTGCTGGAGGGGGTCTGATACACCGCAAGAGTCAGTGCCTCATAGCCGTTCTTGTCGATGCCCTGCACGGCGAAGCTGTTGGTGCCGTAGCGCACCTCTCCCACGTCCTCGAGCTTCAGCAGGTTGCCCGAGGGGGAACGGTTGACGATCAGGTTGTTGAAGTCCTCCAGGGAGGTGAGGTTGCCGTTGTTCTCCACCACGATCGGGTAGGTGTAGGCCTGATCGCCTGATGCCGGCGGCCCTCCGACCAGGCCCCCCACCGCCACGCTGTTCTGGGATTGCACCGCGTTGAGAACGTCTTGTGCGGTGAGCTTGTTTGCGGCGAGTTTGTCGGGGTCGACAAACAGCCAGAAGGCGGGATTAGCCCCACCGAAAACGCTCACCGTGGCCACGCCTTCAACACGCGACAGGGGGTAGTAGAGCTGCTCGTAGACCAGGCCATTGAGGTAGGCGGCGTCGTACTGGCCTTCCGAGGAGCTGATTTCGTAGGCGAGCAGGATTGAGGGGTTGCTCTGTTTCACCGAGACCCCAGTAGCCGCAACCTGATCGGGCAGCTGCGGCATCGCCAGGGAGACGCGGTTCTGCACGTTGACCTGGTCGATATCGATGTCGGTGGTTTGATCGAAATAGACGTTGATCGAGCTGGAGCCCGTCATGTCGCTGGTCGACGCGATGTAGGACACTCCGGGCACCCCGTTGATCTGCTGCTCGATCGGGTTGGTGACCGCCTGCTCAGTCACCTCGGCATTGGCGCCGCCGTACACCGCGCTCACCTGGATCAGCGGATCGGCGATGTTGGGCAGGTTGGCGATCGGCAGGGTGGGGATCGCGATGAGTCCCACCAGCACGATCAAGATGCTGCAGACCGTGGTGAGAACCGGCTTCTTGATGAAGTTGTCGGAGAAAGACATCGCTTCAGTTGGCTTCGGTTTTCACCTGCACGGGCATACCGCTGCGCAGGCGGCTGGTGTTGCTGATGGCCACCTGATCCCCTGCCTTCAGCCCAGCCTTCACGGGGTAAGCGTTGTTTTGTAGGTCGCCGAGCTGCACCTTCGTCTGCACCACGATCGGGGTGTCTCCCGGCAGGCGCTCGAGCTTTTTGATCGCTTGCTCTGAGGCATTGGGGGAGGCCTTGATCTTCGGCAGGGCCTTGTTCAGGGGAACAACCCGGTAAACAAAAGGTTGTTGCGCCTGCATCATCACGGCCTGCACCGGCACCGCCAGGCTGGATTGGCTGCCGGTGA
>JAAXIH010000051.1 GCA_012270465.1 Synechococcus sp.
AGATCAAGGCGGGGCGAATGATTTGCCGGCTGCACAGCTCGCTGTAGCGACCACCGGCGCGCATCAGCTCATCATGGCTGCCCTGCTCAACGATGCGGCCGCGTTCAAGGAACAAGATGCGGTCGGCTTCTTGAACTGTGGACAACCGGTGCGCAATTACAAAGACCGTGCGGCCGGCCATCGCCTGCTCCAGCCCCTGCTGCACCGATGCTTCAGCCTCAGCATCGAGGGCACTGGTGGCCTCATCGAGCAGCATCACCGCCGGATTACCGAGCACCGCACGGGCAATCGCAAGCCGCTGCAATTGGCCGCCGGAGAAGTTGCTGCCGCGCTCTTCCACCCGTGAGTCGTAGCCCTGGGGCAACGCCTCAATGAAACCGGCGGCATTCGCCAATTCAGCGGCCCTTCGCACCTCGGCGTCGCTGGCGCTGCGGCCAAAACGAATCGCTTCGGCGACCGTGCCAGAGAAGAGAGCGCTCTGCTGCGGCACCAGGGCAATCGAGCGGCGCAATTCAGCGGCGCGCAGATCGCGCAGATCCACGCCATCGAGCAGCAGCTCCCCCTGCTGAGCCTGGTTGAAGCGCAGCAGCAAGGAGAAGAGGGTGGTCTTACCCGCACCCGATGGCCCCACCAAGGCCACCACCTGACCGGGTTCCACGCGCAAATTCAGCTGCTGCAGCACCGGCTTGCCGGGCTCGTAGGCAAAGCTCACATCGCGCAGATCCAAGGCCCCTTTCAGCGCCGGCATGGGCTGTGCATTGGGGCGATCGGGCTCTTCGATTGGCTCCCGTTCGATCTCGCGCAACCGGCCTAGCGAGGCCTGGCCCTGCTGGAACTCGTTGAAGTTATTGATCAGCCTTGAGATCGGATCAATCAGGATCAACAGCGCCGCAATGAAGCTGCTGAAGCCGGCACCACTGAGCCCCCCAGCACTGATCCGCAGGGCCCCAATCAAGAGAATGGCCAAGATGCCAGCCGCTTCGATGAAGCCCACCACCGGGTGCTGCAGCGCCAGCAAACGCATGGTGCGGTAGCGGGCCCGGCGGTGCTGCTCAATCTCCTCTTCAAAGCGTTGCTGCAACCAAGGCTCAGCGGCAAACGCGCGCACCAGCGGCAAACCAGAGATGGCCTCGCCCAACAACCCCGCCAACTCACTCACCTGCTTTTGACTGCGCTCAGCGGCGGTCAACACCCGCCCAGCAAAGCTGCTCACCAGAACGGCCACCAACGGCGCCAGCAGCAGGGTGGCCACCGACAGCTGCCAGTCCAGCGAGATCATGTAGCCGAACATGACCACCAGCTGAAGAATGCTGGGAACGGTCTCCTGGATGTTCTTGTAGATCACCTCGCCGATCCGATCGGCGTCTTCGGTCAGGCGATAGGTGAGATCACCGGCTGAGAGTGTTTCCAGCGCCCCAAATTCCAAGCGCTGCAGCCGCGCAAAGCTTTGGCGCCGCAGGGCCTGGGTCACGTGCAGGGCGGGATCGGCCAGCAGGGTGTCTTGACCAAATTGGGCCAGCTTCTGCAGCAGAAACAGCGAGAGGGCCACAGCAATGACCCGCAGCACCCGGGGGAAATCTCCATCCCCGATCGCTGGGATCAACTGACCAACCTGGGCGGCCAACAAGGGCCATGAGGCCACAAACAGCAGCATGCAAATGCCGCCCGCCAGCAGCTCCCTCTTGTAGGGCTTCAGCAGGGGCAGCAGCCTGCGAAATCCGGCGGAGGAAGGTGCAACCATGGCGGCAGGCTACGCGGAGCCATGCGCCTTGATCAGGCCCTGAAATGGCAGGGACTCGTTGCCACCGGTGGCGAAGCCAAGCTGCGCATCCAAGGCGGGGAAGTGCAGGTGAACGGCAGCGTGGAATCCCGCCGCGGGCGGCAGTTGCAGGCCGGTGATGTGGTGGAGCTGGCCGGGCGCCGCTTCACAATCAATCCCACCGAAGCAGGAGAAGGAACACCCAACCCCTAAGTTGGGCAACCCTTATTGAGGAGCGCAGGTGAGCACTCAGTCCCGGCCGGTCGTGATCGCCGGTAACTGGAAAATGCACATGACCTGTGCTCAAGCCAAGCAATACGCCGCAGCGTTCCTGCCCCAGGTGGCCAATGCCCCCAAGGACCGCAGCATCGTGCTGGCGCCCCCCTTCACCGCCATTTCCACCCTGCAAGAGGCCTTGGCTGGAAGCGATGTGCAGATCGCCAGCCAAAACGTGCACTGGGAAGCCTCAGGAGCTTTCACCGGCGAGATCTCGGCAGAGATGCTGCTGGAACTGGGCGTGGGCTACACAATCGTGGGCCACAGCGAGCCGCGCAAATACTTCTCTGAGAGTGACGAGCAGATCAACCAACGGGCACGCGCCTCCCAAGCCGCTGGCTTGATTCCCATCCTTTGTGTGGGTGAGAGCGATGAGCAGCGCAGCAATGGCGAAACCGAGCGCGTCATCCGCCGTCAGGTGGAGCAGGGGCTCGAAGGCATCGATCCCTCCAAGCTGGTGGTGGCCTATGAACCGATCTGGGCCATCGGCACCGGCAAAACCTGTGAATCGGAAGAAGCCAACCGCGTCTGTGGCTTGATCCGCAACTGGGTTGGCTATCCCAACCTCACGATTCAGTACGGCGGCTCGGTGAAGCCCGGCAACATCGATGAACTGATGGCCAAATCCGATATCGATGGCGTGCTGGTGGGTGGCGCTTCGCTGGAGCCAGACAGCTTTGCCCGCATCGCCAACTACGAAGTGGTGACGGCAGCTGCCGCGGCATGAGGCCAGATCACCGCACCGCGGTGATGGGAATCCTGAACATCACCCCGGATTCCTTCAGTGATGGGGGCCGCTTTGACTCCTCTGAAACAGCGTTCCGGGCCGCCAAGCGCATGGCCGCCCAAGGCGCTGATCTGATTGATCTCGGGGCGCAAAGCACACGCCCTGGCGCCAGCGATGTGGGCGCAGAGATCGAGCTGGAACGTCTTCTGCCAGTGCTGCGGCGCCTGCAGCAAGCCCGCCGTGATGGCGATCTTCCCGCTGGGGTGCTGTTCTCGATCGACACCTTCCTGGCGCCGGTGGCTGAGGCCTGCCTTGATGCAGGGGCCGACTGGATCAACGATGTCTCCGGTGGCCTTGGCGATCCGCAGATGTGGCAGCTGGTAGCCGAGCGCGGTTGCCCCTATGTGCTGATGCACCGGCGCGGCGATGCCCGCACGATGAACAGCCTGGCCCACTACAGCGATGTGGTGGCCGAGGTGGAAGCCGAGCTGCTGCAACTCTGCGAGCAGGCCCAACAAGCCGGCGTTCAACGCCAGCAGATCGTGCTGGATCCCGGCATTGGCTTTGCCAAAACCACCCAGCACAACCTGGAGCTGCTGCAAGGGTTGTCTCGCCTGCAAGCCCTTGGCTACCCCCTGCTGGTGGGCACCTCACGCAAGCGCTTCATCGGCGAGGTGTTGAACGAACCCAGACCCCGCGCACGCCTCTGGGGCACAGCGGCCACCGTGTGCCAGGCGGTCGCCGCCGGTGCTGCTGTGGTGCGGGTGCACGATGTGGGCCCGATTGTTCAGACCTGCCGCATGGCCGAGGCCCTGTTCAAGCCAAACGCCGCAAACAGAGCTCCTCAAACGCCGGCCTAAGCAGATAGGGGTACTCACCCACCCACAGCCGGGCCTGGGGAACCCAGGCATCACTGATCCGGTCGATACGCGAAAAATCCTTGCGCTCCGAGAGCACCAAACAGCGCAACGTCATCCCCCGGCGCAGGGCTTTATGGCCCTTCTCCAAAGGGAAACGCAGCTGCCCCAAATAACCGTCCTCGTCTTCCAGTTCCAGGCACAACCAGGTACGCCGGTTTTCCACCATCTCCAGGCGCCCTTGGCGATCGGTGGTCTCCTGGCGCCCCTCGAGGCGTTCGCGCGTGAACAGATCGGCAATCTCGCCTTCAAATAGGGCCGCTGAGGGATAGCGGCGCAGCTGGGCATTGCGGCTGCCGGCCTGCACGATCGGCCCCC
>JAAXIH010000162.1 GCA_012270465.1 Synechococcus sp.
GAACTGCTGCCACGCAGAGGCGCCGGAGCGCTGCTGAATGGTGGTTTGCATGAGTCCGTGAGGGAATCAGTAAGTAAGGCGGGGTTCCGCCTCGCCGATTGTAACGAAAGATTGCCCAGTGTGTGGTTTTTCTAAGGAGCGTCAGCTTGGCCGTAGCTCAATCCCGCGAATTGCCGCTCCACAGCTGCGATTTGCTCACCACTGAGCAGGGGTGGCTCCCCCAGCAAACGGGCCTGCAGGTACATCCGCGCCAAGGTTTCCACCTCAATCGCCAAGGCGAGCGCATCGGGCAGCGAGCCCCCCAAGCTCACCTGGCCGTGATGGGCCATCAGGCAAGCGCGGCGATCTTGCAAGGCAGCCAAGGCCAAATCTGAGAGCTGCTGGGTGCCAAAGGTGGCGTAATCCGAGCAGCGGATATCGGCTCCACCCGCCGCCACAACCATGTAGTGAAAACTGGGAATCCCCATCCCGTGGCAGGCCAGGGCCGTGGCATGCACCGAGTGGCAATGCACCACGGCTTCGGCATCGGGGCGATGACGCAACAAATCCGCGTGCAAGCGCCACTCCGATGACGGCCGCCGTTGGCCCGCCACTAAGGGCTCACCCTCAAAGCTGATGGCCACCAAGTCGGGAGCTTCCATCTGCTCATAGGGCAGCGAGCTGGGCGTAATCAGCAGCCCGCCCTCAATGCGCAGCGAAAGGTTGCCGCTGGTGCCTTGATTCACACCGCAGGCGTTCATCTGCCGGGCCACCTCCACCAGCTGTTGGCGTTGCTGCTGCACTGGCTCGGCTTCCACTGCGCCCATGGCTAGCACCACAGCTGCGGCTGCCGCTCACGGGGCAAATACAACGGATGCAAGGGGGCTCCCTGACGGCTCAGCCCGAGGCAATGCCAGGGCCCCAACCGTGCGCGCACCGACTCGGCGCGGTTGAGCCAGTCCCCTTTGGTGCCCCAAGCCGCCAGCACCAGATCAGCCCCTTCGGCCAGCCGCTGCAGCCAGTGGTCGTTGTCGGGGCCAATGGGATCACGAACACGCAGCAACTGGGCCGGATCACGGGCCCGCCAAGCAAACAAATTGGCCAGGCGCAGGCCTTGAAAACCCCAGCGCTGGGCAAAGCCAATGCAGCGCCTGAGGGTTGGATCATCAAAGCGGGCATCGGCCCTGCTGGGGTTGAGCCCCACCACCAACAGCTCGCCGCGACCCTGGCGCCAGCGCCGGCGCAGCGCGTAGCGATAACGCCCGCAGGCGCTCATCACCGCATCGGCCTCAAGCCACGGTTCCATACAAACCTCGGAGGCCCTCTTCACTGGCAGCGGCCACACCGCGTTCAGTGATCAACGCCGTCACCAGGCGGGCTGGGGTGACATCAAAAGCAGGGTTAAACGCCGGGCTTCCCTCAGGGATCAAGGCGAGATCTTGAATGTGGCTCACCTCCCGCGGCGAGCGAGCCTCGATCGGCACCTCAGCGACCCCATCAGCCAAGGTCCAATCAATGGTTGAAGCCGGCAGCGCCACATAAAACGGCACCTGGTTGTCGTGAGCGGCGAGCGCTTTGAGGTAAGTGCCGATCTTGTTGCAAACGTCGCCGCGGGAGGTGGTGCGATCGGTGCCAACGATCACGGCATCCACCTGACCGTGCTGCATCAAGTGGCCGCCAGCGTTATCGACAATCACCGTGTGGGGGACACCCTCTTTACCCAACTCAAAGGCGGTGAGGCTGGCGCCCTGGTTGCGGGGGCGGGTTTCATCCACCCACACATGGATGTTGAGACCGGCGCGGTGGGCTTTGTAGATCGGAGCCAACGCCGTGCCCCAATCCACTGTGGCGAGCCAACCGGCATTGCAATGGGTCAGCACCTGAAACGGTTCGCCCTGGCGCTCAGCGGGGCGCGCCGCGGCCAGCTGTTGAAACAGCTTCAAGCCGTGCTCACCAATGGCTTCGCACATCGCCACGTCTTCATCGGCGATGCGGGCTGCCTCCTGGCGGGCGGCTTCGGCCCGCTGCTCCGGCGGCAAGGCCATCACCAGATCGCGCACACGGTCGAGCGCCCACTGCAGGTTCACCGCTGTTGGGCGGGTCGCCAACAGCAACGCATGGGCTGCAGCCAGGGCCGCATCACTGGGGTCGGCCTGCAAGGCCAACATCAAGCCGTAGGCGCCGGTTACCCCAATCAATGGGGCGCCACGCACCACCATCGTGCTGATCGCCTCAGCCGCCTGCTGGCAGCTGCTCAAGGTTTTGGTGCCAAAGCTGTAGGGCAAGGCGGTCTGATCAATCACCCAGACCGAGCGGCCATCCGGTTCCAGGCCAATCGTGCGCCAAGGGCGGCCATCGATATTCATCCGCGAAGCATCCGTTGCACCGCCGCCATGCTGCCTGCCAACCGGAATGGCAATCTGCCCGCAGCGCTCCCGATGCCATGAAGCTGTTCGATGTCTTGGTGGCCTTCGCCAGCCTCAGCCTGTTGCTGCTAATCGGCATGGCCCTGCGGCAGCGGCTGCGCTGGCTGCGCCAACTGGGCATTCCAGAGGCTTTGGTGGCTGGCCTGCTGGGGTTGCTGGTGGGCCCATTTGGCCCATTCCCGATCTTTCCAGAGCAGGTCTACAAGGTGTGGGGGCAAACCCCTGGCGTGCTGATCAGCCTGGTGTTCGCCAGCTTGTTTTTGGGCCAGCGCCTCCCCAGTCCTGGGGTGATCTGGAAACGCGCCGCCGGCCAAACCGCCTTTGGCATGGCCCTGGGCTTCGGGCAGTACCTGGTGGGTGGCCTGCTGGTGCTGGCCATCCTCCAACCACTGTTTGGCACCAATCCCCTGATGGCCGCCCTGATCGAGGTGGGCTTTGAGGGGGGCCATGGCACGGCCGCCGGCATGGGCGCCACCTTCCGCGAACTGGGCCTGGAATCAGGAGAAACCTTGGGCCTGGCCATGGCCACCGTGGGCGTGCTCACCGCTGTGGTGATTGGCAGCACCTTGGTGGTGATCGGCCGCCGCCGTCAGTGGCTGGCGCAAAAAGAGCGTGGTCTGGAACCAGCCGATCCCAATGCAGTGCTGCTGCAACAGATGGCCGATGAAGACCCCTTCTCAGCCGGAGAGCGGCTGGCGATCGAAACGGCCGCCGGCACAGCCGAGTCCAGCCAGCAGGACTCGCTCACGATTGATGCGCTGACGATCAACCTGGCCCTCGCCGGTGGAGCCGTGGGCTTGGGGATCCTGCTGAAGGCCCTGATCACAGCCGTGGGCAGCGGCCTGGGCGGGGCTGAAACCGCCCGGCTGCTGCAGGCCATCCCGGTCTTCCCGCTAGCGATGGTGGGGGGCCTGATTGTTCAGGTCGCGCTGCAACGCAGCCGTCAGACCTCCTTGGCCTCCGCCTCAGCCCAGGCCAGCGTGGGCTCGGTGGCGATGGATCTGCTGATCACCGCAGCGATGGCCAGCCTCAACCTGCCGTTGCTGGAAGAAAACTGGCTGCCCTTCATCGCCTTGGCCATCGCCGGATTGAGCTGGAACATCGCGGCGTTCTTCCTGCTTGCACCACGGATCTTCAGCGACCACTGGTTTGAACGCGGCATCGCTGATTTCGGCCAAGGCACCGGGGTCACAGCCACGGGGCTGTTGCTGCTGCGCATGGCCGATCCCTATGGCCGCAGCCGCGTGATGGAGGCCTTCTCGTTTAAACAGCTGGTATTTGAGCCCTTCCTGGGAGGCGGACTGATCACCGCCCTATCGCCCCTGTTGATCGCCGGCTGGGGGCTACCCCGCTTCAGCCTGGTGGCCCTGGTGCTGACCCTGCTCGCGATCGGCTTTGGCCTCAGGCTGGGGCGCCGAACTCAGCTGAGCTGAACTTTGCGATCGATCGGGCGGTAGCCCCACCAATCGGGCACTTGGGGCTGGGAGCCACCACTGGGGTTGGCTTTGAGCTGCACATGCCAGCCCTCGAGTAGATCCAGCGGCAAGCAATCGTCGACGGCATGCAGATCGTCTTTGTGGCGCTGCTGGGCATCGGGCAACAACCGCCGTTTGGCGCGCGCTTTGGCCGCCGCGGCCGAGGGAGCCACCACCAAACCGATTTGATGCAACTCCAGCAGGTCGCTGGGGTTGTACCCCCCCACATTCACAAACCAAAGCTTCTCCACCGAGTCAGCAGGGGTTCGGCTGAGGTGGATGGCATAGCCATCGATTTGACGCACCTGCATCCAGCTATCGAGATGCAGACCGCGCCGCCGGCCCACCCACTGGCGCTGAAGCTCGGGAATCGCGGCCTCAATGCTGGAGCCCACCACAAAACGCACGTCGTGGAGTTCCACATGGCAGCCCTCGATGCGGCCGCCCAACACAACGAGAAACAGCTTGGGCTGCTCAGGCGTGCTCACGCAGGAATGCAGCTGTTGAAGCCAACTCCTCCAAGAATGCGTCGATCTCGGCTTCGGTGGTGGTGAAGCCAAGGCTGGCGCGCGCCGATCCCGTGAGGCCTAACAGCCGGTGCAGGGGCTGGGTGCAGTGATGGCCGCTGCGAATGCAAATGCCACTGGCATCGAGCAAGGCGGCCAAGTCGTTGGCATGCAAACCATCAATGGCAAAGGCCGCCAAAGCGCCGCGATCGGGCTGTTGCTCAGGGCTCGGGCCGAGCAAACGCACTCCATCGATGCGGCTTAAACCCTGCCAAAGCCGGGCGGTGAGGCGCTGCTCCCACTGGTGGATCGTCTCAAGGCCCAACGCCTGGATGTAGTCGATGGCAGCAGCCATACCGATGGCCTCGCCGATGGCTGGGGTTCCGGCTTCGAATTTGTGGGGCAACGCAGCCCAGGTGCTGCGCTCAAGGAACACCTCATCAATCATTTCGCCACCGCCGAGGAACGGTGGGGCCTGCTCGAGCAACTCACGCCGCCCCCAAAGGAAGCCCATGCCTGTGGGACCGCAGAGCTTGTGGCTGGATCCCACCAACCAATCGCAATCCAGCTGGTTCACATCAACCGGCAGATGGGGAAGGCTTTGGCAGGCATCCACCAGCACGCGAGCACCAACGGCGTGGGAGAGGGCCACCACCTCAGCGATGGGGTTGAGGCACCCCAGGGTGTTGCTGACATGCACCATCGCGACCAGTCGCGTGCGCCCGTTGAGCTGAGCGCGCAGATCGTCGAGATCCAACTCACCACTGGCTGTGAGGCCCACATGCCGCAACACCGCCCCGGTGCGCGCCGCCACCATCTGCCAGGGCACCAGGTTGCTGTGGTGCTCCATCACCGTGGTGAGGATCTCGTCGCCGGGTTGGAGCTGATCGAGCGCCCATGTCATCGCCACCAAGTTGATGGCCTCGGTGGCATTGCGGGTGAACACGATTTCAGCCGGATCGGCTGATCCCACAAAGGCCGCCGTTGTGCTGCGGGCCGCTTCAAAGGCATCGGTGGCGCGAGCACTGAGGCTGTGGGCACCGCGGTGCACGTTGGCGTTGTCGCAGCGGTAGTAGTGATCCAGGGCCTCGAGCACCTGGCGTGGTTTCTGGCTGGTGGCCGCGTAATCGAGATAAATCAGCGGACGGCCATGGATCTGCTGATCCAGCACGGGGAAATCCCCGCGGGTGCGCTGTGCCAGATCCAGCCCAAGAGCGCTCGCGGTCATCGCGCCGAGCTCCCTTGCCATGGATGCCAACCCGCCGCCAGCGGCGGCAGCTGATTCAAGACCTCCAAGCAGAAGCCCCGGCGCAACAGCTCGGTGGCCGCCGGGCGATCAATGCCGCGGCTGCGCAGATAAAACAGCTCCTCATCGGCCAGGCTGCTGACGGTGGCGCCGTGGCTGCAGCGCACGTCGTCGGCAACGATCTCCAGCTCTGGCTTGGTGTCGACCCAGGCCTGCTCACTGAGCAGCAAGTGGCGACTGAGCTGGGCCGCATCGGTGCCTTGCGCCGCGCGGGGCACCTGCACGGTGCCATTGAAAATGCTGTGGGAGCGGCCATCCACCAGCGCTTTTTGCAGCTGATCCAGGCGGCCATCGGGGCCATCGAATCGCACCAAGCTGTGCAAATCAGCAATGGCCGTGCCATTGAGCACCGCCAGATCCCGCAGACAGGTTTCTGCGCCGCCAGCGCTTTGCAGCAACTGCGGCTCTTGGCGGGCCAAAGCCCAACCTTGAACCACGGCCGTGCGGCTGTAGGAGCTGCCGGGCTGCTGGCGAATGGAGCTGCCCGCCATCAGCACAGCGCCTTCATCGCCTTGGAGCCATTGGCCTTCCACCAAGTTGGCGCCGGTAGCCAACTCGGCTTCGATCCACGGCAAGCAAAGGCTGGAAGCAGAGCTACTGATCCGCAACGCCAACTCCAGCTCGGCGTTGTCGGCCAACAGGAAACGCAACCGCGGCGCCAGCAGCGCCTGGGCAGCCTCGGGCTGCAACCACAACTCCAAACGCAACCGCGCGTTAGCTGCCAAAGCAAGTTGCAACTGCGGGCCCGGAACTGAGGCGTGCAAACGGCAGGGCAAGCCGGAGGCTTGGCCAGGCTCAACACCGGTTAAGACGGCATCGTCCGGCAAAGGCTGGGAACCCGGAGCCAAGCAGAAGCTCAAGCCATCAGCGCCAAGCTGCAGGCGCACCACATCGGCTAGTGGCTCTGGCCAGGCAGCACTCGACGCACTGCCGCAGGGCTTCAAACCGCGTGGATCCAGCTGCAACAACGGCGCTAGATCGGTGAAACGCCAGTCCTCTTGACGGCTGGGGGGCAGGGTGAGCTCAGCGGCCCCAAGCCCATGGCTCGCCCTCAAACCATCGAGCCAGCTTTGGCGCTCCAGCACCGCGCTGCTCATGCCATCACCTCAGGGCTGCGCGAGCTGATGCCGGCTTCCGCATCCACCCAGTCGTAACCGCGGCGCTCCAGCTCAAGGGCCAATTCCGGACCACCGGTGCGCAGGATGCGGCCATGGGCCATCACATGCACAAACTGCGGGGTGATGGCATCGAGCAGGCGCTGGTAGTGGGTGATCAGCAAGGTGGCGTTGTCGGGACCCGCCAGGTGATTCACCCCTTCAGCCACGATGCGCAGGGCATCGATATCGAGGCCGGAATCGGTTTCATCGAGGATCGCCACCACCGGTTCCAGCAGAGCCATCTGCAGGATCTCGTTGCGCTTTTTCTCACCGCCTGAGAAGCCCTCATTGAGGCTGCGCTCCAGGAAAGAGGGATCCATCTGCACCAGCTCAAGGCGTTGCTGCAGATGCTCTTCAAAGCTGAAGGTGTCGAGCTCTTCGAGGTCTTGCGCCTGACGGCGCGCGTTGGTCGACACCCGCAGAAACTCCAGGTTGCTCACACCAGGGATTTCCACCGGGTACTGGAAGCCCAAAAACACACCGGCCCTGGAGCGCTCTTCTGGGGCCAGCTCGTCGATGTCTTGACCACGGAAGCGCACGCTGCCACCGGTGATGGTGTAGCTGGGGTGGCCGGCAATCACCTTGGACAGGGTGCTTTTGCCACTGCCGTTGCGGCCCATCACCGCATGGATTTCACCGGCTCGGACCGTGAGGTTGACCCCGCAAAGAATCTCCTGATCGGCGACCGAGGCGCGCAGGTCGGTGATCTCAAGCAGGACAGGGGACTCAGACACAACGAAGTAAGGAGGTGGGCAAGCAGCGGGTTGGGTTAACCGACGGAACCCTCGAGCTTGAGGGCAAGCAGCTTGTCGGCTTCAGCGGCAAATTCCAGCGGGAGCTGGTTGAACACGTCGCGGCAAAAACCGCTGACCATCATCGACACCGCCTCTTCAAAAGCGATGCCCCGGCTCTGCAAATAGAAGAGCTGATCCTCCGAGATCCGGCAGGTGCTGGCTTCGTGCTCAACGGTGGCCTGGGGCTGCTGAGACCGGATGTAGGGGTAGGTGTTGGCGGCCGCTTGATCGCCAATCAACATCGAATCGCACTGGCTGTAATTGCGGGCGCCAATCGCTTTGGCCCCCATCTGCACGAGCCCGCGGTAGCTGTTGGCGGAGCGGCCAGCGCTGATGCCTTTGCTAACGATCGTGGAACGGCTACGGGGACCGACGTGGACCATCTTGGTCCCGGTATCGGCCTGCTGACAGTTGTTGGTCAGAGCCACGGAGTAGAACTCGCCAACGGAATCAGCACCAGCCAACACACAGCTGGGGTACTTCCAGGTGATGGCTGAGCCGGTCTCCACCTGGGTCCAGCTGATGTGGCTGCGGGCTCCTTTGCAGATGCCGCGCTTGGTCACGAAGTTGTAGATGCCGCCTTTGCCGTTCTCATCGCCGGCATACCAGTTCTGAACGGTGGAGTACTTGATCGAGGCGTCATCGAGGGCCACCAACTCGACCACCGCAGCATGCAGCTGGTTGGTGTCAAACATGGGGGCAGTGCATCCCTCGAGGTAGCTCACCGACGCCCCCTCTTCGGCAACGATCAAGGTGCGCTCGAACTGACCGGTGTCACCGCTGTTGATGCGGAAGTAGGTCGAGAGGTCCATCGGGCAGGTCACGCCCTTGGGAATGAACACGAAGGAACCGTCGCTGAACACCGCTGAATTCAGCGCAGCAAAGTAGTTGTCCGCGATCGGAACGACACTGCCGAGGTAGCGCTCAATCAGCTCGGGGTGCTCTTCAACCGCCTCGCTGAAGGAGCAGAAGATGACGCCGTGCTCGGCCAGCTGCTCTTTGTAGGTGGTGGCAATCGAAACGCTGTCGAAGACGGCGTCAACCGCCACATTCGAGAGGCGCTTCTGCTCACTCAGGGGAATCCCGAGCTTGTCGAAGGTCTCGAGCAATTTGGGGTCCACCTCATCGAGGCTGGCCTTCTTCTGCTCCTGTTTGGGAGCGGCGTAATAAACGATGTCTTGGTAGTCGATGGGCGGGTAACCCAAAGCAGCCCAATCGGGCTCGGCCATGCGTTGCCACTGGCGGAAGGCACGCAGGCGGAAATCCAGCAGGAACTGGGGCTCCTTCTTTTTGGCCGAGATCAGCCGAACAACCTCTTCACTGAGGCCCTTGGCGATCTTCTCCGTTTCAATGTCAGTGACAAAGCCGTAGCGGTAAGGCTGGCTAACCAGGTCGCTGACATTGCTGGAGGCCACTGGCGCGTCCAAAGCATTCACAGGCGGAGTGGCACTCATCCAGAGGTATGGGCCTGGATTTCTTCGATGGTGATGCTCTGCTTCTCACCGCGGAACGGGTTGTCCTCCGTCAGGAAGAGCATGCAATGGCAGTCCTTGCGCTCACGCATCGGCACGCAAGGGCAGTTCCAGAACGCCTGGGAGACCTCAGCCTCTTTGTCTTCGTAATGGCGGCATGGGCACAGGGCGCCACCAAGCTCGTCTTTGTGGCGGGCCAACCCCTCCAGCACCACTGCGGTGACACCAGGGTCACTACAGAAGTAAGTACCCGTGCGCTGGGCATAGGTTTCCGCAAAACGGCGGATGACTTCAAGGCTGTCTGAAGCCGCGGGCTGTTGCGCGTCGTCTGCCATAGGGGCCGGAATTACGAAACACCTTGGTTTCCTTTCCCAAGGCTAGAGCAAGGGTATGCCCTGCAGTGGCGCCCCCAAGCCTTAACTGACATCCGCGTGCGGCGTTCATAGCTTGCGGGAAACCTCCCCTGGATCCCGTGGTGACTCTCTCTGATCTGCAGCAGCGGCCCGTGGACGAGCTGCTGGGCGACGAAGCCGACCTCTTATTACGTACACAGCCCAAGGTGAGCCGCGACCGGCTGCACCTGCCTGGCCCTGATGTGGTCAGCCGGCTATTTGAAAGTTCCGACCGCAGCCCTCAGGTGCTCCGCAGCCTGCAGCAGCTCTACGGATCAGGCCGGCTGGCCCACACCGGCTACCTCTCGATCCTGCCGGTGGACCAGGGCATTGAGCACTCGGCGGCCCACTCCTTTGCCCCGAGCCCGGAATACTTCGACAGCGAGGCCATCGTTGAGCTGGCGGTGGAAGCTGGCTGCAGCGCCGTGGCCTCAACCCTGGGCGTGCTGGGCTCGGTGGCCCGCCGCTGGGCTCACCGGATCCCCTTCCTGGTGAAGCTCAACCACAACCAGCTGCTCACGGCCCCCAACGTGCACGAGCAGATCCTGTTCGCCTCGGTGGATCAGGCCTGGAACATGGGGGCGGTCGCCGTGGGCGCCACCATCTATTTCGGCAGCGACGACTGCAACCGGGAGCTGCAACAGATCGCGGCACTGTTTGAACAAGCCCATAGCCGGGGGATGGCCACCGTGCTGTGGTGCTATCTGCGCAACCCGGTCTTCAAGCAGCCAGAAGCCGACTACCACCTGGCGGCGGACCTCACCGGCCAGGCCAACCATCTCGGGGTCACCATCGGCGCCGACATCATTAAGCAGAAGCTGCCGGAGAACAACGGCGGCTATGGGGCCGTGGCCCGGGCCCTCGGCCAGTCCTATGGGATGACCGATGAGCGCATCTACGACGAGCTCAGCAGCGCCAACCCCATCGACCTCTGCCGCTATCAAGTTCTCAACTGCTATTCAGGCCGCATCGGCCTGATCAACAGCGGCGGCGCTGCGGGTCATAACGATGTGCACGATGCCGTGCGCACCGCCGTGATCAACAAGCGCGCCGGCGGCTGCGGTCTGATCATGGGGCGCAAGGCGTTCCAGAAACCGCGCCAAGAAGGGGCTGCTCTGATCCAACGGGTGCAAGACGTCTACCTCGACCCAGCGATCCCCATCGCCTGATGCCAGGCTGGGTGGACGATGACGTCCTCTCCCGCCTCCACCCACGAAGCTGCGCTCACCTTGCTGTTGCGGCAGGGTGAGGCTTCGGCTGCAGAGCTGGCCCAGCAATTGGGGGTGTCTGTTCAGGTGATGCGGCGCCACCTGCGCAGCCTTGAGCGCGATGAGCTGGTGGAAGCCAGCCCGCAATCCGGCGGTCCCGGCCGGCCAAGCAATCGCTGGCGCCTCACCGCCCAAGGCCGCGGGCGCTTTCCTGATGGCAGCGAGCATTTCGCCCTCGGACTGCTGCAGTCACTCAGCACCGCTTTGCCACCAGAGCAGGTCAAAGGCCTGCTCAGCACCCAGGCGGATTTGCAAGCCGGGCGCTACCGCGACCAACTCGGCGATCAGCCCCTGCCTGGCCGGCTGGAAAAGTTGGTGGAACTGAGGCGGCGCGAGGGCTATGTGGCCGATTGCCGCCAGGATCCCGATAGCTCCGCATGGCTGCTGCAGGAGTACCACTGCTCGGTGTCACGGGTGGCGGAGGCTTTCCCACTGATCTGTGATCAAGAGCTGCAGGTGATGCGGCGAACCTTCCCTGATTGCAGCGTTGAGCGGGTGCACTGGAAGCTCGACGGCGATCACACCTGTGGCTTCCGGCTCACCCCCCGTGCCTGACAGCCCGCTGAGCCACGACGAGGCCGCAGCCATCGATGCCCTGCCCTGGCCGTTGCTGGAGCGCCAACGCCTCCGGCTGCTCGCCCACAGCCTGCGCAGCCTGCAGGCCGCCGCCGGACGCAGCGATGGCGAGCTCCCCACCAGCACAGAACTGGAGACCTGGGCCATGGCCCAGCCGCAGCTGCAACAGGAGCCCAGCTTTCGGCAGCTGCTGATCGAGCAACTCAATGGTGCCGGCAGACGCCTGAAGCAAATTGCCGAGGGCCAAGCGCCCGAGCAAACCCCGCTCAGCCTCAGCCTTGAGCAGCTGATACGAGCATCAACACCCCCGCAAAACCCAGCCCCCCAGCCAGCACACCCGGCCAGCCCGGTTGATCACCCTCCAAACGACTGAGGGGAAGGGCCATCAACGGCGCCGTGGCCAGCAAGCTCACGGCCAGCCCAACCGGCAGCTGCTGCAAGCTCGCCTGCTGCAGCACGATTCCCAAGCTGGTGCCCAACAAGGTGGCCAGCAGCACCAGGGGCCAGCGCGCCGTGGCCGGGCGGGGTTGCTGCTTGGAGGGCAAGCGCACCCAAGGCAGCATCACCGCCAACGCCGCCAGCAAGCGCACCGCCGCTGCCGTGAGCGGCTGCCAGCTGCTGCCAGCCAAGGCCCAACGCGAGAGCAAGGCCCCCGCCAAGCCGCAGAGCAGCGCCAAGGCGATACACAGCAATCCCAGCCCCTGTTCCCGCGCGGGAGCACCACCCGGCGGGGCTTGCCGCGCCACGATCAAGACCGCCAGGCTGATCAGCGCAACGGCCAGCCACTGCTGCGGCTGCAGCGATTCCGCCAAGGTCAGCTGGGCCAGCAGCGCTGAAAGCGCGGGCCCACCGGCATCGAGCGTCAAGCTGCGGCGGGTTCCCAGACGCCGCAGGGCTGCGAAATAAAAGCTGTCGCCCAGGGCAATGCCCAACGCCCCGCTCAACATCAAAGCCAGCAGGGTGGGCGCGGAAACGCCCTGCCAGGCCCCAGGCCAGAGCAGCACAGGCAGCAAGGTCAAGCTGCCGATCAGGTTTTTGAGCAGATTGAGCTGCAGGGCGCTCAGGGAGGTGGGCACCCGTCGCCAAATCCCACTGGAGAGGGTCCAGCACAAGGCCGCCAACAGTGCAGCCACCGCACCGATCAACATGGGGAGCGACCCGGCAGGCTGGACGCCATGGACTCCATTACCGACGCCCTCAGTTTCTTTCGCCAAAGCTGCGGTCGTTGGCGCTCGCAACGCTCCCAGCACCATCTGCTGCATCGCCGGGCTGAAGCCGGCGCTTCCTTAGTGGAGGTCGCCATGGTGGAAGCCGATGATCCCCGGCTGAGCGCCTTGGCCGAGCTCCACAAGATGGACCCTGCTGCCGTGGTGGGGGGATGCCATGTGCGCTGGAGCGGCTCCATGGCCTGGGATCGGGCAGGGGAAAACCATGACAGCGAAACCGTGTTTGCCCTGCTGCCCGATGACACCGAAGGCTGTCAGGGCTTCCTGCTGCGCGACATGGGCTATTCCGTCAAAGAGCCCGTCGCCGGGCGTTTTCGGCTCGATGAGGAGAAGAGCCTGTGGCTCAGCACCAATTACGAAATGATGGACAGCGGCGAGTGCTTTTGGTTCGCCGGACCCAATACCCGACTACGCACCAGCACCGTGCAGGGACTCTCCAACACGGCCTCGCTCTGCATGGAGACCAGGGTTCTAGATGACGACCAACCGATGAGCAGCCAGCAGCCCTCAGCAAAAGCAAGCTCCCTACTGGGCTGGTAACAAATACTTAGAAAATCTGTCCGGAAAGTTACGGACTGTGATCGCGATTGAAAAGATTCGGCTGTCTTCCAGTCCCCACTTCTACGATCAGCGTCGTCGGATGCTGACTACTGAGTGGCTATTCCCCTCCTGCCGTACGCGCCCATCACCCAAAACGCCCGGGTGGAGCGGATTCGCGTGGGCTCGGACGAAGACCTGAAGGTCGTAGCCCTCGACCAGTCGATGGACGCCGACAACCTCAAGACGGTGATTGAGGCGGCGTATCGCCAAATCTTTTTCCACGCGTTCAAGAGCGACCGCGACCGCTTCTTGGAATCGCAGCTGCGCAACGGTCAGATCACCGTGCGCGATTTCATCCGCGGCCTCTGCCTCTCGGACACCTTCACCCGCACCTTCTACGGGTTCAACAGCAACTACAAGGTGGTGCGCCACCTGGTGGAGCGCCTGCTGGGGCGCAAGACCAGCGGCAAAGGAGAGGAGCTTTCCTGGTCGATCGTGATCGCCACCAAAGGCGTTGCCGGCATGGTGGACGCCCTGCTCGATAGCGAGGAGTACCTCGACAACTTCGGCTTCGACACCGTCCCCTATCAGCGCCACCGCGTGCTGCCTGGGCGCGACCTGGGTGACACCCCCTTCAACATCACCACCCCCCGCTACGACGAGTACCACCGCAACAAGCTGGGCTTCCCTCAGATCGTCTTCACCGGCGATGTCAAGCGGCTGCCCGAGCGCGCACGAATCAAGCGTGGTGGCAATCCCGCCGACTACATGGCTTGGGTTGGAAACATGGGTGCCGTCAACATGGGCGGTTCTCAAGCCTCAACCAGCGGCGACTACATGGCACGCGTGCCCTACCGCAGCATCGGCCGCTGAAGGATCACCTCACGCGCTTCAAGCACCCCTGTGAGGGGTGCTTTTTTTGTGCCGCACCGGCATCCGGCCTATCAAGAATCAGCAATTGCTGACGCTCGAAAGGATCTCTGTTGTGACTTTTGCCTAGCGGATGCAGAGTGATCCCAAACGGAATCTGAAGTGGTGAATCAGCCCCTGTCTTCGCTTGCGCGCCTGACTCTTCGGCAACTTCGCCGCGTTGCAAGCGACCTGGGCGTGGCTCTCTACAGCCGCAAATCCAAAGACGAGCTGCTGGACGCGATCAGCACCCAACAGGAGTTCAGCGCTGGCGAGAAGCGCATCGAAACCGCTGTCTCCTTGGCTGAGATGGAAGCTGGCTTTGGCAATACTCCCCTGCCTCTGCCCGAGACCCGGGTGGTGTTCCTACCCCGTGATCCCCAATGGGCCTATGTCTTCTGGGAGATCTCCGCGGACAGCCGCCGTTCTGCTGAAGCCGCTGGTGCTCGCCAGCTCTGCCTGCGCGTCAGCGATGTAACCGGCCTGCATGACGGTTCCAGCCACCCCCACACCCTTCAGGAAGTGGTGGTGGATGCCGGCACCAGCGAGTGGTACTTGCCCGTACCCCTAAGCGATCGCGACTACCGCGTTGAGCTCGGCTTCCGCCTTAACGACGGCGGCTGGTTCTCCTTGGCTTTCTCCGCTGTGGCACGGGTTCCTGCCATGCACCCCAGCGAGCAGATCCTCGATCAGTTCGTGCCCTTCTCCCTAGAAGCAGCCCCCAGCACCCTGCCCACCCCCGCGGATGCCGGCGACAACAACCTGCACGAGCGGCTCTACCAAACCGCCACCGTGCGCTGGCGCCGCCTGGGCCGCGGCTCTGAATCGTTCCATGAACTGGAGGATTCCGCCGCTGCAGCTCGTGGCATCAATGATTCCGGTGTGGGTCGCTGGGCCAGCGGCCGCAGCGAAAGCGGCATCGGTGGCGTAGCCCCTCGTCAGCGTTCCTTCTGGCTGGTGGCTGATGCCGAACTGATTGTTTATGGCGCCACCGATCCGGCTGCCACGTTGAGCATCGGCGACGAAACGGTGCCCCTCTCAGCCGATGGCACCTTCCGCGTGCAGGTTCCCTTCCGCGACGGTCATCAGCTTTATCCCATCAAGGCGGTAGCTGCCGATGGCGAGCAAACCCGCGACATCACCCTGGAGTTCGAACGCAAGACTCCCCAGGACAACACCAACACCCCTGAGCAAGCCAAAAACGAGTGGTTCTGAGCCCCGTGGCTCTTAAAAAAGCTCTGGTTCTGATCCTGCCGCTGGCAGGATCCCTCAGCCTTCCAATCGCTGTGCCGCTGCTGATGCGCTCAGCTGGCATTGGTGCAGGCGTGGCCTTGGTGTTGGTGGTGAGCTGCCTTTGGTTTGCCGTGATGCTGCGATTCTCTGAAATGCCCTGATCATTTCTCAGCAGGCAATCAAGATTGCTTGCGAAGGATTGACCAAAGGCTCTCAGGGTTGTTGTGGATAAAACCCCTGCCTAATTGCAGTCAAAAATTTTGTTTCAGGGCACTCAAGGCCCGAGAAACTCATCAGGCAACGGGCCTAACCTCCAGCACACAATTGCCCGCTCGATTCAGTAATGGTTGTCATCAAACCGAAGCGTGATTTCACCAGCCTGAATCGCGTCTCTTATGCCGCTAGCAACACTGCCAAGCCATCGGGAGCGGCCACCACGATTGCTCAGTACAAGCACGACATCTGCTCCAACCTGGGCATCGGCATTGGCCCTCGCCACCATGAGGAGTGCCCGTTCTCTTCGGTGAACGATCAATACGCCGCCACTGGCAGTGAAGCCCTGGAAGCCACGATTGCAGCTGCTTACAAACAGGTCTTTGGCAATCTCGGCCCCACCGAGAGCCAGCGTTGCACCGAACTGGAATCCCAACTCCGCAATGGCGACATCACTGTTCGCGACTTTGTGGCTGGCCTGGCCAAGTCAGATCTCTACAAGCAGAACTATTTCTCCAAGGTCTCTCCGATCCGCGGCATTGAGCTGAACCTCAAGCACCTGCTGGGCCGCCCTCCGGTCAATCAAGCCGAGGTCAGCGCCTGCATCAGCTTGATTGCCGAGCATGGCTTTGATGCCTTGATCGACAAACTCACCCAATCCGGTGAGTACCTGGAAGTGTTTGGCACCGACACCGTGCCCTACGCCCGCGCTTTCAAATCCGAAGCTGGCTTCTACTGCTCCACCTTCGTGAACATGGGTGAGGTCTGCACCGGCAACGCCGCCTCTGACACAACGGTTCAAAGCCGCAGCCTGCTGGTGATGGCCCTGAACAATGCCCGCAGCCTCAGCACCTCTGCTGGCAGCTTCGATGTGTCGGCCTTCAGCTATTCGAAGGCCATCAAGGACCCCACATCTGGCGCCTTCCAACGCATGTACCAGCCCAAAACTGCCAAAACCTGGGGCTAAACAAACCACGGCAATCGGGGGAAAGATCGCTTGAAACGAGCGATCCCCATAGCTCCAATTGCTTGGCCAACCCTCCTCATCCAGCCCCAATGCCCGCTCTGCCATCAGGCCTGGAGCGGGCATTCTTTTTGTCCATCCTGCCGCGATCAACTCAGTCTCAATGAGCCCAGCCCCCAAGGAAGCCAGCCCATCCCTTGGCGTGCCCTAGGCCGGGATGACGCGATCTGGCGGCGGCTGATCCTCGACCTGCACCGGCAGGCCAGCCCCAACCTGATCCGCGCCTTGGCCAGTGAATGCCTTGCCCTGCTGCCCAAGCCCAAAGCTGGTGTGGTGCTGTGTGCCATCCCGCCGCGCCAAGGGCATCAGCCAGGCCCTCCCCAGTGGCTCGAAAGAGAGATCTGCCGCCAAAGCGGCCTGCGGGCTCAAGCATTGCTGCATCGCCGCAGAGCTTGCATCGGCCAACACCATCTCAACGGCAGCCAACGCCGGCAGAACCTCAGTGGTGTGTTTGCGGCTGAGCCGCCGCACCATCCCTCAACAGAAGTGGTGCTCTTGGATAACGTTGTGACATCAGGAGCCACCAGCCAAGCCGCGGCAGAAGCACTGGAAGCCGCTGGGTATGGGGTTGTTGGAGTCCTTTGCCTGGCCCAGCGCCCAAGCCCTGGCGATGCCCCTATGGCTTAAGCTTTGCCCTTGCCCAACAGGGCTTGCCGGGATAGCTCAGTTGGTAGAGCAGGCGACTGAAAATCGCCGTGTCCCCAGTTCAAATCTGGGTCCTGGCATCACCAATCACGTCCTCTGCTTGCGGTCTTCAGGCCGATAGCAATGGCATTTGCGAGTCATCGTCTTCAGCTGAGAACTCGCCATCGTCGTGATGCTGTTGGTGCTCATCGATGAACGGTTCGTGTTCAGCCTCGATGGATTCGGCTTCAGGCTGAGCGAAGGCCTCAACAGGTGATTCAACCGCTTCGGATTGAGCTTCCAGTTCGGACATCTCAGCCTCGGGATTGAGCAACAGATGCAAGTGGCGCACCTGCTGCTGACCTTCCTCAAGGAGTTGGTCCACCTCTGGTTGATGCTCACCAGCACGAGCATCTGGAGCGGTCTCCAACGCCAGGAGTCGTTCCTCAGTGGCGAGCAAACGCTTGGTCAACTCGGCCGTGAGATCAATCAGCCCATGGAGCTGCTGACTGAGACGTTGCTCAACCGACGCCGCGGATTCGTTCTCAAGCATTCCGGCAAGCCCCAAAGGGAGGATGGGCCGATCGTATCGATGCTGTTTGGCCTGTCCATCCCCCGCAGCCATGGCAGCATCGCTAGGGCTTGAACGGGTCATGACCGACAGCTTGAATCGCCTGACCCGCTGGTTATGCGGGAGCTTCAGCAACCAACAACAAGCATTTGAAAACCCTCCTCTGTATGGGCACATCCATGTGCGCTACAGGCCATTGGGTCAGCTCGCACCACGCTCGCTACTGATTGAACAGGCCTACGCCATTGCTCCCAAAGAGCCCTATCGCATTCGTGTGGTGAGGCCTTTGCTCTGCCCTGAGCAAGGGCTCAAAGTGATGAACTACACCCTGGCTGAGCCACAACGATTTTTTGGCGCCATCGACGATGCCGAGCTGCGCGCAGAAATTCGTGAAGAGGATCTCACCCACCTCGAGGGCTGCAATTACCTGGTGAATGATCAGGGCAACCATTTCAGCGGCAGTGTTGAACCGGGATGCCGCTGCCGGGTTCGACGTAAAGGCCGTGATTCCTACTTGGTCAGTGAGTTTGTTCTGGGGAACGGCTCGATGGAAACGATTGACCGCGGCCACGACCCTGACACCCATGAGCAGTTGTGGGGGTCTCTACCGGGTCCATTTCTGTTTGAGCGCAAAGAAGACTGGTCTGATGAACTTCTTCCGTTATGGGGTGGACTGATGCAGGGATAGCGGCCATAAAGTCTTGACTCTTGGGCTCATCCCATGCCGCAAGCCCTGGAAAATGAGCTCAAAGATCTGTTGACCAGGGCAGGCCAGCAGCGCGAGGTGCTGCTCGATTCCGGCGCCGGAATGGTGCGCATTGACCTCAAGGCCGACAACGTTGCCTTATGGAGCAACACCCTCAGTGAGGTGGCTGCTGACACCAACCTGCTGCTGGCTTGCGAGAGCAGTACCGGGGAGCTGAGCACCACCCGTTTGACCTGGGTTGTAGGTGCCGCCATCCGTCCAGCTGTCATTGAAGACAGCAGCCAGGCTCAGCAGCTGTTGCAATCGCTGGGTGCTTCATCGGCCCAAACGGCCTTGGTTGTTCAGCAGTGTCCTGGCCTTGGTGAAGCCGTGACCTGGGCTCTATGGCTTGACCGCCATGGCTGGTTGAGCGCTTCACCGGTGCCTCGCTCTGGTGAGCTGACCTGGCTAATGCCTGCCCAATCGTGAGCGCACCCTCAAGCGACACCATTCGCCAGCTGGCTGCCAAGGCGCAAGTGCTGGGCCTACCGCAACAGCCCAACATCAGCGAGAGCTGCCGGCAGCTGCTGCAACAAGCTGATCAAGAGCGCCGCCTGCTCAGCAGCAGCGAAATCCAAAGCCTGTGCCAGCACAGCGGGGTGATGGCTGCACCGCTAGAGCAACTGCAAGGCCAAGCCCAGCCGTTGGTGGACCAAGCACGCCACGACCTCTTGGAGGCCCAGCCGCACTTGGTGAAACCGGGCGGGGCGCTCTACCCAGAACATCGCGCTGAGGCCTGCTGGCGTGACTGCTTCCATTTCTTGCGCGTCTGCTGCTACGCCGTTGCCGTGGCTGAGCCCAAGTTCACCAATCCCCAAGGCATGGCAGCCCTTGGCGAGTTGTATGCCGCCCTGGGTGTACCCGTCGATGGGCTCCTGCTAGCCCTGGCACGTCTGCAAGAACTCGCATTTCAGAGCTATCGCGAAGTAGCCCCATCGTCGGATGCAGAGCTGTTGGATGAAGCCTTCTGCGAACTGCGATCCCAGATCAATGCCTGCGTCGTTACGAGCTGCTAAGTCAGCCCGAAAGGCCAGCTCACCAACAGCAAAATATGCGTCCTTTCCAATACCCCGCGGCCCAATGGCGATCCCTCTGCTGGATTACCCCCTCACATCGCAGAACGCCAGAGTCTCGAATCTCGCCGGTGACCTGCATGACAACGGCCTGGCCACGATTGGTTACGGCGGTGCTGGCCACGACAGCTACAACAGCGAAGTCGATGGGGTGATTGAGCAGGCCTACCGCCAAATCTTTTTCCACGCGATGCGCAGTGATCGCGACGTGAACCTCGAATCACAACTGCGCAACGGCAACATCACCGTTCGCGATTTCATCCGCGGTCTGCTGCTCTCAA